>DASSRO010000246.1:0-22168 GCA_035701745.1 Candidatus Sulfotelmatobacter sp. | reverse complement strand
GTTCCTGACCCGAACGATTCAGAGCGAGCCCAGGTTGGAGACGCGCAAACCATCCTGCGAGAGCGAAATGGCGCTCTTTTTTGAGTGCATGCAGAAGTATGCTTCAAAACGTGCTTGACACTGCCGACATTGTTAGAGATCGGGATTTTACGTCAACGGCGACGGTCAGACCGGGGCGTGGACTAACGCTCGGCTCACTTTATCCGGGGGCGGAGTTGAATATCGCCAGATTTTGCGCTGTAAATACAATGAATGAAATCACGCACGAAAAAGAAAATCAGCACGATGGACCAAGCCAGAAAAAGTGCTGGCTCGGAACCGATCCACAGCGCGTCGGTGAAGTCTCGGGAGTATTTGATCCGTATCACCACTTCGGGGAAATTCATTACAAAAACGAAGCCGAGCAGGGCTCCCACAGCCGTTACAAGCAGGTCTCCGGCCGATCGCAGCGGTTTCCATGAAAACATCCCCACCGCCCTTCGACTTTGCCAAGAACGGATGCTGAACGCCACCCAAAACCACAGCAGGCCAATCACAACGATGAGCAACGCGTGGTCGTGCCAGCCGGACAGATGACGGAACCACAAAGCTCTCAGGAGAAACACAGGTGCGTTAATTGAGATGCAGAGTACGAAGGCTCGGTCTGGTCCGGGCATGTCCTGCAAATGCGTTAATGCTGTGAATCGCTCGGACCAGCGGAGCAGCACTCCGGCGATTGCCATTTGGGCGAGGGGCAAAAGCACATAAAGGCGGACCCCAGAGACGCGCATACTCTCATTGGACACCGTAAGCCTTACGGTCGGCACGATTACGGGCGTAACATCTGTCAACGGGCCATTACACGTTTTGACCCTCCACCAGCCTTTCCCCCCAGTCTCAGGCTCGGTTGTGGTGACTCCGAACGACAAAGAATACGAACATCAGGCAGGCACAGTAGATTGGCTTCAGCCCGCGAGTTCGTGTTCGGCGCCGCGGAACAAGGCGCGCATGGCGCGGATGACCCAGCGGGCGAGCATGACGATGATGATGACGAAGAGTGTGGCGAGGGTGCCGGCGACGTAGGGATGGCGCGTGGCGAGCCAGGTCAGGGCGATGGCGAGGATGTCTTCGCCGACGCTAAGCGTGATGTTGGAGAACGGTTCGGGCGAGGGAGTTACGGCGGCGCGGGCGGCGGTTTTGCCGCTGTGCGCGATTAGGGCGATGCCGGCGCCGAGCAGCGTGGCCATCAGTTGATGCGCGGGTGGAAGTTGGGCGGTGGCCTGATAGGCCAGCAGTCCGGCGACCGGGACGCGAATGAAAGTGTGCAGTGCGTTCCAGAACAGGTCGAAGGCGGGGATTTTGTCGGCGAAGAATTCGAGGATGAAGAGGGCGAGGCTGGCCAGGATGACCGGCCATCCGGCGAGCAGGAGCAGGCCGGGAGGAAGCGGCATGTGGCCGAAGCGGGCGAGCAGGCCAAGGACGGCGACGGTGGCGTAAAGATTCAGTCCGGCGGCGAAGCCGATTGCGGCCAGCAGGGAGAAGAGTTCTGCGGGCGGGATTTTCAGGACGTCGAGCATGGGAGCTAGCAGGTGGTGGTCAGAGCAGTATGGCGGGTGGGGGATTGGGATTCAAGATTAAAACCGGAAAGCCGAGGCGGCTGTCGCCACATAAAATCAAAAGCCGGACAGCCGAGGCGGCTGTCGCTACATTAAAAACTGGGCGGGCAGGAGTGCCCGCCCCACACGGTTACAGGGTGGATTCGATTTCGAAACCCCAGGCTTCGAGAAGAGGCTCGGGGATGTACTTGGAATTCTTGTTGCGGCGAGCCCACTCGCGCAGGCGGGTGGAACGGAGATACTGGTCGGGGGAGAGTTTGTACTCGCGTACAACCTGCTCGAATTCGGTGATGGTCGGGGTGATGGGCCCGATCGGCTCAGGCTTGCCCCAGTTCGGATTTCCGCGTCGCTTGGCCATGAAAAATGCCTTTCCACTTATTGGAGATAAGACCGCAAATTCCCTATAACTATTTGATTCTCCGCGCTGCCTACAGGATGCAACTTGGAGCGCGCGCTTCGCGTGGACGGAATTGGACCCACGACGATCCGAACGCGAAGCTAACCGGAGACAAGAGAGACTACAGTCGATTGAGGCGAAAGTCAATGAAAATTCTTGGACGGCTGTCTAGTTTGATGTGTAAATAATTGAAAACAAGCCATTTACTTTTGCAAAGGGCGGAATAGGCAGAGACCTGCAGGTTACGGCCGTAACCTGCCCCACAGGAGAGCCATTGATCGCTCAGGCCGATGGACATAGAGTTTAGGTGGGAGTCTTATTCAGTCACGGCTTTCTGAAGCCCCAAGATGGCATTCGCGGATTTCACTTCTTAGATAGGTCAGCCATGAGTCTAAAGGCGTTGCTGCTGTGCTCGGACGCGAAGATCGAAAGGTTACTGCGCCGGGTGCTGGGCGATCTGGACATCGGAGTGGAGCTGTGCCTGGACGCCGACAGTGCGTTGCGCAAGCTGACCCGGCAGCGCTTTGAGGCGGTGATCGTAGATTGTGCCGACGATGGCGCTAACCAGGTGCTGCGCAGCGTTCGCAATGCTCCGTGCAACAAGCAGGCGGTGGCAGTGGCGATTGTGGAGCCTGTGGTTGGGCTGAAGGCGGTGTTCGATGTGGGGGCGCATTTCGTGCTGTACCGGCCGGTGTCGAGCGAGCGTGCGAAGTCGAGTTTCCGGGCGGCGCGGGCCTTGATGAAGAGCGAACGGCGGCGCAACGCAAGAATTGCGGTCGAGATTCCGGTGGTCATGCGCAGCACGGGAGCGGGAAATAATATGAAGGTGCAGACCGTCGACCTGAGCGAAGGCGGAATGGCGGTCAAGATTCAGCGCGGACGGCGTCCTACGGGGCGATGGCAGATCGCGTTTAGTTTGCCGGGAACGGATATCCTGCTGGAATTGCCGGCGGAATTTGCCTGGGAGGGGACGGCCGATCAGGCGGGACTGAGATTTCAGCAGGTGCCGCTGGAAGCACAGCGGCAGTTGCGCGAGTGGCTGAAACAGAATTCACCGGAGGCGGAACAGGACGATCCGCCAATTCGTTGCCAGCTGACCGACCTGAGTGTGGGCGGATGCTATCTGGAAATCGCGTCGCCGTTCCCGGCGTCGACCCGGGTGGCGCTGTCGATGAGGGCCGCGGGAGTAGAGGTGCGGGCTCAAGGCGTGGTGCGGATCATGCATCCTGAAAAGGGAATGGGGATTGAGTTCATTCAAGCGACAGCGGAAGACCGCGCGGCGGTAGAGAGATTGCTGGCCGTTTTGACTGAAAACCGAACACTGTTGCCCGAACTGCTGGTCGAACCGGAAGGTCTGGAAGCGCAGCCGGGCGCCACAAAACCGAGATCAGGGGATACGGATGATCCGTTGCTGCAGTTATTCTACGGCGAGACCCTGACCGCGGACCAGTTTCACGAAGCGATGCGCAAGCAGCGAGGCATGCCTGCCCCGGTTGCAGCCGGCCCATCGGCTGCGGCACACGCCTAACCTGATTCCCCTTTCAATCTGGAGCGAGAACTGATTTGAGCGAACTCTTGTGAGTGAATCTCGATTTGGTGGAGGTGTGTCTGGAAAGCCATTTTCTCGCGGGACTGGTAGGCCAGAATGAACGCGAGCCGGGATAGCGAAATTGGCAGACGCAGCGGACCTAAAAGCGGATGCCTGGTACCGACACTTGGAGCGGCTCAGGAGCCTTAACGGCAGGTTGTGCGAGCCCCTTTTCGGGCATAACTTCCGGGTAGAACGTCATCCGATGTCGAGGGGAATGGAAGCGGCTCTTCCGTCCGAGAGTGCCCGGATCAGCCGGGGCGTCCAGTTCAGTTGAGGAGGCAGGGGCGCCGGCACGAAGGCTGAATAGCTGCCCTGCGATACTTTCTTGCCAGGAATGTTGATATCTTGGGCCAAGCTGTTTTTTAGCGCCGAAAACAGCGTTCCGCGCTATTTTCGCAAGCAAGGATAATCGAAAATAGGGAGGATTGCATTTGCGCGACAAGAGCGCCGAAAAGAGCACATCTCGGGCAAGGTTTCTTCCTGCGCTTGGGGAGTTGAAATCTTAAAAACCGGAACATTTACTTATACACTTTCACATTTCACGCGTTAGGCTAGAACAGGATTGGCCAGTACAATATGCCTGTAATCAGTAATTTATAGGTAACGCCGGGATGGCGAAATTGGCAGACGCAGCGGACTTAAAATCCGCAGGGGCTAACCGCCCTGTGGGGGTTCGATTCCCCCTCCCGGCACCAGCACTTTCTCTATCAACGGGAAGGCATTGGGCGAAATCACTCAAGTGAGATACTGGATTCCAGAAAGAGCTCGGCAAGGGGGCGGATCAAAATTGTCGGGGTTGCTGTGGGCGTATGTGGGGACGAAAGAGATCGTACGCTTTAGTCTGATGCTCAATTCTTCGTTCCATTGAGGGCAATGTTTTTATGATTTCTCCCGTCGGGTATGTGGCGCTTGGGGTCGCAGCCATACCGTTTATTTATTACGTGATTGCGCTGTTCAGCACGTGGCGATTTTTTCGGCGAACTGCGATTGGCAGCGAAGAGAAGCGCGCCTTTACTCCGCCGGTGAGTAGTTTGAAGCCGATCCGCGGATTGGACCCCGACGCCTACGAGAACTTCGCCAGCTTCTGCCGGCAGGACTATCCCGATTACGAAATGCTTTTCTGCGTCGGCAGCGAGGAGGACCCGGCAGTACCTATTCTGAAGAAGCTAGCGGATGATTTTCCGGAGCGCCGGGTTCGGGTGGTGATTGCCCCGCCCGCCAGCGGTTCTAACGACAAAGTGCTGAAACTGGCCCATCTGGTCGGCGAAGCTCGCCATGAGGTCGTGGTCATCAGCGATAGCGATGTGCGCGTGCGTCCCGACTACTTGCGAACGGTGGTTGCGCCTTTAGCGAATGACAAAGTTGGGGCTGTCACGTGTTTTTACACGTCGATTGACGATAAAACACTCACCGACAGCCTTCAGACAGTTGGCATGTTTTCCGATTTTTACGCGGGGGTTCTGGTGGCGCGCCAGCTGGACGGGGTGAAATTTGCGTTGGGGCCGACTATTGCGACCACTCGTACGCGGCTGGCGGGATTTGGCGGCTATGATGCGATCAAGAATCGTCCGGCTGATGATCTGCTGGTGGGGCGGCTCATTGCCGAGCAGGGCTACGAGGTTCAACTTCTTGCTTACACGATTTTGACGGTCCCTGACTACGGCTCCATCGGGGATTTATTTCACAAAAGGTTGCGGTGGATTGTAGTTATGCGCCACTTGCGTCCAATGGGACATTTGGGCCTGCTCCTTACTCAGGGACTGCCCTGGTCTCTGGCCGCGATTGCGATTCATCCTACGGGAGCGACCGCGCTCGCGTATCTCGGCACGTATCTTGCCCTGCGATTTGCGATGACGTGGATGGTTGGCATTTGGGGCCTGAAGCAAAATTCGCTATGGAAGAAGCTGGGATTGATCCCAGCGTGGGATGCCCTGGCTTTCTTCATTTGGCTGACCAGCTTCACGCGCAAAAGTATACGGTGGCGGAATGCCGAGTACTTTATCCGCGAGGGCAGGCTTGTGCCGGTGACGCCTGAGCCGGCAAGCTGAGAATTTGCCGGCGTCAGCTTCCCATTTTGCGATTTAGCCTTCGCTCGCCTTTTGCAGAGCCGCGGTTCCCATTGTCCTTTCCGGACACTTTAACGACCTCCAAGGAAGCTCCGACCATGGGCGCGGCACCAGGATGGATGTGGGAGCGGCGCTCGTTAGACGGCTGGCGCCAGTTCACGCGTGGCAGCATGACGGATTCATCGATCCGGTCAGCATACTTTAAAGCTACGTTCATGAGTGAATCCAACAGCGAGTCGGAAAGCAGATGGGGCTGAAGACCAAGTTCGATGAGCTTAGAGTGTTTGGCATTGTAGTAGTGATCCTCGGCTTCCACGCGGGGATCGGGGAGGTGATCGATTTCAACCGAGAGGCCAAGCTTTTTTCCGGCGACCTGCACCATGCGGGCCAGATCCAAAACTGAAAACTGCTCGGTGAACTGATTGAAGACTCGGCACTCACCGCGGGCGGCCGGATTTAAACAGGCAATCTCGATGCAGCGCACGGTATCGCGAATATCCAGGAAGCCGCGAGTTTGGCCTCCCTTTCCGTAGACGGTGAGCGGGTATCCAATGGCAGCCTGAACGCAGAAACGATTGAGGACGGTACCGAAGACTTCATCGTAGTCGAAGCGGTTGATGAGCCCGTCGTCCAAGGCGACTTCATCGGTCATGGTGCCGTAGACCACGCCCTGGTTGAGATCAGTGGCGCGCAGTCCCCATGCCTTGCAGGCGAACATGATGTTGTGACTGTCGTGGACTTTGGAAAGATGGTAGAAGGAGCCGGGCTGCTTGGGGTAGGGAACGGTATCTTTCCGACCATTGTGCTCGATGGTGATGTAGCCCTCTTCGATATCAATGTTGGGGGTGCCGTATTCGCCCATGGTGCCGAGCTTGATGAGGTGGGAATCGGGCTGAAACTCACGCAAGGCGAACAGAAGATTCAGAGTTCCCACGACGTTGTTCACCTGGGTGAAAACTGCGTGCTTGCGGTCGATCATCGAATAAGGAGCGGCCCGCTGTTCGGCGAAGTGAACTACAGCCTCAGGCTCGAATTCCTTGATGAGCGAGGAGAGAAAATCGTAGTCGGTGACGTCGCCAACGAACTGGTCGATGGTCTCACCCGAGAGGTCGCGCCAGAGCCGGATGCGGTCGGAAAGAGTGCGGATGGGGGTAAGGGTTTCGACGCCCAGTTCGTGGTCCCATTGCCGTCGCGCGAAATTATCTGCAATGGCGATGGAATGCCCTTGCTTTGACAGATATAAAGCGGTTGCCCACCCACAGTAACCGTCGCCTCCAAGCACTGCAATTCTCATTGTTGCCTCCTGGATATTTTCCCTGCGGACCCTACGTTTACTCTTACTCTACCGAAGCTGGCATTTTCAGGCCAGCGTTGAACGGGTTTTTCACGCTTCGTTGCTCTTGAAATGGATAGGCGCCCTAAAAAGTGGCAGCCGCCTTCTGTCGTTCAGATTGAGAAACAGGAACTGGAATATTGGTTAAAACCACCTTGCCACCGCTCGATGCCACCAAGTTGAGGTGGTCGGCGCCAACCAGAGTTTCCAGCTGAGGCACAACCTCTTGTTTGGCGACGATATAGGAACGCTCCGGTTTACGCCAGAGATCTTTGAATTGGGAATCGTCGATGAACACATCGGGTACGCCTGGAGCATAGGCGCCATATTCGAGATTGAAGAAACGCCCGTTGCGAAGCAGAGCCGTGCGATCCGTATAAAAAAAGATGGAAGAGAAAGTGTAATAGTGATGATCGACAATCAGGGTGCCTTGGGGAGATTTCAGGATGGCCTGGGCCAGCGGGCGCGATGACAAATAAGGGTCGAAGACGGCCATGGCCAAACGAGCGGCATGGAAAAATAAGACCATCATGAGCGCGGCAGCCAAGAACGCTTGCTGGTTCACCCATTTCCAGGTTGCGAGAGCGCCAATTACGAAGGCCACTGAAGCGATCAAAAGAGGCGCTTTAAGATAGGCGAAGGAAGCGAGCGTGAGATCCTGCATATGCCCCAGAGAGAGTTTGTAAGCTCCGGGGTGCTGGCTGAGAGCCTGTGAAATGTCGCCGGGAGCAGGCATATTCCTTGCCAGGAAAAAGAGAGTGAGGGTGGCGAGTCCCGCGCAAGCCGTAATCACCGAGAGTAGCCTAGTACCACGCCGTATCCAATCGCCTTCCCCAGCCATGGCGGAGCCTAAGAGCAGGGCCAGGGCCGGATAGCATGGCATCGAATAATATTCCTGGGTCGTGGAAAAGGTAAAGAAAATCAGCACAAAAGCTACAAAAATAAGCGCCAGAAGCCGCGTCCGGCCGGCGCGATCGACTGGCTTGAAAGAAAGCTTGGCGATGGCGGGAAAGTACACACTCCACGGGAATAGCCAGACCAGATGGAGCGACCAAAAATAAAAGCGGGGCACCGTGTTGTAGTCGCGCGGATAACGCAGGTTCAGAAAACGCAGCAATTGCTCGTTGATGAAGAAGAACCAAAAAAAACCATGATATTGCCCAGGGCCGCTGTGCAGCGTGAAAGCGAAGTAGGGTGGATTGCGCAAGGTCGCCAAAATATGCCAGGGCGCAGCAATGATCAGGACGATCAGGAATCCGCTGAAGGGACGCAAGCGCCGCCAAGTGTTGGAGGAGAACAGCTGGTGAGTGATCCAAAGATAAATTAGACCGGCGGCGAGCGGAAACAGGACGCCGACCAGGCTCTTGAGCAGAAGTCCGAGACCCAGGTTCGCGGCGAACACGAAGGCCCAAAGCCGCGGATAAGGCTCGTCTTCGTCGAGGGCACGAAGAAACGCCCACATGCTGACGGCGACTGTGAGAGTCAGCATGACATCTGGGATCAAGACACGGGTGAACAAGAACAGCCCAATGCAGGTGGCCATGCAAAGGCCCGCATAAAATCCTGCCCGCCTGGAGAATGCCCACGCGCCGAAGGCGGCTGTCACTCCACAGAGAGCAATGGCCGATAAGGCGATGGGAATGCGCGCGACCCAATCGTGGGCCCCAAAAATCATGTACGCGACGGCGATGGTCCAGTAGACGAGAGGAGCCTTTTCCAGGTACACGACGCCGTCGAGCCGTGCGGTTACCCAGTCCCCTGACGCGAGCATGTTGCGCGCAATTTGCGCCTGCACGGCGTCCACATCATCCATGAGGGAGGGAGGAGAAATGATGCAGCCGAGATAGACGGCGCTTGCAAGCAGCAGAACGACTAAGAATAAGTGCCCGTTTTTTGCGGAAGACAAAGGCTGGCCTCGCGGGAATCGGTCGCCTGAATCCCCCATTTTTTCATCCACAGAAAGAGCATCATCAGGCCCCATAGATGGTATCCGACATTAATTTTGCGCTCCAGATGTTGGCGAATATAAGTCTCGATTTTCTGCTTGTGAATCAGTCCCGCGTAAAGGGAGGAATTGTCCAGCAATACATCGGTCATCAGGCCCCGGAGACAGCCCCGAAGCCAGTCGTGCACCGGGATGTCGAATCCGACCTTCTTGCGTTCCAGAATGGAAGTGGGCAGCCTGTCGCGCATCAACTCTTTCAGAATGAACTTTTGCTTCGAGCCACGGATCTTGAGCGATGCGGGCAGGGAAGCGGCGAATTCGACGATGCGGTGATCGAGGAACGGAGGCCGCACTTCCAAGGCATGAGCCATGCTCATGCGGTCGGTTTTGGTCAGAATGTCGTCGGGAAGAAAATAGCTCTGATCGAACCATAGATAAGGCGCCAGATCATCGGGGACGGAGATTTTGTCGCGCAGCTTACCCAAAATGCGGGGAAGGGCAGGGGGCAATTGTGAGCGGAGTAATGGCGCTTTTTGGGCGTCGGAGAAAGTTCCGTTCCAGTAGGTATGGGCGCGCTCGGGCGGCATGAGGCAGCCCTCGAGAAACCGCTTCAGCTGATATTCGAAGCTAATTTTGTCGTCGGAAACCGGCCACAGGTGGTTTACTGCGGAAAGAGCGCCTTTCAGCGGGGCCTGCCCGAATCGCCGCGCGCGGGCCGCAAGCCGGTTGGCGCGATGAGTGAGATATCCGCCAAACAACTCATCTGCGCCTTCGCCGCTCAGGTTCACGGTGGTTTTTGTCTTACTCAACCTGGCAAGGAACCAAACCGGAACGGCTCCAGCGTCTGCCGATGGCTCGTCCGAATAGTAGGCGAGTTGCTCAATCGCGTCGCGCAGGTCGGTGGTGGGATTCAGATCCAGTTCTTCATGGTCAGTCTGGTAGAGGTCGACGATCTGATGAATGTAGGAAGATTCATCGAAATTGCGCCCCTGAAAGGAAATGGAAAAAGTCTTGAGCGGCAGGCCGGACTCAGCCGCGTAATGCAAAATCGTAGAAGAATCGATGCCCCCGCTCAGCCACACGCCCAGGGGAACGTCAGAAAGCAGGTGCTCGCGGACCGACTGCCGCAAGAGACTATCTAATTCCTCTTTAGCAGCGTCCAAGGAGCGATCACGGGCCGCGCCGAAGGGCAGGCTCCAGTAGGCTTCAGAAGAAATTTCACCGTCTCGCCACTGCAGCCAGCGTCCGGGCGGAAGTTTCTCGATGCCCTGGACCAGCGTCCAGGGGCCGGGCACATAGTTGAGGGAAAGGTAGCAGTCGAGGCCGTCCAAACTGAGGCGCCGCTCAATCTGCGGATGAATCAAGATAGCCTTCAACTCTGAGCCGAAGAAGAGGTCTTCGCCGTGTCGCGCGAAATAAAGCGGCTTGATGCCCAAACGATCCCGTGCCAGGACGAGCCGCTGCTTCGATTTCGTCCAGAGTGCGACCGCGAACATGCCTCGCAACCGTGCAAAACAGGCGGTATCCCATTCAAGAAATGCGTGCAGGACGGTTTCGGTGTCGCAGGAGGAGTAGAAGCGATGGCCGAGCTTTTGCAGTTCGCGGCGCAGTTCCTGGTGATTGTAGATCTCGCCGTTGAACGCGATGGCGACATTGCCGTCTTCGGACACAATAGGCTGATCGCCGGAATCGAGATCGAGGATCTTGAGCCGCGTCGCTCCTAGCGAACACGGGCTCGATTCGAACACACCCTGCTGGTCCGGCCCACGATGAATCAATGTGGCGACGGCGCGCTGAATGCGATCAGATTCCGGAACCCAACGCTTGTGGGTGAAGCCGACAATTCCACACAAGTGAGTGCACCTCTATGCTTCGTGAAAGTAGCTTGCGTTTCTAAGCAAATGTTTCGTGAAGAAAGTATGATTCCGCGGACTGAGCAACGATTCAAGATCAGCGGCGGCTCATGAGTACAAGGGTGACGCCGATGCAAACCAGGAATATACCAGCCCACCGCCTCGGCGTAACCTTCTCGCCAAGAAAGAATTTTCCTCCCAATGCTCCGGCGCCATAGCTGAGGGCGGTAACCGGAACCACTAAACTAACATTTTCTATCGATAGCAGCGCCAGGAGTGAGAAGAATGCAGTCGCCATCAGGCCCAGGCCGAGCCACATCCACGAGACCCGGAGCGCTCGGAAAATAACATTGAGCAAAGCGGCTGGGCGAAAATCTCTCACCTCGCCCACGGCCTTCATGGCGCGGCTAACGCAGAGTTCGCCGCCAGTCCCGGCGCCAATAATCAGAACGTAGAGGATCACCTCGCGCATCAGGGTTGCTCCGTAGTACGCGGAGGAGTGTTTCCAACTATCAGGACACCGAGGCAAATGATTGCGACGCCGATCCAGCGCATGGGCGTGACCGCTTCACCCAACATGAAATGAGCCAGCAAGGCAACCGTGCCGTAGGCAATCGAGGAGGCTGGCTGGACATAGCTGTAATCCGCCCAGGACAAGACCAGTATGTTCGCCACGAAGAAGGTAATGAGAGATGCGATGCCCAGCCATATCGTCCCGGAGGAGAGAACGCGCGAAAGGAGGTCAAGCGCCTGCGCCGGTGTCGGGCTGCCCGCCACGGTCATACCTTTCATCCCCTTGCCGAGCAGAACATTGCCGAGAGGGCCAAAGATCACCATCAGGAGAATTAACAGGTAGGTTTTCAAGTGCAAACCGGCGGAGGCCTTCATTTGGGAGACAGATCTTTCATAAAAAATGCCTGCACTACGCGGGCGCCTCGTCGATTGGAAGAAGTATGTTGGTCAGCAAGCATCAGCGCGAAATAGCCAACCCAGTCCATGATACTAATTTTCTGGCAGGCGCACGCAACGTGGGTTGAATTGGATTGTAGACCAACTTATTCGTATCGCAGGCTCTCCACGGGATCGAGCTTCGCGGCGCGGGTGGCGGGCACGGTGCCGAAAAGGATGCCGACCGCGGCGGAGACGAAAATGGCCACGATGACCGAGAGGCCCGATGTGGGGATGCGGTACTCAGTGAGGAGGCGGACGGAGAGGGGGAGCGCTAACCCGATGACAACTCCGCCTACGCCACCGATGAGAGAAATCAGGATGGCCTCGGCAAGAAACTGAAATCGGATCTCGGTGTTGGTGGCGCCGATGGATTTGCGAATTCCAATCTCGTGTGTGCGCGAAGTAACCGTGGCCAGCATGATGTTCATAATACCGATTCCGCCGACGAGAAGGGTGACGAAGGCGAAGAGAATGAAAACGACGGTTAGAGCATTGGCGGTGCGCTCCGCCACGTTGATCAAGGCAGTAAGGTTTTGAACCGCATAGTTGGATTCCGAACGATGGCGGGATCGGATCACCTTGAGAATCTGGCTGGTCAGAGAAACCACGACGGAAGCATCAGCCGCCGAAAAGTAGAGCTGGCGAACATTGGAATTGCCGGTAAAGTAGCGGCTGACGCTGTAAGGAATGATGACGGAGTTGCCGGTGACTTCGGATTGCCCGAAGGTATCGAACCGCTCCCGAAAGGTGCCAATAATGCTGAAGGGCAGGGCGCCAAGCTTGACGATCTTTCCGATCGCCAGCTCGTCGGATCCATAGAGTTCCTTGGCAAGCTTCTGCTCAATTACGCCAACTTTGTTGTGGGCCTGATCGTCCTGGGCGTCGAAGAATCTTCCGGAGACAATCACGAGATTACGGACGAAGCGATATTCGGGAAGAACTCCAAGAATGCGCACATCACGCTGCTTGCCGCCGCTAATGGGAATGCGATCGTCGAGGGGAACCACAGGAGACGCCGCCACGATGCCGGGCAGCTGTTGCATCACGGCCCTCATGTCGTCGATGGTCAGGGAATCGGGTGTGGTGTTTTCCCGTCCAGTCCCGGAGTATTCCGCTTCGATCATGTTAACGCCGATGGACTGAATCTGGCTTTGGACATATTGCTTGCCGGTCATGCCGATGGTGACCACCAGGATGACAGAAGCAGTGCCGAGGACCATGCCCAGCGCGGTCAGGGAGAATTGCACCTTGTTACTGCAAAAGGTGTTACAGGCGAAACTAAACGCTTCCCTGAAAAGCACTTTGGGGGTACGGATCACGGTGGGCGTATGAGTCTGCATAACCTGCATCAGATGCTGAGCGGGACGAAGTGGAAGCGCAAACGGCAGTAAATCATATGCCGGAGAGATGCTTCTTGCCAACGGGTTAAGGGGCGCGAATTTGAGCCGGATCGCATCGGCCGACCCAAGCGTCCGCACCATTGCGGGCGTCTCGAACTGGAGTATAAGCGAAGGCGGACGCACCCCGTAATCCTCTGCAAACAGGGTAAATCCTTCTCTTGACATGAATTGCAAATTGCAATATAACTATCTCTATTTGAAATAAACATCTAGATGAAGCTGGGCGAGAAAATCCGTTACCTGCGGGAAGTCGAGGGTTCCCTGCGAGGCCTGGGCCGCCCGATGACGCAGTTGGAACTGGTACGGGCCCTGCGCGAGGAGGCCGGCAAGGACGGTTCCGGCAAGAGCGGCGGCAGGCGGAAGACTATCAGCCAGTCGTACCTCTCGCAGATCGAGAACGGAACGCGCCCGCACATGACGCAATCGTCGCGGGCGCTGCTGGCAAAGTTTTTCAAGGTGCATCCCGGGTTTCTGGTGGACGATCCCGAGGGCTACCACACGGAGTTGACTTCCGATCTGCGCACCACCGAAGGCCAGTTGGATGTTTGGCTGCTGCAGGGTTCGGAGAAATTCGCGAACGATCCTGAAGTCAGCCATGTGCTGATCAAGGCCGCGCGCGAAAAAGATACGCGGCATGCGTTGCTGTTGCTGGGCGCGATTCTCGATACACCGGGCCTGGCCGACCGCCTGTTGGAGGCGTTGCGGCCCGACGTGGCGAGCAGTGCGAATCGTCCTCGCGCTGCAGGTGCGGAAGGGAGGCGAATCCGATGACGTGGACACGCTTCGAGTGGTCGGATTTTTATTTGATCTGCTTCGCGACCGGGTTCTGCTTCAGTTTTTTTTCGTTCGTGTTTGGCGGATCGCGCTTCGGCCGTCTGCACCTGCCGCACTTTCACGGGCACAGCGTTCCGGCCGCACACACTCCCGCGGCGGCGGGGCATGCTCCCGTTGTCCATGGGCCTGCGACCGGGCAGGCTGCGCCGGCGGTTCAAGGATCGCGGGGCGGCAATGTTTCGCCGTTTAACCCGCCATCACTCGCCGCCTTTCTGGCATGGTTCGGCGGCACGGGATATCTGCTCACCCGCTTTTCGACAGTGTGGGTGGGATTGGGACTGCTGTTTTCCGTCGTGAGCGGCATTGTCGGCGGAGGCATTATTTTCTTCTTCCTGAGCCGGGTGTTGATTTCAGAAGAAGAGAACATGGACGCCGCCGATTACGAGATGGTTGGAGTGCTCGGGCGCCTCTGCGTTTCCATTCGCGAAGGCGGGACTGGCGAGATTTTGTACTCCCAGGCCGGCACGCGCCGCGTCTGTGGCGCCCGCAGCGAAGACGGTAGCGCCATCGCCAAGGGGACTGAAGTGGTGGTCACGCGCTACGAGAAGGGAATTGCCTACGTTCGGCTGTGGAGCGAGATGGCTAACGAATAATGGCAGCGATCGTTCGAGTGTGCAGTCGTTGGACTCAAATGCGGAGTCTGGCGGAGCGGGAAGGCTGGATCGAACCATGACAACCGATGAACGACAAGGCGATGTGCTTGCGGTCGAGACGCACTCGGGACGCATCTGGAGTCTTGCCATTCTGCCCGCGCTGATCGTGCCGGCTGTATTGCTTTTCTTGTATCCGAACGCGCCCGCCCAATTTGCTTTTATCGTCGTCGCAGTGGTTGGAGTCGCAGCAATGGCGCTTGTTCTCGGCGGCTTTGAGTACCGCTTCCTGCGTCACGGCATCGAAGTGCGAACTCTTGAATTTCGCCTGCGCGCCATTCCGAAGCAGGCGATCGTGAGTTATTCCATCGAATCCTGGAGTTTGCTCCGCGGATATGGAATTCGCGGCATCGGCAACACTCGCGCCTATGTGTGGGGCAACAAGGTTGTCCACATCAAGACCACCAACGGCGACGTTTTTCTCGGCCACAGCGATCCCGAAAGAATTGTCCGCGATTTGAATCAGGTTACGGGCTTTGCGACGGCGAACCGCGACGTTCCCGGCCCGGTGCACATGGCCGAACTAGCTCCGAACGATTCGACGGGAAGCCACTGGTCCAAAGTGTTCATTCCTCTGATGTGGCTCTTTCTGGTTAGCACGGCGTTCAACTATTGGCACAACTGGGATCAGTTGCCCGCGAGGATGGCCGTGCACTTCGACGCGAACTGGCAGCCCAATGGCTACACCTCGCGCGAAGGCGCGCTGTATCTGGGTCTTGGCATCCTGGGATTCCTGCTGGTGCTGTTCACCGTGGGTGCCTTGATTGCTCATGCGCAGAAGCCAAGCGCGTTCTGGCCCATGCTGATCTTCTTTTACGCGATCCTCGGTGTTTGCTGGTACGGCAACAATCTCATCGTCAATTTCAACTTGAACTCCAGCCCGGCTCATTCCGAGTTTCGGAACCATCAGGGGGAGAAACAAATTTCCATGACGAGCCGGGCAGAGGACTGAGAACTGAGAACCGGGAACTGAGAACTGAGACCGAGAACTGGCAGTACAGGAGGCGTTATGTTCAGTGGCATCTCGAACGTTGTACAAATCTGGATTGTGGTTGGGCTTGGAGTGATGGTCATTCTGTTTCTCATGAGCGGAATGGCCAGGCTCTATCGCAAAGCAGGGCCGCACGAGGCGCTCATCGTGTACGGACTGGGTGGAACGCGCGTGGTGCAAGGGCACGGCACGCTGGTGCTGCCCATGGTGCAAATCTGCCGCGATCTTTCGCTCGAGCTGATGTCGTTCGACGTCGCCCCGCAGCAGGATCTCTACACCAAGCAGGGCGTCGCGGTGACGGTCGAAGCCGTCGCGCAAATCAAAGTGAAATCCGATCGCGAGTCGGTGCTCACCGCGGCCGAGCAATTCCTCACCAAAAGCGATCAGGAGCGCGAAGGCCTGATCCGCCTGGTGATGGAAGGCCACTTGCGCGGCATCATCGGCCAGTTGACGGTGGAAGAAATCGTCAAGCAGCCGGAGATGGTTTCCGACCGCATGCGCTCCACTTGCGCCGAAGACATGAACAAGATGGGGCTGGAAGTCATTTCGTTCACCATCAAGGAAGTGCGCGACAAGAACGAATACATCACCAACATGGGCAAACCCGACGTGGCGCGCATCAAGCGCGATGCCGACGTGGCCACCGCCGAAGCCGATCGCGACACCGCCATTAAGCGCGCCCTGGCACAGCGGGAAGCTGCGGTCGCTCGCGCCCAGGCCGATCAGGAGCGCGTATTGGCCGAGACTCTGTCACTCGCCAAGCAGGCGGAATCGCAGCGCGACCTTGAGGTGAAGAAGGCGCAATTCCTGGAAGTCACCAAGCGCCAGCAGGCGCAGGCCGACAAGGCCTACGACATCCAGACCAACATCATGCAGCAGCAGGTGATTGCTGAGCAGGTGAAGGTGCAGCAGGTCGAGAAAGAGCAGCAGGTAAAAGTGCAGGAAGCGGAAATCAACCGCCGCGAAAAAGAACTGATCGCGACCGTGTTGAAGGGCGCCGAGATCGAGCGTCAGCGGATTGAAACTCTCGCTGCCGCCGAAAAGCAGCGCCTGATCGCCGAAGCCGAGGGCCAGGCGTCATCGATTCGCGCGCAAGGCGAGGCGGAAGCTGAAATCATTTTCAAGAAAGGCGATGCTGAAGCCCGCGCCATGAACGTGAAAGCCGAGGCTTACCAGGAGTACAACCAGGCCGCAGTGATCGACAAATTGTTCGCCAGCATGCCGGAAGTGGTGAAGGCGCTGGCCGCTCCGCTGGCCAACGTCGACAAGATCACCATCGTTTCTACTGGCAATGGCGACGGGGCGGGCATGAGCAAGGTCACTGGCGACATCACAAAAATGGCGGCGCAAGTGCCGGCGCTGTTCGAAACGCTCTCCGGCATGCCGCTCTCGGAGTTGCTCGGCAAAGTACGCCAGATCGGCGACAAAGCGCTGAAGCCCGGCGACCAGCCGAAAGCATAGGGGTTGTGTGGGAATGCTCGTGCGGGAATGTTTGTGTGGGGACGGGGGCATTCGCCCGTCCCGCCCCAGAGCGAAGCTTGGCGGAATCGAGAAAAAGCATGACAAACAAATCGACACTACACGGACTAGGCATCGCGCTGGGGGCGGCACTGGGCGCGGTGTTCGGAGTGATGGCCGGCCACGTCGGCATCTGGCTCGCCATCGGCCTCGCCATCGGAGTGCTGGTGGGCGCGTCCTTCCGCCGCAAGGAGGCGAACTGTCCACAGTGTGCGCAGCTTCATCGTGCGCACGAATTAAGAAGGCAGCTGTGACCGTAAAACGCAAAAGGTTTTTTCAATCTGAGAGTCTGACAGCTGATAGCTGACAGCTGAAAGCGAAGTCAAGAAAAGGAGTTTCCCCATGGCATTACTAGAGCGCGTTTCCACACTGGTCCGGGCCAACCTCAACGACCTGATCGACAAGGCCGAGGAGCCGGAAAAAATGATTAAGCAGGTGATCCTCGACATGCAGAACCAGCTTCTGCAGGTCAAGACGCAGGTCGCGATCGCCATCGCGGACCAGCACCTGCTGGAAAAAAAGCAGAAAGAAAACGAAGACAAGGTCGCCGAGTGGATGCGCAAGGCCGAGCTCGCCGTCGACAAGAAAGAGGACGACCTGGCCCGCGCCTCGCTGCTGCGCGTGGAAAGCTACCGCGAACTCAGCGAGAACTTTGCGCAGCAAGTCTCCGACCAGAAAGCGCAGGTGGAAAACTTGAAGTCCGCGCTGCGCCAGCTGGAGCAAAAGCTGACTGAGGCGCAGGCCAAGGCCGACGTGCTCATCGCGCAGCATCGCCGCGCCCGCGCCGTGGGCAAGGCCAGCGACGCGCGCATGACGTCGGGCGACGGCTCGAAGGCGGCTGCCTTCGATCGCATGAAGCGCAAGGTGGCTCGCTCCGAAGCGGTCAGCCAGGCCAAGTCCGAAATTGCCGGAGACAATCTCGACGACCGGCTAGCCGCGCTCGAAAAAGAGGACCGCATCGAGCACCTGCTGGCGGAGCTAAAGAGCAAGCGGGGGGCGTGAAGTTTGATGACGGGGATTAGCGCGGCTTGGTCCTGTTGTCGGGCGGCGGAAGACGCGGTCGTGCGTCTTTACGCCCTACCCCTTACATCCATTGACGACCTTGCCCGCATCTCTCTATTCTCATAGGGACCCCATTTCAAGGATGGTTCATGAAGAAGCTTGCAGTCCTGCTGGTGCTGGCGCTGGAACTTTTGGTTGTTGGCTGCGGCACCAATCCCACACAGAGTCCGACTCCCGGAACCGTCACCAACGGCAGCTGGGAAGCCCAGCTAACCGGCGGCACCGAGCAGGCCAGCCTGCTGAATTTCGTGACCACTTTTTCGTTGAACAATAATGGGACTGTCACCTCCGGGCCGCTGACCATCAGCGCCTTCGGATTCATCAATGCAGGAAAGTGCTTTACCAACGGATTAGGCGGATCCACCGAAAGCGGCAAGGCCACCCTGAATACCAACGTGGCCGGTCAGGTCACGGGCACTCTGGATTTTCAAGTGGTCTCGACCAACCCCCCAGGCAATACGTTGACCCTCACGGGGACGGTAACGGGCACTTCGAACGGAACTCCCACCAGCGTTGGAACCTTAAGCAACGGCGTGGTCGTGGGCTCGTGGAATTTGGCCGGCGGCAAAGGCGATGCCAGTTGCGTGGGCGGCGGTAACTTTCTGATGTGCCAAGGCACCAACACCTGCACCGCACCGTAAGAGCTGAGCCCATTCCAACCGTGGTTTCGCTGCCTGCCGTCTCCGCTCTTCCTTCCGCGCGGCCGGCTGCTATAGAGTGAGAGCGATGAAGCGCACGCTGCAGCAGATTGCCGACACGGTAGGTGCCCGCCTGATTGGCGATGCCAGGGTGGAGGTGACCGCCGTAGCCAGCATCGAATCGGCGTCGGGCGACGATGTGGTTTTCGTCGAAGATGAGAAACATCTGTCGGCGGCTCTGCATTCTCGAGCGGGCGCGGTAATTGCCGGAGATTTCGCGGCTTCCACTGCGTCAGACCGGCCGCTTCTGATCAGCGATCATCCCAAGCTGGCGTTCGCCCGCGCCGCCCGCGCGCTCCAACAGCCATCGTCGCCCGAGCGCAATGACGGGCAGGGAAGCGTCCACTCAACTGCAGTCGTTCATCCCTCCGTCGTGGTTGGTCCCGGAGTCGTTGTCGAGGAGCGGGCGGTCATCGCCTCCCAGGCAAACATTGGAGAGGGCTCGCGGATCGGCGCCGGTTGCGCCATTGGCGTCGGGGTGAAGATTGGACGCCACTGCGAAATTTATCCCAATGTGACCATCTATCCGGGTGCGGCGCTCGGTGACCGGGTAATTGTGCACGCGGGCGCCGTGCTCGGCAGCGACGGCTTCGGGTACGTCCGCGATCGCAAGACCGGGCATTACGAAAAGTTTCCGCAGGTGGGACGCTTAGTCATTGAAGACGACGTCGAGATCGGAGCCAACGCGACCATTGATCGCGGCGCGCTCGACGAAACGCGCATTCGCCGCGGAGCGAAAATCGACAACCTCGTCCACATCGGCCACAACTGTCAGATCGGTGAAGATGTCGTGATTGCCGCGCAAACTGGGCTTTCCGGAAGCATTATCATTGAAGACGGCGTGGTACTCGGTGGTCAGGTCGGCATCGGCGAACATGCGCGCATCGAAGAGGGAGTTATGCTGGGCGGCCAGGGCGGCGTCCTGCCCCACAAGATTCTGCGCGGCAAAGGCGTAGTTTTCTGGGGAACTCCCGCGCAGCCGTTGCGGCAATATCTGAAACAACTGGCGGCACTGGCTCGCCTGGGAAAAAAATAGGGTTTCCGGCGCTCGCCTTCTGGCTTCTGGATGCGGCGGCCGAAAGCCAGAAGCCGTTATTATGGCAATCGTCGTCATTGGCGGACACTCTCGCAGCGTGGGCAAGACCAGTGTGGTTGCTGGCCTCATCGGCGCCTTGCCGGAATTTAACTGGACAGCCGTTAAGATCACCCAATACGGTCACGGCATTTGCTCGGCCGACGGCGCGGCCTGCGATTGCGCCACCGGCGACCATTCGTGGGCCATTTCCGAAGAGCGCGATCGCTCCGGCGAGTCGGACACTTCCCGCTTCCTGGTAGCCGGCGCCGCGCAGGCGTTGTGGGTGCGCACAGAACAGGGTCGACTAGCCGAGGCCATGCCCACTCTGCGCCGCCGATTGGAATCCGCCCACAACGTGATCATCGAATCCAACAGCGTGCTGAAGTTCCTGCGGCCGGACTTGTATCTGACCGTTCTTGATCCTTCTACACAAGATTTCAAGAACTCCGCCCGCGAATTCCTGGACCGCGCCCAAGCTGTAATCCTGCACCAGTCGGCGAACGGGTCGGCCTGGCAAGCAGTCTCGCTAAAACCGGTAGCCAACCGTCCTGTGTTCCAAATAACTCCGCCGCCCTATGTCACCCCGGAAATAATACAGTTTGTCCGCGCAAGCCTCGTTGCCCGAAGTCTGGAGGTAAGAAGCTGACAGCCGAGAGCTCTCAGCTCTTTGCTATCCTTTCCCGTGCGGCAAATTCATTTCAGCGCCTGGTTGCTGGTTGTCCTCTCCGCCATTCTTCAGGTCATCATCTTTCCCCTTCCCGGCGTTTACGTTCTCTCCTGGTTCGCGCTCACCCCGCTGATCGTGGCATTGCTGCAGGCCCGTCCGGCGGGCGAACTCGAGGTCGCGGGTTCCGTCCGCTTGCGTTCCGCCAGCCCGGGCCAGGGATTTCTGCTGGGCTACGTTTGCGGGATCCTCTGGTACGCCGGAACCTGCTACTGGATTTACGACACCATGCGCCAATACGGCGGCCTGAGCGCGCCGCAGGCCGTGCTGGCCCTTTTCCTTTTCTGCTGCTATCTCGGCCTCTATCACGGCCTGTTCGGTTTGCTGTTCACCCTGCTCGCCGGCCCGGGACGCGACTTCCGGCGTCCGCTGGTGATAGCTCCGTTCCTGTGGGTCGCCGTGGAATTGGCGCGCACGCGCATCACCGGTTTTCCGTGGAATCTGTTAGGCATCGCGCAAGTCGACAACATTGCCTTGTGCCGCATCGCCGCGTGGACCGGTGTCTACGGCATCTCGCTGGAGATAGCTCTCGTCAATGTCGCCCTGGCCGCGGCTTTCCTGGTTCCGCGCGAAAAGCGAGGCGCCATGCTGGCCGCGGCCTTGGCTGCCGCCGCCGTCTTGCAGGCGGGACGGCTGGTCGATGCCCCTCCCGCCATGGCCAATCACGCGGCATTGCTCGTGCAGCAGAATATTCCTGTGTCCGCCGATTGGACTCCCGCCTACTACGCCGCGACCCTGCAGGACCTGTCGCAACTCACCGTTGATTCCGTCACTGCCCACCCGCAGACGAAATTTGACTTGATCGTTTGGCCCGAGTCTCCGTCTCCGTTCTACACCAACGACCCGCAATTCCGTGCGACGCTCAGTGACATGGCTCGCGCCACAAAAACCTGGATCGTTGCCGGATCCATCGGCGCCTCCGCTTCCCGGAACTCGCCCGACGCGACCATCTACAACTCCGCCGTGCTCGTCAACCCCAACGGCGATTGGACCGCCCGTTACGACAAGGTGCATCTCGTCCCCTTCGGCGAATACCTGCCATTCCCCAGCGTGTTCTCTTTCGCCGGAGGCCTCACCAAGGAGGTCGGCGCGTTTGGCCATGGCGCGTCTCGCTCTCCGCTCGATGCGAGCGACCAGCGCCCCGGCGTCTTCATCTGCTACGAATCCATCTTTCCCGGCGAAGTCCGCCAGTTCGCCAACCAGGGCGCCGACGTGTTCGTGAACATTTCCAACGACGGCTGGTATGGCGACAGCGGCGCCTACGCGCAGCACCTCAACCAGACTCGCATGCGCGCGGTTGAAAATAACCGCTGGCTGCTGAGCGCAACCGACACCGGCGTAACTGCCTCGATCGACCCCTGGGGACGCGTGGTGGCGCGCATTCCGCGCAAGGAGCGAATGGCGCTGGTCGCGCCCTATTCTCGTACTTTCGTCACTACTTTCTACACACGCCACGGCGACTGGTTCGCCTGGGCCTGTGCGATA
>DASSRO010000245.1:0-4369 GCA_035701745.1 Candidatus Sulfotelmatobacter sp. | reverse complement strand
AGATCAAGTCCCGCTCCGGCAACCAAATCGTTGTCGAACCTGGGGACCTGCCGGAGATGGCAAGGATACCGGGCCAGTCACTATTTCTGTATAAGGCTGCTAATGGTGAGACTTATCTTTATGTTGAACAGCAAGAGGGCGCGCGCCTTGCCGTTTTCGACGTCACTGATCCGGCAAAGATTAAGGCCGCAGCTTCAGTTCAGATCAATGCGCCGGCGGCCTTCGATTTTGTGCGCTACTTGAACGACCGAACGGAATTGGTCCGCTTCCGCGATAGTGGACGCCGCGCAGAGCTTAATCTTGG
Source organism: Candidatus Sulfotelmatobacter sp. (assembly GCA_035701745.1). Lineage (GTDB taxonomy): Bacteria > Acidobacteriota > Terriglobia > Terriglobales > Acidobacteriaceae > Sulfotelmatobacter. The sequence continues at coordinate 4,065 of DASSRO010000245.1, read as the reverse complement.
CGATCCCAAAAAACCAACTCTTAATTTCGCGAGTTCAGTCAGCGAACCCGGCCATACGGAATTATTGGGCCCAACTGGCCTGGTGATGATTAATGGACACTACAGGTACGTGAGCGGCACAGCGCACGACTACGATTTGATAGATGTCTCGAATCCAGCCCGTCCTACTCCGGTCGCCACCATCAAGCAAGTAAAACACAAGGTTGTTAATGAAGAAACCGGTACGACCTATCTGCTGGGCAGTGACGGCCTGACCGTTATTCGTAGACCGCGGGTTGAAGAAGACTACAAGGTCGAGCAGATTCACGAGGAATGGAACTAAATGCCGGGCGACAATGGCCGCGACTCGGCAGCGTTGATCACCGATAGCTAGGCCGGGCTCACTATCCAAGTCGTTCTGAGTTGTGCCTGGACTGGCCCAAAGCGATGATTAATCAAACAATCGCAGCGAGGGAAATTGGTTCATGAACCGGCGCCAATTCTTGCGACTCATGGGTGCCTCAGGCCTGGTGGCATGGGCAGCGTCCTGCAATCGCGCTCGTTCTGTGGTGGGAAGTGCATCTAGCCCGGAACTCTTGGCTCGATTCCCGGAAAAGACGGAGATGATCCTGCTGACCGACCGGCCGCCACAGCTGGAAACTCCCATTCACTATTTTCGCCAGGATCTCACGCCAAACGAAGCTTTCTTCGTACGCTGGCACCTCGAGGGAATCCCTACCACCGTGGATCTCCGAACGTTTCGGTTGAACGTCAGCGGCCACGTCCGGCAGCCGTTGCAGCTCAGCGTGGAAGATCTTCGATCAGGCTTCGACCCGATCTCCATGGTCGCGGTTAACCAGTGTTCGGGAAATTCCCGCAGTTTCTTTGAGCCTCGCGTTCCAGGCGGTCAGTGGAAACATGGCGCGGTCGGGAACGCAAAATGGACCGGGGTTCCCCTGAAATCGCTTCTAGATCGCGCCCAGGTGAAAGCAGGCGCAGTCGATGTCTCATTCAACGGGCTTGACGTACCGCCACTGCTCTCGGTGGCTGACTTCGTGAAGGCCCTTTCCATCGACCACGCACGAGATGGCGAGGTGATGGTTGCCTATGAAATGAATGACGAACCATTGCCGATGGTCAACGGCTTCCCCCTCCGTCTAGTGGTCCCCGGATGGTATGGAACGTATTGGGTAAAAGCTCTTAGCGACATGACGGTGCTGCCTCAAGCGTTTACCAACTTCTGGACCGATAAGGCGTATCGCATTCCAAACACTCCAAATGGCACCGAGTCTCCAAAGGATTTAGCGAAGGACACAATTCCTATTAATCGATTTAACGTGCGTTCCATATTCGTTCGTCCCGACCCCGGCGAAATGTTGCATAGCGGATCGCTGACTGACATTGAAGGCGTCGCTTTCGACTCCGGCAACGGGATTCGACGAGTGGAAGTCTCGACGGACGGAGGAGCCAGCTGGGCAGATGCTCGACTGGATCCGGAAATCGGAAAATATTCATGGCGACGATGGCGCGCATCCTGGACTCCACGAAACCGTGGGCAGTATCGACTCATGGCTCGAGCAACAAATTCCGTGGGAGACACTCAGAGCAATGAACAGTGGAACCGCAGTGGCTTCATGTGGAATGTAATCCAAAAAGTTGACGTACAGGTGCAATGAGGCGCATGGCCCCAATAAACAGGAATATGGTTTTCGCGTTGGCATTTGCGGCACTACTGACCAGTTGCGAACATCCATCGCCTTCGAGCGAGCAGGATCACGGCGTCGCGAACGGGAAGATGGAATCGATGCTTCATCCCGGGTTAGACAATCCAGTTCATACGATCGTAATGCCGCACGATGAGCCGGTGTTCCCTCCAGGCGCCGGACGGGATGAATTCGTGACCGCGTGCGTGGTCTGCCATTCGCCGCGATACATCACAATGCAGCCGCAATTTTCCCGTACTACGTGGTTAAGTGAAGTCAAAAAAATGAAAGACGTTTACGGCGCGCATATTTCTGACAACCAGGTGCAGGCGATCACGGACTACCTGGTCTCTATCAATGGCCAGGCTGGCACGGGTCAAGGTCCGAAGGGAACCTATGGCGAATAACGTCAATGGCGGGCCCCGGTCGGGCGCAATGATAAGGCTGCTGGCTTTCGTACTGCTACTGGGAACGCTGCTTGCCTGGTGGGGGACGCGCGACCATCGCCAGTTGTTTGGAGAATCGTCGCGCCAACCAGTTACCGCTGCGAGCGCGGCGGTTCCGACAAATACTCAAGAAGAGGGTGCATTGGTCGACCGCGGTTACGAAATTTCGCAGCGGCAATGCGCGGGCTGCCACGAAATGGCTACCCGCTCCAGCGGCCCCAGTTATCGGGAGATTGTCGCCTTTTATCGCCGTGGACTCGCGGGTTCGGCCGGCAAGTCAGGTTTGCTCTCTCGACTTTCAGCGGCAGAGACACATCCCTCGCCTGGGTGGGGCAACTTTGCACCGGGACCTGCGGAGCCCGGGCTGTCGCCGGAAGACCGGACGGCTGTTGCGAGCTGGCTGTTGCACTGTTTCGATCGGGAGACAAACGCTGATAAGGGTGCTGGGCAATGAGGACTTTCGCACAAACTTTAGCCACTCAAGATGACGAGCCAAATGCCCGAGGCTCTGGTGCGCTTCCGACGATTGAATACGATCTGGTCCGTGCGCACGTGTTTGCGTCGCTCCTGACGTTAGTGATCTCGGTCATATTCGGTATCCTCGTAGCCACAAAGTTTACCTTCCCCGAATTTCTTGGAGGTCATGGCTGGCTTACCTGGGGCAGGCTTCGCTACAACCACACGCAAGGTATTTTCTTTGGCTGGTTGGGCAATGCGTTCCTGGCGTTCTTTTATTACGTTGTGCCCCGCCTGGCAAACCGGCCAGTCTCCAGCCGTAGGCTTGGATGGTTACTCTTCGGTGTGTGGAATTTTGCGGTGGTTTTGCCGGGATGGGTACTGGTTGCTGCCGGGTTCAGCCAGCCTCTGGAATGGGCGGAATTTCCCCTCGTGGTAGACGCTTTCGTGGTCCTCGCATTTGTGTTGATGGTTTTCGAGTTTGTTCTGCCAATTCTCAAAGCCCGGCTCTCAGATCTGTATGTTAGCGGCTGGTACATCATCGGCGGGATCATCTTCACGATGTTGGCCTATCCGGTCGGAAATTTCGTGCCTGAACTGGTTCCCGGCGCGCGGGGGGCGGCGTTCAGCGGCCTGTGGATCCACGATGCTGTCGGCCTCTTCGTAACGCCTTTCGCCCTCGCCATCGCCTATTACGTTATTCCCGCAACCACGCGCCGCCCGATCTTCAGTCATTTTCTTTCGATGATCGGCTTCTGGCTGCTCTTCTTTATTTACCCACTGAACGGGACGCACCATTACGTCTATTCAGCAATTCCCATGTCCGCGCAGAAGGGCGCCATTGTTGCGTCGGCCTATCTGGGAATGGACGTGATTCTGGTTGTCACCAACTTGTTACTCTCCTTGCGCGGAGGTAGTGGCACCGCTTCGAAGGATGTCCCGCTGCGTTTCGTCTGGTTCGGCGTCGTCGCTTATCTGGTCGTGAGTTTGCAGGGCTCGGTTCAGGCATTGATGCCGGTCAATCGCTTCATCCACTTCACGGATTGGGTCATCGGCCACTCACACCTGGCAATGATAGGTTTCGCAAGCTTTACCGCGCTCGGCGGCATCGCCCATATGTGGCAACGCATCCCCGGAACACGCTTCAACGAGCGCGCAATGAATTGGTCGTTCTGGCTCCTCGCTACTGGCCTGACATTGATGGTTGCCGATCTCACGATCGCCGGCCTGGTCGAGGCGCAAGTCTGGCAGTCGAGCGCGCCCTGGATCGATTCGGTCCGTGCTGCCGGAAGTTATTGGCTGCTCCGTACACTCTCGGGGCTGCCTATTTTCGCCGGCTTTCTCCTCTTCTGGACCTCTCTTGTTACTGGGCCAAAGTCTACAGACGCCATTGTGGCTGAGTCCGGCCGAAGGCCTTCCGTGAACGTGGCGGCATTCGACAATGGCTCGGATTCACGCGAGGTCAGCTGGACCGGTTGGCT
>DASSRO010000244.1:0-11637 GCA_035701745.1 Candidatus Sulfotelmatobacter sp. | reverse complement strand
CGGCGAAAGCCGGGCTCGACATCCACCAGATTCTGAAGATTCTGCCGCACCGCTATCCGTTCTTGCTGATCGACAGGGTGCTCGATCTGACCCGCCGACAGCGCATCGTAGCCATCAAGAACGTCACCATCAACGAACCCTTTTTCAATGGACACTTTCCGGGGCTGCCCATTATGCCGGGCGTGCTGATTGTGGAAGCGATCGCGCAGGCGGGTGGTGCGTTGCTGCTGACCGAGGTTGAAGATCGCAGCGACAAGGTCATGATGTTTACCGGGATCGATCGCGCCAAGTTTCGCAGGCCAGTCAGCCCGGGCGACCAGTTGCGACTGGAGGTAGAGGTCACGGGTTGGCGCTCCGTGCCGGGTATGACCGCCGCCAGGATGCAAGGCTACGCTTATGTTGGCGACAAACGGGTTGCCGAAGCGATGGTTTCCTGCCAGTTGGTCGACAGCGCGCGCGGCCGGGGATCGGGCGGCGCAGACAACAAGGCGGAATAGCGAACCCGGTCCATGACGCCGCTAACACTTCATGAAGCCATCTCCCAATCCCTCAGTTGCCGGAAACGTACATACCACTGCGATTATTGATCCGCGCGCGAAAGTTCCGGCGTCCTGCAAGATCGGGCCATATTGCGTGATTGGCGCGGAGGTCGAACTGGGCGAGGACTGCCGCTTGGCATCGCATGTAGCGATTGAAGGGCCGACGAAAATCGGCGCTGACAATGTGTTCTTTCCATTTTGTGCCATCGGCATGGCGCCGCAGGACGTTACTTACAAAGGCGAATCGACGCGGCTGGAAATTGGCAGTCACAACGAGATCCGGGAGTGCGTCACCATCAATCGCGGTACGGTGAAGGGGGGTGGGCTGACCAAGGTTGGCAGCCATCTGCTGATCATGGCCTACACCCACATTGGTCACGATTGCGTGATCGAGGATCACGCCATGCTGGTAAATGGCGCTACGCTAGGCGGGCATGTGACGGTCGAAGAATGGGCGGTGGTTGGAGCGTTGTGCCCCGTCCACCAGTTCGTGCGCATCGGCGCACATTCCTATATTGGCGGCGGCACCACGATTACGCAGGATGTTCTGCCCTACTCGATGACATCAGCTGCGCGCGGTACTCATGCTTACGGCATGAATAAAGTTGGCCTCGAGAGGCGGGGATTCTCGAAACAGCGGATCGCAAAGATTCATCACGCCTACAAGATCCTGTTGGCCTCGAAGATGAACACGACGCAGGCGCTGGAAAGACTGAAGTCGGAATCGGAGCGCGGCGAAGATGTCGACATGCTGATTCAGTTTATTGAGGGCTCGGAACGCGGAATTATCAAATAAGAACCGGGAAATGCTAATTCCCACCTGCCGCGGGACCCTTCTTATCCAGCAGTTTCTCCATCTCATCCATCACGCGATTCATCTTCTTGACCGTCAGCTCAAGCGGTTCGTCGGTCGTCATGTCGACGCCGGCGTCTTTCAGCAGATCGATAGGATACTTTGATTTTCCTGCCGAAATAAATTTCAAGTAGCGCTCGGTGGCTCCGGGCTGGCCCGCTAACACTTTTTCCGATAACGCGGACGATGCGGTGAACGAAGTCGCGTACTGGAAGACATAGTAGGAATTGTAGAAGTGGGGGATGAAAGCCCACTCGTTGGCGATGTAGTCATCCACGATGCACACGCCTTGATCGTGGCCGTAGTATTTTTTGACGATCTCGCTGTAGAGTTTCGAAAGCGAATCGCCGGTAAGGGGCTGCCCTTTTTCGACCATTTCGTGCATGCGCAGCTCGAATTCCGCAAACTGGGCTTGCCGGAAAACTGTGCCCTTGATGCTCTCCAGATAGTTCCCCAGCAAGGAAAGCCGGGTCGAATCATCTTCGATCTGCTTAAGCATATAGTCGATCAGCAGCGCCTCATTAAAAGTCGAAGCTACTTCGGCGACAAAAATCGGATAGGAAGACAAGGGATAGGCCTGCGTCTTGTTGGAGAAGTAGCTATGCATGGTGTGCCCAAGCTCATGGGCCAGCGTACTCATGTCGTCATACTTTCCGTTATAGTTCAGCAGCATGTACGGATGAACGTCGTAGGCTCCCCCGTTGGAATACGCTCCTGAAGTCTTGCCTTCGGTGGGATACATGTCGATCCAGTGTTCGGTGAAAGCGCGCTTCGCGCCGGCTGCATACTCGGCACCAAGCGGTGCAAGCGCCTTCAAGATGTTTTGTTCGGCGACGTCCACCGGATACTTCGTGTCGACCGACGAAACCAGAGGAGCATACAGGTCGTAGTAATGCAGGTCGTTGAGCCCCATCATGCGCTTGCGGAGTTTCAGATATCGCTGGAACGTCGGCAAATTGCGATTAACTCCATCCACCAATCTCGAATAGACCGAGACCGGAATATTGTTTTGGTCCAAGGAAGCTTGCAGGGAGTTTTCGTAATTACGTGCGGTTGCGTAAAAAACCGAGCTTTGCACGTTGGAATTCATCATGGATCCAAAGGTCGCGCGATATTTTCCCAGCGCAGTGAAAAAAGCTTCCATGACTTTCTGCCGGTCCTCGCGGGAAGGCGAGGCGCGGTAGAGCGAAAATGCGGCCTTGTCCAGCTTGACAGTTTTGCCATCGCTAAGGGTGACGGTTGGGTAAGGAAAATCGGCGTCGGCAAAGATGCCAAAGACGCTGGATGGGCCGCTCGCCATTACCGCGGAACCCGCGAGAAGTTTCTCCTCGGCGTTGCTGAGCGTGTGGGCACGCCGCCGGGCGATGTCTTCGAGGTAAAAGCGGAAAACCTTCAGCCGCGGTTCTTGCGCGACAAACCGCTCGATGGTCGCATTATCCATCTTCAGAATCTCGGGTTCAATGAACGCCGACTCCGTTCCTAGAACCGATGCCAGCTGGATCATCTCCTGCTGCATGCCCTGATAGGTGCTGACTCGCGTGTCCTGGTCGGAGCTCATACTGGCGTAGACGAACAGACGGTTGAGTTCTTTGTCGAAGTTGCTTTGCGTCTCCAGAGCATCCGCTAATCGCGAAGCGGAGGCAGCGAGCGTGCCTTGAAACTGCCGAAGTTTGGGCAATTCCCCCGACAGCTTTTCTTTCGCTGAGCGCCATGCCTCGTCAGACGGGTAGATGGCGGTCAGATCCCACTTATATTCGTCCGGGACTTTGCTGCGATCGTGCTCTTGCGCGTGGGAAACCAGGGTCGAAGCGGCGAACAACACAAGGGCGCCCGGGAGGTGGCGCAGGGCTGCGGCATTAATAGGCATTGGCGGGGCTCCTTCACAATTAGACGAGTTCCGAGATCAAAGTGAAGCTGGAAATATCCGGTTTTTGGCGTCGCGTTAGCGAAGACAGATTATATCCATTGGCCTGCGTTGACGCTTCTCGGCAGGCTGCCGCACCGCCGCGCCATCTGGCGCTAAATGCTAGACTGACTCGTCTCACTTACTCGCGACCACATGCCCGTTCAGAACGAAAAACTTGGCCTCATCGCAGGGAACGGCAAGTTCCCGTTTCTGGTCCTGGAGGCGGCGCGGGCGCAGGGATATGAAGTTGTCGTGGCCGCTATTCGTGAAGAGGCCTTCTCGGAGATCGAAGCGCACGGCGCGGCTGCGGTTCACTGGCTTTCGCTCGGGGACCTGTCAAAGCTGATTGAGACCTTTCAGCAGGAGGGCGTAAGGCGCGCGATCATGGCGGGGCAGGTTCGCCACAAGCAGATTTTTTCCAGCATTCGTCCCGATTGGCGCCTGGCGAAGCTCTTGCTTTCGCTGACCACCCGCAACACAGATTCTCTGCTGGGCGCGGTGGCAAAAGTGTTAGCCGAGGAAGGAATTACCCTCGAGAAATCCACCTGGCTGCTGGAGCCCCTCTTGGTGAAGACCGGAGTGCTGACGCAGCGCGGACCGACAGAACAGGAACGCAAGAACATTGAATACGGGCGCGGCGTCGCCGGCAAATTGGCAGAGCACGACATCGGACAAACGGTGGTGATTGCGGAATCGGCATGCGTTGCAGTCGAGGCCATGGAAGGCACCGACTTCACGATCGAGCGCGCAGGACAAATCATGAGGTCGCTACACGGGGAGGCCTCCACTCTGAGCCGCGCCCTGACCGTTGTAAAGATTGCCAAACCGAATCAGGATATGCGCTTCGATGTGCCCGTAATCGGATTGAAGACGATCGAAGTCATGCAGGCAGCGGGAGCAAGCTGTCTCGCGGTGGACGCGGGAAAATGTCTGTTGTTGGACGGAGAAAAAATTACAGATGCGGCGAACGCTGCGGACATTGCGATCATCGCCGAGGGAACTTAGGTAAATGCCATGAAATCGAATCACAGGCAAGGACGATCCGAAGCCAGTCGCATTGCCGATCAGCTTCGCCGCGCTTTTGAGGGGAGTGCGTGGCACGGTCCCGCGCTGCTCGAGCTGCTGCAAGATGTAGATGCGTGCGCGGCTGCCGCTAAGCCGTTGCCGAACGTTCACAGCATTTGGGAACTTGTGCTGCATGTCGCCGCATGGGACGGCGCGGCGCTTCGCCGCTTGGATGGAGAAAAATGTCAGCCCACCGGCTTGGCAAACTTTCCCCGTGTGTCAACGCCGACGCAAAGTGCATGGCGCAAGGCCGTTGCTGAAACGAAACGTAGGCATGAAACTCTCATCAAAACTGTCGCCGCTCTGCCCGAATCGCGCCTCGGCGATCGTGTTCCCGGGAAGAGATACGACTTCTATCACATGCTGCACGGCATCGCGCAGCATGAGCTTTATCATGCGGGGCAGATTGCCATCTTGAAGAAGGTGTTGGGGGTTGGGGCATAGGCAATAAAACCCAAGGCCTGAGACTTCAGACCCGGCGATTGCCTCACCACTTTCTAAAGATTACCGCTACCGCCAAGACGATCAGCGCGAAGCCTGCCAAATAATTCCAGCGCAGCGGCTGCTTCAGATATAGCACCGAGAATGCGGCGAAGACAGTCAGGGTAATGACTTCCTGAATCGTCTTGAGTTGTGCGGCACTGAACTCGTAGGAGCCGATACGGTTCGCAGGCACCTGGAAACAATATTCAAGAAAAGCAATCAGCCAGCTCACCACAATTACTTTGTAAAGCGGCACCTCGCGATATTTCAGGTGTCCGTACCAGGCAAACGTCATGAAGATGTTGGAGATGGTCAGCAGCACGATCGTCCTCATGGGGCGATTCAGTCCTTTCTGCGTAAAGTTTCTGAGGCAGCACGCCAAATCAGGAAGCTAATGCAGATGCTCTTTCGCTGGTTTACGTTTACAATTTCTTTCCGGCAACCGGCCCTCGAGAAATTCTCCTGCCATCGCAAAATCCGATTTCCGTCGCCGTAGTCGGCGTGGGCGTCTTTGGACGCAATCATGCCCGAGTGTACAAGGAACTTGAACAACAGGGGGAACCAGTCCGCCTGTTGGGCGTGGTCGATCCGAATGCCGCGCGCGCTGACGCCGTAGCCCGCGAGTTCGGCTGCGAAGCTTTTGGATCGGTGGACCAGATGCTAACTCTGACCAGGCAGCGCGAGTTGCAGGCCGCCTCTATCGCCGCTCCCACCGTGCATCACTTGCAACTTGCCCGTGAGCTGATGCAGGCCGGGATCGATGTGCTGATCGAGAAGCCGCTGGCGGCCACTCTGGCGGAGGCGGAGGAGTTGGTGACGTTCGCGGCCACGCATAAGCGCATTGCGCAGGTTGGGCATCTCGAACGTTTCAATCCTGCCGTGCGTGCCACCGTTCCTTTGCTCACACAGCCCATGTTTTTCGAGGTTCACCGACTGAGTGTGTTTACGCCGCGCTCGCTGGATGTAGATGTCGTGCTCGATCTGATGATCCACGATCTCGACATCGTGCTGGCCTTTGCCAAGTCGCCGGTGAAAGAGGTGCGCGCGGTCGGGCTGCCCATTTTGTCGGGGAAGGTGGACATTGCGAACGTTCGGCTGGAGCTGGAATCGGGATGCATCGCGAATTTTACGGCCAGCCGGGTTTCCACAGAACGGGTGCGGAAACTGCGTTTTTTCCAGCCAAGGCAATACGTTTCGCTCGATTATGGGCGCCAGGAGGTGCTGGTCTTCACCGTCGGCCCGGATGGCGCGGAGTCAGGCAGCCCGTCAGCGAACCCACAAATCGGGGTAAGCAAGCCGACGGTCGCATCCGAAGAACCTTTGCACGCGGAACTCAGGGCGTTTCTGCGGTCCGTGCGGGAGCGTTCAGCGCCCGTGGTGCCAATCGAAGACGGGCGGCGCTCTCTGGCGCTGGCTCTTGAAATTGTGGACGCGATTCGGGAGCACGGGAAGAAAGTGAATCTCGCCGGAATCGCTGGCACCAGGCATTAACATTTCCGCATTCCGAGGCAATCCCTGCCCACGGGTGACGACCCCGCCTCTGCTGCTAGATCATTATTTACATATGTTTACACACCGAAGTCGTGGACCATTTGTAGCTGAGCACAATCCCCCGAAAGATGCGAAAATGGAGAGAACTTGGTTGTAGGGCACGCGCGCACATTGCGTTGACTCCCTCGAAGGCCGGGGATGCAACGCCGCGAGTGTTTGCAGTGTCTAACGACAGGCAGATACAGCTAAGCCTTTGGCGGTTCAGCCCAGCGCATGCCGATCACACAAATTCCATTCCAGGACCCGGTCGCCCCGCCTGAAAAATCCCGACCGGAACAGCTTGGGCTCTACGACCAGCAGGACTGGGAAACCGCCTATCGGGATCTGGATGCGCATGTGCCGCACCTGCTCATCCAGTTGCAGGACGATCTTGAGCGTTCGCGCTGGCGTGAGGCCCTCTGGCTGTCGATCATCGTGCACCTGGTGCTTGCGATTGCGCTCTGGAACTTGCCCTTGATCGAGAAGACGCTGGGATGGCACCGAGTGGTGGTCGTGCCCGTAGACTCTACCCAGGACAAGAACATGACGTTCCTGGCATTGCCTCCGGACTTGCAGAAGCCCACGCGCAAGCCAAATACCAACATTGCTTCGGATAAAGATCGGATTGCTACGTCGCGTCATCCCGAGCTCGATCCCAAGGAATTACGGAAGAGTCTAGCGACGCCGCCTCCAGGCGCGCCGGGAATGACTGGACCGCGGGTACCTCAACCCGGAGCGCCCCCGGCCACAGCGCAAAACCAGCCATCTCCGCAGCAGCAGGGGCAACCGCAAGAGTCGGTTCGCCCGCAGTTTCAGACCAACCAGCAGGCGCAGTTGCAAATGCCCGCCCGACCGAACAACTCATTCAGTAAGTACGCAGGCGCTCTGAGCGCAGGAGAGGCGATTCAGCAAGCTGCGCAAGGGGCTGCGGCCAATCGAGCAGGCGGCGGTGGCCAAGAAGGCGATTTTGGCTTGGGCACGGGAGCACGCGGTCGTCAAATGGGGCAACTCGACATCCTGAGTGATACTCAGGGAGTGGATTTCGGTCCCTACTTGCAACGTATTTTGCAGGACGTGAGGGAGAACTGGTATCACCTGATTCCAGAATCCGCCGAGATGAAGAAAGGGAAGCTGGCAATCGAGTTTGCCATCACAAGAGACGGAAAGGTCGCCGACATGCGCCTAATCGCCACTTCGGGCGATGTTGCACTCGACCGTCCGGCCTGGGGAAGCATCACCGCCTCCAATCCGTTTCCTCCCCTGCCCAGTGAATTCACCGGACCCTATCTCGCGCTGCGCTTCCGCTTTTACTACAATCCTGACAAAGCGGATTTGCAGTAGCCCGCGCGAATCTTTTCCCATTTTTGATAATCGAACAGCTAACAGGCCGTCGTGCTTGTGAGTTTTCTTGCCGGGCGGGGAGAGAAGATTCTCGTGGAAAAGATGCCGGTTCTGTTCGTCGGCCATGGTTCGCCGATGAACGCCATTGAGCACAATGCGTTCACCAAGACGCTGGAGGGCCTGAGCGCGGACTTGCCTAAGCCAAAGGCGGTCTGCGTAGTGTCGGCGCATTGGGTGACCCACGGGTCGCACGTGCTGGCGTCTCCGCATCCCAAGACGATTCACGATTTCTACGGCTTTCCGCGGCCGCTTTATGAAGTGCAGTATCCCGCTCCCGGCGCTCCTTCGGAGGCAAAGAAACTCGCAAGCAATCCCGAGATTGTTCCGGACCATCAGTGGGGGTTGGATCACGGCTCGTGGAGCGTACTTCGCCACATGTATCCCAACGCCGACGTCCCCGCGTTTCAACTAAGCCTGGACGAGCGCCGCAGTTTCAAAGAGCATCTGGAACTTGGCCGCGAGATTCAGTCGCTGCGGGAGCGCGGTGTTTTAATCCTGGGCAGTGGAAACATCGTGCACAATCTAGGCCGCATCGATTGGGACCGTCCTTCAAGTGCATACGATTGGGCAGTAGAGTTTGACACCAATGTCAAGGCAGCGGTCGAGGCGCATGATGTGCAGGCTCTGGCCGAGCCGCAGGAATGGGGCGAGAGTTTGCTGGCAAACGCTCATCCGACGGTAGAACACTACTTGCCGCTGCTTTATTGCATGGGTAGCACGGATGAAGGCGACACAGTGTCGTATCCTTATGAAGGCTTCGACTTCGGCAGCATCTCGATGCGAATGATTCTGTTCGGCCCTGCGATTTCTCGCGACTGAGGGCCCTTTCTCACGCCAGAACCTACCTGCTACATTTTTAGCGAGTGACTCCATCCGAAGAATACGTTCAGCGGCGAGATGCTCGCCTGTCTCGAGTTGCGAACTACGAGAGAGCGCATGTTCGGCTGGGCAATATCCGGCTTATTCTCGCTTTCGTCGCGGGAATTATTGCGTGGGGGTCGTTGCACGGCCATCATCTCTCCCCTTGGTGGTTGGCCGCGCCGTTTGCGGCTTTCGCGTGCGTGGCTTCATTTCATTCACGCATTCTTCGGGCGCGGGAACTGGCGCAGCGTGCCGCGGCTTTTTACGAGCGGGGTTTGGCCCGGGTCGAAGATCGGTGGGCCGGGCTGGGAGAAACGGGAGAGCGTTTCGACGATCCTCATCACGTTTACGCCGCCGACCTCGACCTGTTTGGAAAAGACAGCATGTTCCAGTTGCTGTCGACCGCTCGTACCCGCATGGGAGAAGACACGCTCGCCGCATGGCTGCTGTCTCCGTCGGCATTGGGGGAGCTTCGCGAGCGCCAAGCCGCCGTCAGCGAATTGCGGGACCAGCTTGAGCTCCGGGAGGATATTGCGGTGTTAGGCGAGGACGTCGGAGTGGGTGTGCATCCCGACGCGCTCGCCATGTGGGCGGAATCTCCAAATCAGATGAAGCCGCTATGGATTCGATGGGCGGCGCCCTTGCTTGCCGCGCTGGCGGCAGCAGGGGCAGTGGTGTGGGCGGTATGGGGCATGGCGGCGCCGTTTGTGCTGATAGTGGTCATCGAAGCAGTGCTCACCTACCGGCTGAAGAAGCCACTCGAGGGCACCCTGCACGGAACCGAGCATGCCTTCCGGGATCTGGATTTGCTTTCGGAGGTTCTCGCCCGAGTCGAGGCGCACAGCTTCGAGGCTCCCCGCCTGCGGACGCTGCAGCAGCATCTTTTATCGAACGGCGTCCGCAGTTCGCGCGCGATCGCGGAGTTGCGAACCCTGGTAGACCTGATTAACTCCCGCCATAACATTTTTGTACGAATCATCGACGCGCCGCTCATGTACTCCGTGCAAGTGGCGTTCGCGGCCGAACGCTGGCGCCGGGCTCACGGCCGTGCATTGCGGCTGTGGGTGACTACGCTGGGCGAGATCGAAGCGCTGCTTTCACTGGCGAGCTATAGCTTCGAGCATCCTTCTGATCCGTTTCCCGTTTTCTGCGAGGGAACATCGTCGCTTGACGCCGAAGAACTGGGGCATCCCCTGGTCCCGGCAAAAACCTGCGTGCGGAATAATGTCCGAATATTCGGCGGGACGCGGGTGTTGCTGATCAGCGGCTCGAATATGTCGGGCAAGAGCACGCTTCTGCGCGCTGTGGGAATGAATATCGTACTGGCGATGGCGGGAGCGCCGGTGCGTGCCCGAAGCCTGCGGCTCACCCCGCTGCAAGTAGGCGCCAGTATTCGGGTCAACGATTCGCTGCGGGAAGGCAGTTCGCGGTTCTATGCGGAGATTACCCGCTTACGCCAGATTCTTGATCTCGCAGGCGGGGATTTGCCGTTGATCTTCCTTCTGGATGAACTGCTGCAGGGCACGAACTCGAAAGATCGCCGCGTGGGCGCCGAGGGAATCGTACACGCGCTGGTGAAACGCGGCGCCATCGGCCTGGTCAGCACCCATGACCTGGCACTGACCGACATCGGCGGGACGACCGATGGCTACCTGCAGAACCTGCACTTCCAGGACGAACTGGAAGGCGGCCGCATGAGTTTCGACTACAAGCTACGCGACGGCGTCGTCACAAAGAGCAACGGCCTCGCACTGATGCGGTCGATTGGCTTGGAAGTGTAAGGTGCTGCACCTTACCAGACGCTGCAGCGATTCTGCTTCACCATGGGCGCCCCAGCCTTGCAGTGAAATGCCTCCTGGAATTGGGGCATGTTGGAGACGACTCCGTTGGTTCGATATTTTTCCGGGGAGTGCGGATCGACGGTGGCGCGCAATCGCTTGGTCTCGTCGCGACTCTGGCCGCACCAGCTTTGCCCATAGCCAACGAAGAAACGCTGATCGGGCGTGAGTCCATCGATCGGCTCTAATGTCTGACCTTTCGTTTCATCCTTCCAGGCGTTGTAAGCGAGAATGAGGCCGCCCAGGTCGGCAACGTCTTCGCCCAGCGTCAGCTTGCCGTTAATTTTGACGTCGTCGATGATCGTGTAGGTTGAATACTGATCGGAAATGCAGCTGGCACGCTTCACAAATTCTTTTCCATCTTCCTCGGTCCACCAGTCGCGAAGATTTCCCTGGGCATCGAACTGGCGGCCTTCGTCGTCGAAGCCATGCGTGAGTTCGTGTCCGATGGTGCCTCCGGTGTCGCCGTAGTTGGGAGCCGCATCAGAGCTGGGATCGAAGGCGGGAGGTTGCAGCACGCCCGCGGGAAAATTGATGTCGTTCATTTGCGGATTGTAGTAGGCATTCACGGTCGGCGGGGTCATGTCCCACTCAGAACGGTCCACAGGCTTGCCTATTTTGGCCAACTCGCGGTCGAATTCAAACTTGCGCGCCCGTTCCACATTGCCGAGTTCGTCGCCGCGCACGATTTCAAGCTTGCTGTAGTCGCGCCACTTGTCGGGATATCCAATTTTATTAGCCATGCCGTGAAGCTTCGCGAGAGCCTGCTGTTTCGTGGCCGCCGACATCCATTGCAGACTGTTGATGTCGTGTTCCATGGCCATCTGAATTTCCTTCACAATCTTCAATGCCTGCTGCTTAGCCTCAGGGCTGAAATATTTTTCCACGTAAGCCTGGCCGAGCGCCTCGCCCAGATCGCCGTCGACGCCGCGAGTGCAACGCTTCCAGCGCGGCTGAAGTTCTTGCTGGCCGCGCAGCGTCTTGCCGTAGAACGCAAAGTTTTCATCGACAAAGGGCTTCGACAAAAACGGCGCATCGGCGTGCACCAGATGCCAGCGCAGATAAATCTTCCAATCGGGCAGGCTTTCTTTTTGAATTTCCTCATTCATCGCCTTGAAGAAATTGGGGGCGGTAACGTTCAGCGAATCCAGCGAAGGCATG
>DASSRO010000243.1:0-3435 GCA_035701745.1 Candidatus Sulfotelmatobacter sp. | reverse complement strand
CCCAGAACCTTGCGGGCAAGAGTGCCCGCACCACACGAAAACAGCTGACAGCTATCTTTCCACGAATTTCGCAAACATCTTTTCGGGATCGATGGCGATGAACGTCCCCTTGCTGCGGGCCAGGACTTCATTCTTCTCGTTGAGGATTTCTGCGGTGTTGATGTGAACGCGGCCGTTGACGCTGACTTCCCTGCCCTCCACGTGCAGCGGTTTGCGCAGCGGCACAGGCTTAAGGTATTCGACGGTCATTTCTTTTGTAAGCGCGACGACGTGGTGGAGCTTGTTCACCTTGCCCATGGCATCGTCGAGGATACTGGCGATAATTCCACCGTGGCAGTGACCCGGCGGTCCGGTATAGCGCTTGCTCAGGCGGAATTTGCAGACGAAGGTTTGGCGCTCTTCATCGAGCTGAAATTTGAGGCGCATGCCGTCGGGGTTATTCATTCCGCAGACGAAGCAGTTATTCTTCTGCATTTGGACGTAGCGCGTGTCGTGACCGTGGACTTGCGGCTTGCGGGGCATGGACTGATTTTAACCCGCTGCTACGAAAAAGCTTTCACCGCCAAGCTCGCGGAGAAATGCCGCCGAGAACGCGGAGAAAAAGCCTGGGCTTCTTTCTACGCTGGGAATCCTGTATACATATCGGTTTTGGATTAGGGCCAGCATAA
Source organism: Candidatus Sulfotelmatobacter sp. (assembly GCA_035701745.1). GTDB lineage: Bacteria > Acidobacteriota > Terriglobia > Terriglobales > Acidobacteriaceae > Sulfotelmatobacter. The sequence goes on along the minus strand of DASSRO010000243.1, from coordinate 2,767 downwards.
GGTCCTTCGGCGGGTCGTACACGCCTGCCTCGGTATGACATTCAAATTGGATTGGAGCGTTTCATGAAATCGTTCGCGCTTGTCCTTCTTCTTTTGGCTGCTTTCCAACCCTCTTACTCGCGCGCGCAGACTCCGCAGGACAAGGACGCCGACAAAAAGAATCAGCCTGCGCCCAAACCTGCGAAGAAGGACCAGAAGAAGCCCGAACTGAAGGAGGAGCCCAAGAAAGAAGACAAGAAGGGCGGGATGACCGCCGACACTTTTTCCGGGCTGAAGTTCCGCCTGATTGGGCCGGCAGCGGCTTCGGGGCGCGTGATGTCGATTGCCGTGAATCCGAAAAATAAAAACGAGTACTACGTGGGCGTGGCGTCGGGCGGAGTTTGGAAGACGATCAATGACGGCACGACTTGGACGCCCTTGTTTGACGGCGAGGCATCGTACTCGATCGGCTGGGTGACGCTCGATCCCAACGATTCTTCGATCGTTTGGGTGGGATCCGGCGAGAGCAATTCGCAGCGCAGCGTCAGCTACGGAGACGGAGTTTACCGCTCGGAAGATGGGGGCAAGAGTTGGCAGAACCTGGGACTCAAGAAGTCGGAGCACATTGGGCGAGTGCTGGTTGATCCGCGAGATTCGAAGGTCCTCTACGTGGCGGCAGCCGGGCCGCTGTGGGGGCCGGGCGGCGATCGCGGCCTCTACAAGAGCGTAGACGGCGGCAAGACTTGGAAAGCTGTTTTGACGATCAGCGAAAACACGGGCGTGGTGGACCTGGCGATCGATCCGGCCAATCCAGACATTTTGTACGCGGCGGCGTACCAGCGGCGAAGGCACGTCTTCACGCTGATTGATGGCGGCCCCGAGAGCGCGATCTATAAATCAACCGATGCGGGCGCGACGTGGAAGAAATTGACGGCAGGTTTGCCCAGCGTCGATATGGGGCGAATCGGCCTGGCCGTCTCCGTGGCCGATCCGAATGTTGTCTACGCGACGATCGAAGCCGGCGATGGCAAGGGAGGGATATTCCGCTCCAACGACAAGGGCGCGACCTGGGAGCGCCGCAACGAATTCGATCAAGGGGCGATGTACTACGCTCGTGTGGTGACCGACCCGAAAAATGTGGATCGCATTTTCGTCATGAACGTTACGCTGCACGAATCGCTGGATGGCGGCAAAACTCTGCACAATGTCGGCGAAACCAATCATCACGGCGACAACCACGCATTGTGGATCGATCCCGACGATACCAGGCACTGGCTGCTCGGCTCGGATGGCGGAATGTACGAAACTTACGACGATGCCAAGAGCTGGCAGTTCAAGGCAAATCTGCCGACGGTGCAGTTCTACGACGTTGCGGTAGACAATGCATCCCCGTTCTACAACGTGTGCGGGGGGACGCAGGATAATTTTTCCTGGTGCGGTCCGGCGCGCACTCGCGACGTGAACGGAATCAAGAATTCCGATTGGTATGTGACCACCGGAGGTGATGGATTCCGCTCGCAGGTCGATCCGGTAGACGCGAACACCGTTTACGCGGAGTCGCAGTATGGCGTGTTGGTGCGCTACGACAAGGCCACCGGGCAGGAACTGGTGTTGCAGCCTTTGGAAGGCAAGGGCGAGCCGCCGCTGCGTTGGAACTGGGATTCGCCCATCATCGTCAGCCCGCACCAGCACACTCGGCTTTATTTTGCAGCCAATAAATTATTTCGCAGCGACGATCGCGGCGATACCTGGCAGGCGATCAGCGGCGACCTGACCCGCCAGATCGACCGCAACAAGCTGCCAGTCATGGGAAAAGTTTGGGGCCCCGATGCTGTGGCGAAAAATCAATCGACTTCGTTTTACGGAAACATCGTGGCGCTCGCGGAGTCTCCCAAGAAAGAAGGACAGATTTACGTGGGCACCGACGATGGGCTGGTCCAGGTGACGAGCGACGGCGGCGCCAGTTGGACGAAATATGAAAAGTTCAGCGGCGTTCCGGACATGACTTACGTGAGCCGCTTGGCGGCATCGAATCACGATGCGAATACCGTTTTCGCCGCATTCGACAATCACAAGAACGAAGACTTCAAGCCCTACTTGCTGAAGTCGGCCGATGCAGGAAAAACCTGGACGTCAATTGCCGGCGATCTGCCGGAAAACGGGCCGGTGCTGGCGTTTGCTGAAGACACGGTGAATCCGAATCTATTGTTTGCCGGCACGGAATACGGCGCATTCTTTTCGATCGACGCTGGCCAGCATTGGGTGCGGCTGAAGGGCGGGCTCCCAACGATCGCAGTACGTGACATGGTGATTCAAGCCCGCGAGGGCGATCTGGTGATTGCGACCTTCGGACGCGGATTTTATGTGCTGGACGACATCACGCCGCTCCGCCAGATGAAGCCGGAATCGGCCGATCAGGCTGCGGCGGTTTATCCAGTAAAGGACGCGTTGCTCTATGTGGAGCGGCATCCGCTGGGCGAGCCGAAAAAGGGATTCCAGGGAGATGCGTTCTATACCGCGGAAAATCCGCCTTACGGCGCGGTCTTTACCGCGTACATGAAAGAGAAGAGCAAGACCAGGAAAGAAAAGCGGCAGGAAGCGGAGAAGGATGCGGCCAAGAAAAATCAGACCCCACCCTATCCAACCAACGACGAACTGCGCGCCGAGGCGGAAGAGGCAAAGCCGGAAGTTTATTTTCTGGTGTACGACGAGAGTGGGGCGGCAATCCGGCGCGTGAATGGGAGCGCCGAGGCCGGCTTCCAGCGTGTGGCCTGGGATTTGCGCTATC
>DASSRO010000242.1:0-22135 GCA_035701745.1 Candidatus Sulfotelmatobacter sp. | reverse complement strand
CAGCCTCATGACTGCGGCGTCCCTGGCCTCGGCGGCTCTTCCAGAGGTCGCGCGAGGACAAGCAGCAAATTCTCTACCATTCAATTCGGCAACCACAAATTCCATGCCGACCCGGAATCTGGGAAAGACAGGATACAAAGTCGGCATCTTCAGCTTAGGGGGCCAAGCTTCGCTGGAGAAGGCAAACAACGAGACGATCGCGGTACCAATCATCGAAAGAGCTCTTGATCTGGGCGTGAACTACGTGGATACGTCGTCGATCTACGGTGGGCCGGAGCGCTGGAGCGAACAGTACGTCGGCCAGGTAATGAAGCATCGCCGTGGCGACGCGTTTCTCGCAACCAAAACGAAGGAACGCACTCGGGACGGGTCGATGCGCATGATCGAGAAGTCACTCAAGCTGCTGCAGACCGATCACGTCGACCTGTGGCAATTGCATGACATCGGCACCATGACCGACATCAACGAGATTTTTGCCAAAGGCGGCGCCATGGAGGCCCTGCTCGAGGCGCGCGACCAGAAGATGGTGCGTTACCTGGGCATCACCGGGCACTACCGGCCCGACGCCCTGATCGAGGCGATCCATCGACATCCGTTCGACACGATCCTGATGGCCGTCAATGCGGCAGATCCCCATCACTACAGCTTTTCCGAGCGATTGCTGCCGCTGGCCGTTGAGAAACAGATGGGCATTATCGGCATGAAGGTCCCGGCGCGTGGACGGATTCTTTCGTCCTGGAATCCCCCGCCCATCGAGCAGCAGAAACATATGTGGGAAGGGATGGTGCTGGCGCCGACCCCGGGCACGCTGGACATGCGGCAGGCCATGTATTATTCGCTGTCGCTGCCGGTGAGCACGGTCATTATCGGGTGCGATTCCATTCCTCAACTGGAGCAGAATGTGAAACTGGCGCGGGAGTTTACTCCGCTCAACCAGCAACAGATGGCCGCGCTCAGCGAAAAAGCGCAGCCTGTATCGAAACAGTCGTTGTTCTTCCGGTTTTACGAGCGGGCGTAATTTTAAAACATTGCCCATCCGGCCGCATGACCAGTTTTTCCGTTCGGAGGGCGTGCATGGGCTCAATGCTCGCGGCCCGGCGAGCCGGAATATATCCCGCGACGGCTGCAAATGCCGACAGCAGCACGACCGCCCCCGCAAGTGCCAGGGGATCGTAGGTTTTCACTCCGTAGAGCTGACTCGCCATCAGGCGGCCGCCCAGCAGCGCGACGGGAATCCCGATGGCGAGCCCCAAGCCCACCTGCCACGATGCTGCGCGCAATACCAGAGCGACAACATCTCCGCGATTGGCCCCCAGCGCCATGCGTACGCCAATTTCACTGGTGCGGCGCGCGACCGAGTAAGCGGTAATTCCATAAAGGCCCACCGATGCCAGCACCAGCGCCAGCACTCCAAATAGAGCGGTCAGGCGGCTGATGAGGCGTTCCTGGTTGAAGTTTCCCGCGACTTGGTAATCCAGCGATTTGAAATCGATGACGGTGAGATTAGAATTGATGCCCGCAAGCGTGTGCCGGACCAGCGATTCAAGGCTCGCGGCGTCTCCGGCATAGCGGATGGTCAAGGAGTTCGGGAAAAGGGAGCGAGTCTCCGCCGTCAGGAACGTCTGCTCTTTGATTGCTGAATTCAACTGGGTCAGCGGGCGGAAGTACATGGGCCGCATCGGCTCGCGCGGGTTATTGTATTTGGCATCTGCAACTATCCCGACGATTTCGTAGTCAGCGGAATACTTCTGATCGAAGCTTCCGAAGTGGCGCCCGATTGGATCTTCGTTAGGGAAAAATTTCTTAACGAAAGCCTCGTTGACCACCACGATCATCCGCGACGTAGCCGTGTCCTGATCCGTTATGCCGCGGCCGCGGATGACTGGCTGGCCGATGGTCTCAAAGAAACGGGGACTGACCCGATCCCACGACGAGCCGTTGTGCTCCTCCGGACCCGGTGCGGGTCGGCCTTGCACATAAACTCCTTCGCCCCAGTTATTGCCCTCCAGCGCGCTGTAGAGCGCCAGGCCTACGCTCTTTACCCCAGGAAGAGCGGAGAATTCGCGTTCCAATTGGTCGCTGAGCGCGCGGACGGTCGTGATGGTGTAGCCGGCTCCCGCAGGATCGAAGTGGACGACGTAACGGTTCGCCGTAGTGAGGCCGAAATTCTGATGCTCCAGGTTGCGCAAGCTCTGGGTAAGCAATCCCGCGCAGACCAGCAGGACGAGGGAGAGTGCGGCCTGGAACACGATGAGCGACTTCTGCGGCAGCGACGAGCGGTCTTTCGTGCTGCGGTTCACTCCGCGCAGCGCCTCAGCAGGGTCCGAATGCGAGGTAACCCATGCAGGACCGATCCCGAAAACAATTCCGGTCAGGAGCGAGAGAGCAAAAGCAAAACCCAGCACCACGAGCGAAGGACTGGCGTGGATGGGCAGTTGCGGCGAATCAGGAAAGGCCAGCGCGAGGATCATGCGTGCTCCCGCGTAGGCCAAGGCAATGCCCAAGGCCCCGCCGGCGCAGCCCAACACCACGCTTTCCACCAGCATCTGCCGGATCAGCCGGGAGCGAGCAGCGCCCAGCGCCATGCTGATGGAAGTCTCGGCGCGCCGCGTCGCGCCCTTCGCCAGAAGTAGATTCGCAATGTTGGCGCAGGCCACCAGCAATACCAGTCCTGAGATCGCCATCAGCAGCCGAAGCCCGCTACCGGCTTCCTGCTGCAGGTTCTGGACACCCGCCCCGCCGGGAGTCAGCATCACATGTTGCTTCGGGATCTGAGTCTGATTGCCATTAATCGTGTACGAGGGTTGAGTCGCCAGCCATTGCCGCAGGTTTGCCGACAGTTTTTCCTGCAGGCTGCCGGTATTCACCCCAGGTTTCACCCGGCCCAGAACATACAGCCAATTGGTGTCTGCCTGCTTCAGAATGCTGCCCTCGCGCTCCACGAGCGGCTCAGCGTTGAGCGGAATCCACAGGTCGGGCGGTGTGTTATCGATACGGTCGCCGAAAAAACCCGGAGGCGAGATGCCGACGATGGTGAAGGCCTGGTTTTGAATATAGAACGTCGAGCCGATCACGCTTGGATCGGCGCCATGCGCGACCTGCCAAGCCGGGTAGCTCAAGACTGCGACCGGCGCCGCCCCCGGCACGTCATCGGACGGCAGCAGCGTCCGTCCCGCATACGCGCCCAGCCCGAAAGTTGAAAAGTAATTTCCGGAGACGTATTCAGCGTGTTCTGGCTTTGCGGCCGTGGTTCCCCGCCGTACGTTGAATGTGCTGTGTCCCGACTGAAAGGCAGCGACTTGCTCGAATTCAGGCGTGGTGTCCTGGAAGTGGCGATACAGGTCGTAGGAGAAAAGGTCGAAATCGCCGTTGTCGTTTTCAAAACCGGTGTTGACGCAGCAGTCGTCGAGGTCGCCAACGCGGTAAAGCCTGGCGGGATCAGCGACAGGCAGCGATTTCAGCAGAATCGCGTGCACCAGCGTAAAGATAGCGGTGTTGGCCCCGATGCCCAGCGAGATGGTGAGAATGACGGTGGCGGCGAAGCCAGGCGACTTCCGGAATTGACGTACCGCAAGTTTTAGATCGTACATAGAGGAATCACCACGCGGTATGGACGACAGGATCATGGAACGGTGAGCCGTCGCAAAAGAAAAAGCCCCTCGCTTGCGCGAGAGGCTTTTCCCGGGGGAGGGACTTGAAGGCGAGGCGCCTTTCGTCCCAAACTTACTTGGGTTGCTGCTGTTGATCGACGGTGGTCGCAGGGGCTCCGGAGTTGCTGGAGAGCTGTTCCAGGTCGTTCTTCAGCAGGCTAACTTCGACGCGTCCACCGCTGACGCGTTTGGTCTTTGCCGTCTCATCCGTCGCCGGAGCAGGGGCATTGCCCATGCCGACGAGATAGATGCGGTAGACAGGAATCTCGTGGTTGAGGACGAGATAACGAACCACCGACTCGGCCATCTTTTGCGAGGTGGTGATTGCCGTCTGACCTTTACCGGACGAGAAGCCCTGGACTTCGATAATGTAGCCGCGCTGGCCTTTAACGCCGCTGGCCATGGTGTCAAGAGCATCCTTGGCATTCTTGCTCAGCATGGTTTGGCCGGGACGGAAGCGGATTTCGGTCTGGTTCGAGGCCTTGTACTGGTCAATGTTGCCAACCACGGTCTCAACGGTCTGCACCCGCGCGGTAACCTGCTGGGCGGACTGCTGGGCTGCGGTAGCTTTGTTGCCGGCATCCATGGCATGCTGGTCGGCTTCGTTGGCCTTGTCAGAGGCGAGTTTGATGCCTTGCTGCGCGCGCGAGTCCGTATCCTTGATGGCCTTGCTATTGGACGAGGTCAGCTCATCGAGTTCGTTGACGCGGTCGCGAATCGGCTCAGTCTGGCGCTGCACATATTTCTTGCGGGCGAAGGGATTGACGCGTCCCCAGAATCCTTCACGGGACGGCGCTGCCAGAGGGGCCTTGCCGCTTGCGGAGCTAGAGTCGGTCGAGCTCGACTGAGTCTGCTGGGTGGCGGCAGGCTGAGTCTGATCGGAGGTAGACGAGGTGGTCTGCGCTATGGCCGGAAAAGCCAGGACAGCGGCCAGAGGCAGGGCGAAAAGTAGGCGGTTGTTCATAAAGGACTTCCTCCAAGTTGGGGGAGCATAAACTCCCCACCGGCACGCCCTTAGGGCGTGCGTGAATTCGATTGCGTCCCTTTTACTGATTAGAAACCAACGGTATCGCTGAGCTGGCTAGCGCTGACGCGACGCTTGCCTCTACAGCGGGCGCCCAGGGTCGCGGCGCCTGTCACTGCTATTACATGTCAGATGCCAAATCCCTCCTTAAGGTTGAAGGGCTAAGCTCTTGAAATCTATACACATTGTAGTCACATTTCGGGGGGCAAGCCAGCTTCGCAGGGTAATTTTGGCGAACCTGATATAAAAACTGCGTGGGAAAAAGTTTTCCCCTTGGGAGGGACATTTGTTGGCTCACTGGCGGCGGCTAGGATTATGGCTTGTCTTGGGGATTTGGACGCTTTGCGGATCAACCCGGGGCGAAGGGCCGGCGATGGCCTCTAATCGTATTTCAGCGGAGCATTTGCAGCAGTATTCCGATCTTGCCGTCACCTGGATGCAACAGTACCTGCGCCTCGATACGACGAATCCTCCCGGCAACGAGATGCGGGCCGTGACGTTTTACAAGAAGATTCTGGACCGAGAAGGAATTGACAATCGCATCTTTGAGTACACGCCGGGGAGAGGCGATCTTTGGGGGCGAATTCCGCAAACCGATGGTATTAACCCCACTTCTGCCGGACAAAACGGGGCAAAAACCAGCCCTAAGCGGCCGATTATCCTGCTGAACCACATGGACGTCGTCACCAGTAACGCTTCGCACTGGAAAGTCCCTCCCTTCAGCGGTGAAATCAAGGACGGCTACCTGTGGGGGAGGGGCGCTCAGGACATGAAGGATGAAGGCCTGGCGCAACTAGTAGTGATGGTGATGCTCAAGCGCGAAAAAGTGGCGCTGGATCGCGACGTGATTTTTCTTGCGGTTTCCGATGAGGAGGCAGACGGATCCGGGACCGATTGGTTCATCGCACATCAGCGCGATTTGCTGGGGAACGCCGAATTCCTGATCAACGAAGGCGGAGAGAACCTGCTCGAAGGCGGCAAGGTGAAATACGTAGGCGTGGACGTAGGCGAGAAGACAACCTACTGGCTGCACGTGGTGGCGCATGGCCGACCGGGGCACGGATCGCGGCCGAATCCGGATTCTGCCCCCAACCGCCTGGTTCGCGCACTCGACCGCATCATCGCCTACCGCACGCCATTGCGCGTCTTGCCCGTGGTCGATGAATTTCTGCGCGACATGGCTCCGCAGGAACCGCCAGAGCGGGCCGCCCAGTACCGCAACATTCGAAAGGCGCTCGAAGATAAGAAATTTCAGAATGACGTGGAGCGCGATGAATCGTTGAACTTCCTGCTGCGCGACACCATTTCCCTGACCATGATGGGAGGATCGGAGCAGACCAACGTAATTCCTCCGGAGGCGTGGGCCAACCTGGATGTGCGCATCCTGCCGGGAGGCGATCCCAAGGCCGTGCTGGAAGGGGTGCGGCGCGCGGTAAACGATCCGAATGTGACCGTAGAACCGCTGAACGCTGAGTTCCGCGTGGCGAATTATTCCGGAACTGACAATGCGCTGTTCGCCGCGATCCGCGAAGTCGCCGGGAAATATTTTCCCGGAACGCCGGTGGTGCCCCACATTACCAGCGGCTATACCGAGAACCAGCGTTACCGGCCGCTTGGCATAAGTGCTTACGGATTCAATCCGTACGCGGCTACAGAAGAAGAAGGGAACTCCGAACACGGCAACGACGAGCGCATTCGCGTCGAGGAAGTAAGGCGGGGGCCGACGATTTTGTTCGATGTGGTCACCAGAGTGGCAGGGAGGTCAAATTGAATCTACAAGCGCAGGATGCGCCAAGCCAGAGCTTGCTCGAGGCCCTTCTAGACTCGTGGGACCGGAACAACACCATCCTGGTCAATCTGCTTCGCGCTCTCCCGCAAGAAGTGATGAGCATCAGGCCGATGGAGGGCAGTCCGTCCATCGCCGAGTTGTTCACTCACATTCATTATGTGCGGCTCGTGTTCGTCTCCGAGGATGCTCCCGAATTCAGCGGGAAGGTGCCGGACGAAGAGTGGGCGGCCGAGGGGGACGCCGCCAAAATCGCGCCGATGTTGAATGAAAGCGCCCGGGCGGTGCGCGACGCAGTGAAAGACAGGGTTCAGACCGGCAGAGCCATGAACGTTCACTATGACCACCCGCTTCTAATGCTGCAGCACATGATTTGGCACGAGGGCTATCATCACGGCCAAATAAAGCTGACCCTGAAAATGGCGGGCCGTCCGATCAGCAACGCAGAAGCCGGGCCCATCACGTGGCGCGTTTGGATGAACAAGAAGTAAGAGCGTCTGCATTCTCAGAGGGCGGGTTCTACTGTGCGAATAGCCGAGAGCTTGGCGCGGCACAGGCAAAAGCCAGCCGAGGCGGCTGTCGCTCCGTGATCAGGTGCAGTGCCGTTCATACTGCTCGAAGATAAAGTGGTCGGTCATGCCGGCGATATAGTCGCAGACCACTCGCGGCAGCGAATCTTCTTTCGCCTTTTCCTGATAATTGTGCGGAAGACTCTCGGGATGATTCATCCAGAAAGCGAACAGCTCGCCCACGACGCGCTCGGCGTCATCCTTTTCTCCCGCCAGCGCTGAACTGAAATAGAGATTTTCATAGAGGAAGTCTTTGCTCTGTTTGCGCTGCGCTTCGACGGCTGGACTGAACGCGGCCAGGCGTTCGGGATGTTTGCGAACCTCTTCGAGTGTGTGAATCCCCTCTTTATTCAATCGTTGACGAGTGTTGGTAATCAGGTCGTCGACGAACAGATTCAGAACTCGCTTCAGCGCTTCGTTGAACTGCAGTTTGGCGGGTGCGCCGGGATAAAGCTGTTCCACCTCGCGGAAAAAGCGCTCAAAGATGGGAACGCCTTTCCGGATTTCCTCGAGTGAGAGCAAATGCGCTTCGAATCCATCGTCGAGGTCGGCGGTGTTGTAGGCGATTTCGTCGGTCAGGTCAATCAGTTGCGCTTCGAGCGGAGGCCGCTCGTCGAGCAGATATTCCGCGAGTTCGGGGTGCTCTTTCGCGGCGTAATCGTGCGAGTGCTTGATGATGCCTTCGCGCACTTCGAAGGTCAGGTTCAGGCCGCGGAAGGCGGCATAGCGTTGTTCGAAATCTTCGACGATGCGCAGGGCATGCAGGTTATGGTCGAAGTTAAGACCGTGCTCGCGCATGGCGGCATCGAGCGCCTTTTCACCGGCGTGTCCAAACGGGGGATGGCCGATGTCGTGGACCAGTGCCAGCGCTTCGGTGAGGTCAACGTTGAGGCCGAGCGCTCCTGCGATGGTGCGCGAGACTTGCGAAACTTCGAGCGTGTGAGTAAGCCGGTTGCGGAAGTGGTCGGAATAGCGGCGCGTGAAGACCTGAGTCTTGGCCTCCAGCCGGCGGAAGGCGCGGGCGTGAATCACCCGGTCGCGGTCCCGTTGAAAGTCGTTGCGGTAAGGATGCGGTGGCTCGGGAAAACGGCGTCCGCGGGAGTGGTCAACAGGCACCGCGTAGGCGGCGAGCATGGAAGGAGAATAACAGAGTACCAAGTAGCAAGTACCGAGTACCGAGTCCGGAAGCGCGACGTTGGAATTTTTCTCGTACCAGGGACTCGGGACTGGCTACTACTTGTTCGATTCTTCCTTCGCCAGCTTCACTTTCGCCGCGTCCAGCTTCTGCTGGACTTTGGCGAAGGCGTCGCCATCGACTTCGGTCGGAACGGTCTTATTCCATTCCTGGACCGCGCGATCCCAGTGGGCGGCGGCCAATTTCAGCCGGCCGGTTTTCTGGTAAAGGTCCCCAAGATGCTCCTGGACGGTGGGATCTGTACCCATGTGCGCTTCGGCCTTGGTGAGATTTTCTTCCGCCAGATCGTATTTGCCGAGCTTGTAATAGACCCAGCCGAGGGAATCGAGATAGGCGCCGTTGTTGGGCTCGAAGGTCAAAGCCTGCTTGATGAAGTTGAGTGACTCGTCCAGTTTCACGCCGCGGTCGGCATTCATGTAACCGAGATAGTTCAGAGTCGCCGCGGCCTGCGGATCGGTCGGTGCCGTGGTAGCCAATACTTTTTTGAACTCCGCTTCGGCCTGGTCGAACATCTTCTCGCGTTGATACAAATCGCCGCGGAGGAAAGCGACGTACGCCTTGTCGTCGGGCTTGTTCGATAGCTGCTCCGCCTTGGCCAGATCTTCCAGGGCCTCGTTCCAGCGCTTGGCGCGCGTGTAAATGATGGCCAGCCGCAGGTACACTTCGCGGTCCTCGGGGCCGCCTTTCAGCATGGAGTGAATGTCGGCGACTGCCTTATCGAACTCTCCGGTGTCGGCCAGTTGCGCGTCGAGCACCATGCGCAGGTCGCGATCGTCGGGGAGTTTCTGAACCGCTTCCTTGGCCACAGCGGTGGCTTGCGGCCACTGCTTGGCTTCACGGTAGGTGTCGATAATTTCCTGATAGCCGCTGCGCGCGTTTTCATCGCCCAGCGTCAGCATCTTGCGGAATGTGTCGACGGCGGCGGTGTAGTTTTCCTGCTCGCGGTAAACCATTCCCAACCGCTCGACAAAGATGGCGCGATTGTTGCGGTCGGCCTGACTCGAGCCCGTTTCGCTCTTCTCCGTTTTCTTCAGCAGATTCTGCAACAGCTTGATGGCGTCCTCGTAACGGCCCTGGGCCTGATAAACGGCTGCCATGCTGTAAGGAACATCCATGGTGTCGGGAACCAGAGTATCGGCGCGCTTCAAGTTCTCAAGCGCCAGATCGTACTTCGCCTGGCGGCGATAGATCTCCGCCATGCGCACGTAGGTTTGCGCGTCTTCCGGGTTGGAATCGGCAATCACCTTGTATTGTTCGAGAGCCGCATCGAGTTGGCCGTCATTGGCCAGGTTTTCCGCAAGACCTCGAATCGCGTCCAGATTATCGCGATCGAGAACGATGGCGTGCTTGTACGCGTCAATGGCGTTCTTGTAATCCTTGCGCTGCTCGTAAGCGGCGCCGAGCGCGCCATAGAGCTTCGCAGATCGCGCGCTGTCAGGGATTGAAGCCAGAACTTTCAGCGCGTGAGCCGTGTCGCCTTCGTCGGTATAAAGCATGGCCAGGGTGGTCACGGCTTCTTCCGAGTTAGGGTCGATCTTGATGGCGATCTTGAGTTCGCCCTCGGCCTTCTGCAGATCGTTGTTCAGCCGGTAGAGGCGGCCGAGCAGCAGATGATCGTCCACGCTTTCGGGATCGAGTTTCACAATCTGCTCGTACTGATCGATGGCCAGCTTCAGAATACTGTCGGTGCCGGATCCTCCGGGTGCGTCGCCAAGCGAGCGCAAATAAATTCGCCCGAGCAGCCTGTGCGCTTCCAGATTCTTGGGGTCACGCTTGATAATGTCCTGCGCCTCTTTAACCGCGTCGGCAATCCGCCCGGTTTTCACGTAAAGCTCAGCAAGCGCGGAGGTCAGAAATTCAGACGAGGGATCGGCTTCGATCGCCAGGCGATACTCTTCTGTCGCCTTCGTCGCCAGATCGCTGCGACCGTATGCGGTGACCATCTCCTCATACATATGCGCCAGCGAGTAGTGGTAGTAGGACGCGGCATGATCGACTTTGCGCGGGGCAGATTGGGACTGGGCGTCGCTCGGATTCGATTCGGACGGTGAAGACGGGGTGATCTGGCTCACCGCGGCGGTCGCAGCCGCCGAGATCATTAAAAATGCGCCAAAAATTCGATTCATGCTTGACCTGAATGCGCTGGAAGCGCGTTTCCGAAACCTCAGCTTACTTGGATGCAAAGCCGCGGGGGGAAAGGTGCTTTTATTCTACCCCGGCGAATGCCACGCACGAAAAAAAACCATGCCTAACAGTCAGAACGGAAGCACCGGAAGTTCAGGGACTGCCGGAATGAATGATTGTTGGATGAGATTGAGGATTGAGCACGGCATACTGCGCCTGTCCCTGAGAGATATCTTTACAATCAGCATTCAACAATCAGGAAATCAATAATTTGCAGTCAGTGCCGGAAGTGTCGAACTCCGGTAAACAGCATGGCCAGCCCAAGCCGGTCGGCGGCGGCAATTACTTCGGGATCGCGCTGCGAGCCGCCGGGCTGAATGACGGCGGTGGCTCCGGCCTTGGCGATTTCTTCGACGCCGTCGGGAAAGGGGAAGAAGGCGTCGGATGCTGCGACCGTGCCCTGTAGAGGCAGTTGCGCCTTCATCGCGCCAATCTTGGCGGCGTCGACGCGGCTCATCTGGCCCGCGCCAACGCCGACAGTCTGCCCGTCGCGCGCGTAGACGATAGCGTTCGACTTTACGTGCTTGCACACTTTCCAGGCAAATAGCAGGGCGCGCGTTTCTTCCGGACTGGGTGCGCGTTTAGTGACAACTTTGAGATCCGATTCCTGCAGCGGGCGAATGTCAGCATCCTGGATCAACATTCCCCCAGAAATATTTTTCAGAACCCACTTTTGATTCGCTGGTGCGACCTGCACCAGGCGTAGATTTTTCTTGGAGGCGAACTTTGCCCTGGCGTCGTCGTCGAAAGCTGGCGCGGCAATGACTTCGAGGAATAGCTTGTGCATTTCCTCGGCGGCTTCAGCATTGATGGGTCGATTCACGCCGATCACGCCGCCAAACGCCGACACGGGATCGCATTCCAGAGCCCGCTTGTAAGCTTCTGCCAGAGTCTTGCCCGTGGCCGTTCCGCAGGGATTGGTGTGCTTGATGATGGCGACGACCGGCTCCTCAAATTCCTGCGCCAGATCCCATGCGGCTTGCAGGTCTACGATGTTGTTGTAGGAAAGTTCCTTGCCCTGCAACTGGCGCCCGTTGGCGACGCCCGCACCCGAGCCATCGGAGTACATGGCGGCCTTCTGGTGCGGGTTCTCGCCGTAACGCAGGTCGAGAGTCTTCTGTAGATTCAGCCGCAGCCTGGCGGGAAACGAGGCGCTTTCCGGCTGCACTTTGAACGAGTCCGCGGATATACGCTCCAGCGTCGAGGCGATTGCGGAATCGTAGGCCGCTGTAGTCGCAAAGGCTTTTTGCGCCAGCCGCCACTTCGTCTCCGCCGAGAGCGCGCCCGCGGACTCGGAAAGTTCGCGGGCCACGGAGTCGTAGTCGGCGGGCGAAGTCACAATGGCGACATCGCGAAAATTCTTGGCGGCGGAGCGGATCATTGACGGGCCGCCGATATCGATATTCTCGATCAAATCTTCAAACACCACGCCCGGTCTGGCCGCGGTCTTTTCAAAGGCGTAAAGGTTCACGACCACCATGTCGATGGGTGCGATCCCGTGTTCAGCTACCGCGGCAACGTGCTTGGGATCTTCGCGGCGGTGCAGAATTCCGCCGTAGACTTTGGGATGGAGCGTCTTCACACGGCCGTCGAGCATTTCCGGGAAGCCCGTGAGTTCGGAAATTTCTTTCACCTCGACTTTGGAGTCGCGCAAGAGTTTTGCGGTGCCTCCAGTGGAGATGAGTTCGATTCCCAAGTCAGCCAGCTTGCGGGCGAAATCGACCAGTCCGGTCTTGTCGGTGACGCTGAGAATGGCGCGCTGAACTTTGGACATGAGGCGTGGTCTTCGAGAAGTCTAAAAAGAGATTTTAGCAGGATTGCTGGCGGGACTATCGAAACCGGCGGCGCTTTCGCGGGGAATTCGTCGTCGAATCCGAAGCGGGTTTCCACTCCTCATCCAAAAAGCAGGAGCGGCGCGATTTAAAATTCACGCCGCTCCGCAATCCATTCAGAAATGTTCCCGTTTACCTCGACTGGGCAATCGAGGTCGGGTTCTCCTGCGCAACTTTACGCTGCAGCGACTGAATGACGCGATTGATTTCCGCCTGTGTAATGCCCGTGGGATTGCGATAGTCCTTCTGCCAGAACTTAATCTGCACGCTGCCGTTTTCAGAGTAGAGATTCAGCAGCAGAGTATCCTGGCGAACTTGCGGATTGCCCTGCTGGAATCCTCGGTAGCCGGCAGTCTGAATGTTGAAAATTCCATGTTCCGCCGACCCCGGCAACATGCTCTTCATCGAGAGCATCACGTTCTCGCGGTAATGAACCTCCGGCGAGAGAGACCAATAATGCATGTGGGCCGGGCTGAAATTGTAGATATTGCTGGCAATCACGTAGTCGGAGGCGACGCTGCCATTCTCAAAGGAGGTGTTCACAATATGCGGAGCCGGGTTGAAGTCACTGGAAAACTCCCGGACAAATTGCCTTGCCGGGACTGCCATGACCATCATCCGCAAGCCGGAGCGGAACGTCAGCACAGCTTCGTTTTTTTCCGCTCCGTTCTGCGGATAAAGCTTGGTCTGCGTATCGTCGAGATCGCTCCACGGAACTTCAAACTGATACCCGGCGTAGGACAGACGCAATCCCGGCGCCTGCGATATCGAATGATCGGCCAGATCGCTTGGTATAACACTGGCCGTCGCGGGCGCTTTCTTCGCCGCGTAAAAGGAAAGCGCGACAGGAGCGATCCAGTATCCGCCCGCGAACAGAACGCCGCAGGGAATGACTACCGTCATCAGAATGCGTCGAAAGATCCTCATATCGTTCTCCTTTACGTCTTAGCTTTTGCTTTGAGTTTGACGTGGCCGTTTGCGAGCTCCACGGAATATTCCACGTTCTCGCAGTGATACTGCTTGCGGATTTGTTCCGTCTTTTTCTGCACGAACGTCGTGAAAGAGTCGAAGTTGCCGGACACGCTCTCCCCCGCCTTCTTCTTGGCGGCCACAAGCGTGTTATACAGACGTTCGACTTTTTCACGTTCTGACTGGTCGACGCTGTGCAAAGTAAAGTGCGGCGATGAAACCGCGCCCGCGGCGGCAGCGGCGGCATGGCTCACGCCATACACCGGATGATGTGGCTTGTGTTCGTCTTCAGCGGTGCGAACGCCCTGCACGGAAAGCAGCGCGTCCTGCGGCCGGCGATAACCTTCTTCCCGGATGCGGGATTTCTTGCGCCACAAGTCGCTGTAAACCGCGTAGCGCTGTGCCATTTCGTTGTAGCGGTAGCGCTGCGAGAAGTTCATGCGACCGCCATCGGAAAATTTCCGCAACAGACTTAGCACTTTCCACTCAATATCGGTGGGGGGTCTTTTCGTCGGATTGCTGAAGTAAATCTCATACTCGATCTTCAATCGTCGCAACTGCGAGTCGAGAATATTCAGCTCTTCGTCGGTGGTCACAGAGGTCTCCATGCACAGTGTAGTGAGGAAAACTGGCAGAGAGCAGGTGCCCATCGGTCACTAACGGGCATTGAACGAAAGTAAGTGGAAAGTAGCTCTCGGCTCTAGGCTCTCAGCTTCAGTTAGCAGGTTTGCAAGAACGAGGAGTTAGACGAAAGGAAGAGCAATTACAAGCTGACTCTATTTAGCTGAAGACCGAAAGCTGACAGCTTATTTCGCAGAATTTGACGCCATTTTCTTCACCATGGCGAGAACCAGTTTGCGGTCGCTGTCGTTCAGACTGGTCGAGTAGCGGCGGATCTGGCTCAGGAAGCGCACTTCATCGTCGGAGAGCTGCGGCAGACCCTTGGAACCGTTGCTGTGCCCCGGTTCGGCGAAAAATTGCGACAGCGGAAGTTCCATGGCGCCGGCGATCTTGGAAAGCGTGTCGAGCGAAGGAATAGTGTGGCCGTTTTCCACCCGCGATAAGTAGCAGCGCAGCAGTCCGGTACGTTTTTCTATGTCGCCCTGGGACATGCCTTTTTGAAGCCGGTAGTTGCGGATGGTCTCGCCGATATTCATGGTTGGGAGCATGACAGGATGGGTCATAGTAACCAGATCGGTATCTTCTGGCAAGTGGGAAATTCGTGCCAAGGCGTCGCACCTCCGTGCCACACGCAAATCGCCGGGAATCGCCAGCGAGGAAAATTATCTATACGCCGTATAAGTAATAAATCGATCGGCCAGATTCCCTGCCGGGCGGGCAGTTTGGAGCGGCTTACAATTCTTTCGCTATTTTTTCAGGGTCTTGGCCAGAAAGTCGACGGTGCGCTTCCAGGCGTCGGCGGCGTCGGCAGCGCGATATCCATCCTTGTTGTTGGGATTCTCGAAAGCATGTCCGGCGTCGTCGTAGATTTTGATCTCAACCTTCTTTCCCATTTGTTTCAGCTGTTGCTCGAATTTGTGAACGTCATCGGGAGTAATACCGCGATCCTGCCCGCCGAAGAGCCCAAGCACCGGAGCATTCATTTTCTTCAACGTTTCAGTGTCGGTAGCCAGATGGCCGTAATTGATCACCAGCGCGGCGAGGTCCGGTTCCTGCAACGCAACGTCAAGCGCGTAGCCTCCGCCCATGCACCATCCGATCGCGCCGATACGATCTTTCTTTACGTTTGGCTGTGACTTCAGAAATTCCACTGCGGCGTGAAGGTCACGTTTCGCGCGGTCTTCAGGGACACCCCGCATCAGTTCATGCGCTTGCTCGGGACTGGTCGCTACTTTGCCGCGATAAAGATCGACGGCCAGCGAAAGGTACCCTTCGTCGGCCAGCTTCGACGCCTGTTCTTTCACCCAGTCGTTCAATCCCCAGTATTCATGCACCACCACCAGCGCTGGAAACGGGCCTTTGCCCGCGGGCGTGTAGAGAATGCCTTGCACGGTTTCATCGCCGCTTTTGTAGGAGACGGGTTTTCCTTCGGCGGCGAATGCCGAAATCGTGGACAGCAGAATGGCAAGCGAGACTAAAAGAATCTTGTTCATGGCATTTACCCCTTCCGTTAATGACATCTTGCCGAACCAACGGCGGAATCACAACTGGAGTTCCATATACAGCGCTCCCGCAATGGGGTTGGCGCGGTACGGATCGATTTCGCGAAACCCGATTCTGCGATACATTGCGACCGCGTCTTTCATCACGGGCTCGACGGTGTCGAGACGGATCCGCTCATAGCCGATCTGCCGCGCCTCGGCAATGATCCGCTCCGCCAGCGCGCGTCCCAGCCCTTTTCCGCGAAATTGCGGCCGCAGGTAGAGGCGCTTCATCTCACAGATTTTCGGCTCGAGTTTGTGCAAAGCCACGCAACCCGCCAGTTGATCGTCATACTGCGCCAGTAGAAGTCGACCCTCGGGCGGTGCGTAGTCGCCGGGAAGGCTCGCAAGTTCCGCATCGAAGCTCTGAAAACACAAGCTGAAGCCGAGGGACTGCGCATATTCGAGAAAAAGTTCCCGCGCCTGGGCAATCTGCGCTGGCGTCTCGACCTGCATAAACGTCAGACCTTTGACCGCAGGGGACGCAGAAAAGCCCGAAGTTGGATGTTCAGTTCTCATTACCTCTGGTGACCTCATGTGGTGAGTTCTTCGAAGCTACCCCATCAACATGCCGCCGTTGACGTTCAACACGTGACCGGTGATATAGGACGCCTCGTCCGAAGCGAGGAAAGCCACAGCGCCGGCGACGTCCTCGGGCGATCCCACTCGCCCCAGGGGAATCTGTTTTACTGCGGTTTGCTTGAACTCATCCCCCAAGCCGGCTGTCATAGCGGTTTCGATGAACCCCGGCGCGACGGCGTTGCAGGTAATACTGCGTGACCCGACTTCTCGCGCGATCGCCATGGTCAGGCCGATGAGTCCCGCCTTCGAGGCCGCATAGTTCGCCTGCCCCGCCTGCCCCATCTGTCCAAAAACGCTGGTGATGTTGATGATCCGCCCCCAGCGCTGCTTCAGCATGGAGCCAATTATCTGCTGAATGCAGAGATATGCGGACGTGAGATTGGTTTGCAGGACCGCATCCCAGTCCGCGCGCTTCATGCGCATGACCAACTGGTCGCGAGTGATGCCTGCGTTGTTGACCAGGATGTCGATTTTACCGAGCTGCGCAATCGCCGCTTTGACCGTGGACTTGACCTGCTCTTCGTCGGCAACGTCGAGGGCGAACGCGGCCGCTTTGCCGCCTGCATTGGTAATTTCGCTGACGAGTTCGTTCAGTTTCTCCTGATTGCGGGCCGCCACGGCCACGGTCGCGCCATCTTTGGCGAGTCGCAACGCGCAACTGCGGCCAATGCCCTGCGACGCCCCCGTCACCAGCGCCACCCGTCCTGAAAGAGTCATGAAAATTCTCCCGTTCGATCTTAATTACTACTATATTTCGAGCGCCGAATGATACACGGCATGCCGCCCTTGTCTTTGTCTCATCCTCTCTCCGCGATCTCCGCGAACCCTCCGCGTTCTTTGCGGTTAAGCTTTTTCCTCCCGAATTTCGAGCGCCGAGTGATAAGCGGTGGGCCGCACTCGTCATCGGCCCATCGATCTCTCCGAACTCTGTGAATCCTCCGCGTCCTCTGTGGTTAAGCTTTTCTCCCTGCGAGCCCAGCAAAAGACCGGAAACCAGTCTCACGAATCGCATTGCTATTCCACAAGGCCGCCGAGTAACATTCCCACACTCATGCCTCAGACTGCGGCCAACAACGTAATCGTGATGCCCGAGCCCTCCAACAAAAATTCTTCCCCGGCCGACGCGGTCGGTTCGTCGCACCGCTCGACGCAGCGGGCTTCGGCCGCGGAGTCCATTGCCCCTGCCGAAAAGCCATCGCCCGACGCGCCCTCCACCGAAGTCTTTGCCGTGTTCGGCGTCGAGCCCGAAATTCAGGCTTATGCCATGGCCAAGTATTCGCGCTCGGCGCTGTCGATGAAGGAATCGCTGCGCGAAATCAGCACGCAGAAGGCGGAGAAATTTCTCAACACGTTTTATTTCCAGTACGGCCACCGCTCCATCGCCGACCTCGCTCACATCGCACTCGCCGTCGAGCGGCTGTCGATCCTCGCAGCCATCGAACTGGCCGACGAGCAGCGATGGGACGGCCAGGAGCGCTCCACGCGTTATCAGGATTTCAAGAAGAGCGGCTACTACACGCCCGACTTCGGCGCCGATGACGAGGCGCGAAAACTGTATCGCGAGACTCTGGATTTTCTGTTCGCCGAATATGAAGCCCTTTCGGCGCACATGACGCAGCATCTGATCAGCATCACGCCCAAACCCGCCGACATGAAGCAGGACGCCTACGAGCGCACGCTGAAGGCCCGGGCCTTTGACATCACGCGCTACCTGCTGCCGCTGGCCACCAACACTTCGCTGGGCGAGATCGTCAATGCGCGCACGCTGGAGACGCAGGTGGCGCATCTGTTGTCTCACACGCACAAGGAAGTGCGCGTGCTGGGCGAGTCGTTGAAAAAAGCAGCCACCGGCGCGGCCTATAACGTCAACGCAGACTCTTTGCGCGATCTGGTGGAGCAGATCCGCGCCGTGAATCCTGAGCTCGGCGCGCGAGCCGAGGAGGAATTACTGCGCGAGGTCCGCGTCGCGCCCACGCTGGTAAAGTACGCCGACCCGAATGCTTACGAGATGGAGACGCGCCGCGAGCTGCGCCAGGCGGCGCGCGAGTTGATGGCCTCGGAGCCGATTGCCCCGTCGAAGGCCATCGTCGATCTGCTCGACGAAGAGCCGCTCGAAGTGGAGATCGCGACCACCCTGCTCTACGAACACTCTCACCATTCTTACCGCCAGATTCGCCAGGCGGTGCAGGTGGCGGGCGAACGCAGTCGCCGCGAAATCATCGACCTCGGCCTGCGCCATCGCGGCCGCCACGACGAAATGCTTCGCGGATTCCGCGCCGGGCAGCAGTTTCGCTTCGACATCCTCATGGACATCGGCGGCTTTCGCGACATGCACCGCCACCGCCGCTGCATCCAGGTCATGCAGGGATTCACTACCCAGCACGGCTACGAGATGCTCCTCGACATGGAAGACGCAGGCGTACACCTGCGCTTCGACGCGGCCATGCGCCGCGTGCAAACGGCGGTCGAGAAGTTGGCTGCCCGCAAAACTCCCGAGGCAGAAGAAAATTCGCAGTACGCGATCCCACTGGCGTTCCGCAAACGTGCCCTCTTCAAAATGGACTTCGCCGAGGCGGTCTATATATCCGAACTCCGCACCACCCCCGCAGGCCACGTCTCCTACCGCAACGTCGCCTACGCGATGTACGAAGCCGTAGCCCGCAAGTATCCCGCGCTGTCAAAATACTTCCGCGTTCACGACGTAACGGCCCCGGTGGACTTACTGCAAAGATAGTCTGTGTGGCGCGGGCCTGTGGCGCGGGCACTCCTGCCCGCGCAGGCAGCCAAGTGTGCAGGACTTGTAGCCGTAGTAGCCCTTGAAGCCTGAGCGACTTAACTTCTCCTCCAGCACCCAACTCGGATCAACCGCCAGATCTTCTTGCCCAGTAATCTCTAGATTTATCTTGATCTCGCTAGTTCGAACCGCTAAAATGGGAATCACAGCTATCCATGCCGCGTTCCGTCAAAATCGCTCCCGAAATCGACGCGAAGTTATACGAGGAACTCGTCTCCGTCGCCAGGCAGAACGGCCAGTCCCAGCGGTTCGTGCTCGAACGGGCGTTGGAGCACTACCTGCACAATGTCGTACCCTCGCAGCACATGGTAAGGCCCGAAGTGATGGCCGCATACCGCCGCTCCAACGAAAAGTATCGCGAGTTATATAAGAAACTGGCCAAATAATGGCCGAGCGCGTCTATCTGACCGTGGCCGAAGTCCTGGCCATCCATCATCACCAAGTCGAGGAATACGGTGGCGAGCACGGACTGCTCAATCAGGGAGCCTTGGAATCCGCCGTTTTCCGGCCTCAAACCGGCTATTACGCCGATTTAATCGAAGAGGCTGCCGCTTTGCTGGAATCCCTGGTGAACAATCATCCCTTTGTAGACGGCAACAAGCGCGTGGGCTTTGCCGCCGCTCACACCTTCTTGTTGATGAATGGATTCGATTTGAACGTTACCAGCAAGGCCGCATCTGATTTCATAATCAAGACCATCGCGGACGGCAAATTCCGTTTTGCCTTGCTTCGCGAATGGATTGGCGGCCACGTCGTTCCCCTTCGTGGATAGATTTCGCGGGCAGGAGTGCCCGCGCCACACAACCTGCCCATTTCGGAACCTTCCACAGGTTAATTCTCTTGATTCGCCTTTTCTTCGCTCGATTTCCTATGTATAATCCGGCCAGATTAGATTTCATTTAGTCCGGCACTCTTAAGGAGCCACCATGGCAGACGAACGCGGCAAGGCGATTGATCTCGCGGTTTCGCAGATCGAAAAACAATTCGGCAAGGGCTCCATCATGCGACTGGGCTCGAAAGAAGCGATCGTCCCCATCTCGGTGATTCCGACCGGGTCGATCTCGTTCGATGCCGCTCTCGGCGTAGGCGGCTTTCCCCGCGGCCGCGTCGTCGAAGTCTTTGGCCCCGAATCTTCCGGCAAGACCACCATCACTCTGCAGGTCATCGCTGAGGCGCAGAAGACCGGAGGCATGGCCGCTTTCGTCGACGCAGAGCACGCCCTCGATCCCGGCTACGCCAAGAAGTTAGGCGTGGACGTCGACAACCTGCTGGTCTCGCAGCCCGACTACGGCGAGCAGGCACTGGAGATCACCGAAGCGCTCGTGCGTTCCAACGCCATCGACGTGCTGGTCGTCGACTCAGTCGCGGCCCTGGTGCCCAAGGCCGAACTCGACGGCGAAATGGGCGACAGCCACATGGGCCTGCAGGCGCGCCTGATGTCGCAGGCGCTCCGCAAACTGACCGGCACAGTTTCCAAGTCGCGAACCTGCCTCATCTTCATCAACCAGATCCGCGAAAAGATCGGCGTGATGTTCGGCAATCCCGAAACTACGACCGGCGGCCGCGCGCTGAAATTTTATTCCTCCGTGCGCGTCGACATTCGCCGCATCGCCGCCATCAAGGAAGGCGACGTGGTCACCGGCTCGCGCACCAAAGTCAAAGTCGTGAAGAACAAGGTTGCGGCGCCCTTCCGCGAGGCCGAGTTCGACATCCTCTACGGCGAAGGTATTTCCCGGGAAGGCGATCTGCTCGATCTTGCCGTCAACAACAACATTCTCGAGAAGTCCGGCTCGTGGTTCAGCTACAAAGGCGAGCGCATCGGCCAGGGCCGCGAGAACGCTCGCCAGTTCCTCAAAGACAACAAGGACGTCATGGCCAAGCTCGACACCGAGGTCCGCAAGGCTCTGGGATTGAGTCATAGTGCGGCGCCCGGTGCCACGGCCGCACCTACGAACGGCTCGACCGGTCGCGTGACCACCATGCCAAGCGCCCCGCCCGAACCAGTCAAGGTCCCGGTAGCGGCTAAGCGCTAACATTGTTGTTCGGCAGGAAGTTGGGTGTAGGAAAATGAATTGTCATCCCGAGCAAAGCGAGGGATCTGGGTTCTTGCCGGCGCCAGCTATGCAGCCGTGACCGGCAGAAACCCAGATCCCTCGCTTCACTCGGGATGACATTATTGGAGGCCGGGTAGGAGGCTGGGTATGCGAGAAGAACGACGCTACTTCGTCTATATCATGACCAATCCTTCCAAGACCTCTACACCGGCATGACAAACAGCATTCGTCGAAGGGTGCGAGAACATAAGCTGAAACTCACTCCGGGGTTCTCCGCGAAATACAACATTACGCGGCTGGTTTACTTCGAAACGCTCGAAGACGTGCGCAATGCGATTGAGAGTGAAAAACAGATCAAAGCCTGGACACGGGCTAAGAGAGTTGCCTTGATCGAATCCGTAAATCCGAAGTGGGACGATTTGTCGCGCGACTGGGATCAGCCACAAACATTCCGTTTTGTGCCCAAGACGGCATAACCTCACCCTCCATAAACGGCGCCACTAGAGCGACTGCCTCCCGGGGATTTGCCAGTGCGACCGCAGCATGTCATACGGACATTGCTCATACAACAGTGCTGTCATAGAAACAGTGCTGTCATACAAATAGTGCTGTCATACAAATACTGCTGTCATCCCGAGCAAAGCGAGGGATGACAAGCAATTAAGACAAGCAATTAAGATGACAAGCATTAGACAGCATTCAGGCTGCCTTGCTGCCCCCCACGTTCAACGCCCCATTCTGCGATTGCCATTGTCACTCCCGCCCGCATAAAATCTCCTATTGCTCGCTGTGGCTCAAATCGCTCCACCCGCGGCCTTCCTGTGAGGACGATTGAATAAGGGCATCGCTGTTTATCCGGGTTCGTTTGATCCGCCCACCAACGGGCACCTCGATCTGATTGAGCGAGGCAGCAAAATGTTCGAGCAACTGGTGGTCGCGATTCTCCGGAATTCGGAAAAGACCCCCATGTTCAGTCTGCCGGAACGGCTCGAGATGTTGCGGCAGCTCACCGCCGATTGGGGCAATGTCCGCATCGACACCTTCGACGGCCTGATGGTGGAATATGCCAAGTCGATCGATGCTATGTGCGTCTTGCGTGGCATTCGCGCCATCAGCGACTACGAATACGAGTTGCAGATGGCTCTCATGAACCGCAAACTCGAACCGACGCTGGAGACCGTCTTCATGATGCCGGCAGTCAGGTATTCTTACGTCAGTTCGCGCCTGGTGCGCGAAGTGGCCCAGGCCGGCGGGCCCGTCAAAGATCTCGTCCCCGACGCGGTCGAGCAGAAACTTCGCGAGAAGCTCGACCCCGCCTACAAACTTCGCGACAT
>DASSRO010000241.1:0-10755 GCA_035701745.1 Candidatus Sulfotelmatobacter sp. | reverse complement strand
TACGTGTGGCTCGATGCACTGAGCAACTACATCACCGCACTTGGCTTCGGCTCACCCGAACCTGCCGACCAGCAACGCTACCAGCGCTACTGGCCCGCTGACGTGCACATGATCGGCAAGGAAATCGTCCGCTTCCATTGCGTTTACTGGCCGGCATTTCTTCTGGCTGCGGGTCTGCCTTTGCCGAAGGCGATCGTCGCGCATGGATGGCTGCTGTTTGAAGAAAACAAGATGTCAAAGTCGCGCGGCAACATTGTGCGCACCGAGACGATCCTTGACGTGCTGGGCGCAGATGCTCTGCGTTATTTCCTGTTGCGCGAGGTCGTGTTCGGGCAAGACGGATCGTTCTCATTCGACGCGCTGGTGCAGCGCTACAACTCTGACCTCGCGAACGGGCTGGGAAATCTGGCCAGCCGCACGCTGACCATGATTAACCGGTACTTCAAGGGCGAAGTGCCTTATCCCTCGCATTCGGTTGGGAGAAAGCCCGCCGACGATGCGATCGCAGAGACGGCCCGTAAAACGATTCGCGACTTCGGTGTTCTTTTCGATCAATTTCAATTCTCGCGCGCCCTGGAAACCGCATGGGGGCTGGTAGCTGCGGTTGATAAATATATCGTTGAAAACGAACCCTGGTCCTTGGGCGAGAAACAGGACGACGAGAGCCGAGCTCGCCTTGCCACGGTTCTTTACACCTCGGCGGAGGCGCTGCGCATTGCGACGGCTCTGTCCCATCCGGTTATGCCCGAGGCGACGGCCAAAATCTGGGAGCAAATGGGCCTGGGCGACATTCAGAAACTCGCGCTGTCGGAACTGGCTTGGGGACAGTTACGGCTTGGGACGAAGCTTGGCGAGGTACGTCCGGTTTTCCCACGCGCCGATAAGAGCGCAATCGAAAGGATGCAACAGATGGAGGATCAGCAGCGAAGCCCCGAAGTCGAGGAATCGAAGGAACCAGCAGCACCGACTACGCCGGCGCAGAGTCCGGCAAAAGCGCAGTCGCCCGCCCCAACTTCTCCGCCGGTGGCGACCGACGGTGGGAAGATTTCCATTGACGACTTTGCCAAAATTGAATTGCGCGTGGGCGTGGTGAAGGTGGCCGAGCGCGTGCCCAAGGCGGACAAACTGCTGCGCCTGGAGATCGATATTGGCACCGAGGTGCGGCAGGTTCTGGCTGGAATCGCCGAGGCTTATGCGCCCGAAACTCTAGTCGGTCGCAAAGTAGTAATTGTCGCTAACCTCGCTCCGCGAAAGCTGCGCGGCCTGGAATCGAACGGAATGATCGTGGCGGCATCTCTGGAAGGCGGAAAGCCGGTGCTGGCAAGCTTTTTGGAGGACGTGCCGGTCGGCGCAAGACTGAAGTAGTGGGGCAAACCGCGACGGGCGAGTGCGCCCGTCCCCACACAACCGTATAAGCATGTTTGTAGATTCGCACGCACATCTCGACGGCAAACAATTCGACGCGGACCGCGAGCAGGTCATTGCCCGCGCCCGCGAAGCCGGAGTGCGGACGATGGTCGCAATTGGGAATGGCGACGGACCTCCCACGCTGGATGCCGGCATTCTCCTTGCCGAGCAGCATCCCTTCATGTATGCAACGATCGGGATCCACCCGCACGAGGCGAGACTGGCCTCCGATCACGCCTACGCCGAAATGGAGCGCCTGGCGCGGCATCCCAAGGTAATCGCCTGGGGCGAAATCGGCCTTGATTACCACTACGATTATTCCCCGCGAGACACACAGAAACAGGTATTTGCAAAGCAGATGGAACTGGCGGCGGCGGCGAAACTTCCCATTGTGATTCACTGCCGCCCCTCGGATGGCAGCGAGAACGCCTGGCAAGATTGCCTGCACATGATCGAAACGCAGTGGGCGCCGACCGGCTTGGGCGGAATTCTGCATTGCTTTACAGGGAACTGGACTCAAGCCAGGCGAGCTCTTGACATGGACTTCATGATCTCTTTTGCAGGTAACCTGACTTTTCCCAAAGCGCAGCAGATTCGCGATGCCGCGCTCCAGGTTCCGCTCGAGCGCATGTTGATCGAAACTGATTCGCCTTATCTCGCCCCGGTGCCGCATCGCGGAAAACGTAACGAACCGGCCTTCGTCACGGAAACAGCCCGCAAGTTGGGAGAGTTGCGCGGGATCACGCGGGAAGAGGCCGGGGAACGCACTTCGCGCAATTTCTACAATTTTTTCAAATTGACTGAAATAATTGAAAGTAAAGTTCCCGCTCGTTGAACCTCCCGTTTCTGGTACTCTCAAAAGTAGATTTCCTTATTTCAGAAAGATTAGAAATGTATGCCCGAGAACACTTTTGACGTCGTCAGCAAAATCGATCTGAACGAGGTTTCGAACGCCATCCAGCAGGCGCTCAAGGAAATTCACACGCGATTTGATTTGAAAGACTCGAAATCGAATATTGAACTGGAAAAAGATGCGATCGTTTTGCATTCCGCTGATGAGTACAAGTTGAAGGCGGTGAACGACATACTCCAGCAAAAGCTCGTGAAGCGCGGAGTTTCGCTGAAAGGGCTCACCTACGGAGCAGTAGAACCGGCAGCGGGCGGAACCGCCAAGCGGAAAGTCACCATGCAGCAAGGCATCGCTATCGAAAAAGCTCGCGAGATCGTAAAGCTGGTAAAAGACTCGAAAAAAAAGGCACAAGCTTCGATTCAAGGCGACCTGGTTCGAATCAGCAGCAAAGATCGCGACACCCTGCAGGAGACGATTGCCTTGCTGAAGGGGCACGACTTCGGAATTGACTTGCAGTTTACGAATTATCGAACGAACTAAGAACGGATGTCGGACCTTGGACCTCAGATCTCGCAACTCGGCGGTCGCGGTGAAACAAGTCATTGGCGCGGTCGCACGAGCGCGTGAAGTCGGCGGTACAAAATCGGTGCTCCGAGGTCTGATCCATTGAGCGCCCCAGCCACCATTAACGGAAAGGAAGTATTCGACCTGCTGCGGGACGACCTGGTCGCACTGGAGGGCGAATTCGGGCGCGACACGGTCTCCGGCGTTCACGCCATCACAGAAATTGGCGAATATTTGCGCGCGGGCGGAGGCAAACGAATCCGGCCGGCGCTATTGCTGCTCTCTGCGAAATTACTCGATTATCAGGGCGAGGGCGCGGTCCGACTGGGCGCGGTCGTCGAGATTATTCATACCGCGACCCTGGTGCACGACGACATTATCGATGAGGCCAAAACGCGGCGCGGCCGCCCCGCGGCCAATACGCAGTGGGGAAATTCCAAGTGCGTGCTTGCCGGCGACTGGCTCTACATGCAGGCGTTCAAGATTGCGGTGCAGGAGCGCAACTTCCGCATTCTTGACACTCTCATTGAACTCACCCAACAGATGGTCGAAGGCGAACTGCTGCAGATGGAAAAGCTGGGTACGCTCATCACGCTCGATGAGCACTTCGATCTCATCTTCCGCAAGACCGCCTGCCTGTTTTCTGTTTGCATGCGGTTGGGAGCAATTCTTGCCGGAGCTACAGCGGAACAGGAAGCTGCCCTGGGCCGCTACGGGCACGATCTGGGCATGGCGTTTCAGATTGTCGACGACGTCCTGGATTTGACAGCATCAGAAGAAGTACTCGGCAAGCCCGTCGCCAGCGATCTGCGCGAAGGCAAGGCAACCATGGCAGTCATCCACGCGGTTGAGCGGTGCACGTCGGAAGAACGGGGCAAAATCGAGACGGTGCTGCGACACGGCGCATTCAACGGCGTCAGTCATGCTGAGATTCTCGAAATCCTGGTGCGCTACGGATCGCTGGAGGCCGCAACCGCTCGGGCCGCCCGCTATGCGGAATCGGCGCAGAACGCCATCTGTACCTTCCCTGATTCCGAGATCAAACGCGCCCTGCTCTGGGCCCCCGATTTCGTGGTCGCCAGAGAGAAATGATCCCACGGTCCTGAGCCGGTCGCCGGTTTGAAAATGGCTCCGGCCATGCCTCCCATCACTGCCGTGCGCGTGCTCACAAAAACACTCCGATACCAGGATTGATCTCCGTCACTCATATCCGTGACAGGTGTTACAGACATTCTTGCCCACTACCTTGAAAATGCGGCCAGTTGCTGGGAATGCCCGCCAGAGCGGAAGGCTAACGAGACGCACTGGCATGCGATGAGGCGCGCAAACCGCGACCTCCATCCACTCCCCCCAGCACCTGGGAAAGGCAGGTCGCTGAGGGTCCTGTCCGCTGCGGACGAACCATCAACGAGAGACAACGGCTTCAGTCGAAGCTTTAGACGAAAGGCGCCTTGGTTTTTCGACGCGCCGGCCCGGACAGGGCCGGAAAGACTTCGAGTGCAAGCCGCTGTCTTGCTCACCCTGAAACGAGGAATGTCCTCCTGAGAGACTCGCTCCTCGTGCAGCATAGCCGGGCATCGGTCCATTGGACCTGCCCGGCTTTGTTTATACTGAACCCTTTCCTGGTTCTGATGAATCAAAATTTGGCCAATACCAGCTTCTCGGCCGAAGGCCGGTCAATCACTCCCTATGCATGATTGGGTCGCTATAGCGGCACGACAGGGTTATGCCTTGACGTTCGCCCTGTTATTTGCCGAGGCTCTTGGACTGCCTTTTCCGGCGGCTATCGCACTGGTAGCGGCCGGCGCCGGGGTGGCGTCGCACACGCTGTATGGGCCTGGAGTTCTTCTGGCCGCGATGGTCGCCCTCCTGGTCGGAGACTCCGCGCAGTTCTGGCTGGGCCGCTACTCCGGTTGGGCCTTGCTGGGCTTTCTGTGCCGCCTCTCGATGAACCCAGAAACCTGCATTCTCCGATCGGCCGAATCGTTTTACAAACGAGGCAAACTGACGCTGGTGGTAGCCAAGTTCATTCCTGGAATTAACACGATGGCGGCGCCTCTGGCCGGCAGCATGAAGATGCGCTTCGGGCAGTTCCTGCGCCTGGACTTCCTCGGGGCACTGCTCTACACCATGACCTACCTGCTGGTGGGATATATTTCACGCGATTTCCTGGCGGCCACGCTGCGAGGCTTCCACGCGGCAGGACGAGTCATGGAGATCATTCTCATCACGGCGCTTGTGGTGTATGCAATCTATCGGACCATACAATTCCGCAAGTACAAAAAATACCGCATTATGCCGCGGATCCAGGTGCAGGAACTGGCCGCGCGCCTGGCGTCCGATCAGGCGAACCGTGTACTCATCGTCGACGTGCGCAGTCACGGCTACTACGACGCAGGCGCCGAGCGCATCGCCGGCTCGATCCGCATCGAACCCAACAATCTGGACGAGGAGATCAAGAATCTCCCCAAAGATAAGGACATCTATCTTTACTGTACTTGAGCGCGCGAAGCGACCAGCGCCCGGGTGGCGCATCTGCTGCAGGAAAGAGGCTTCAACACGTTTGTGATCGTCGGCGGTTTGACCGCGTGGCGCAAGGCTGGCGGACATTTGGAGTCTGTGCCAAAGAACGATCTGGTCAAACTGCCAACGTTTTCCTAGAGGCGACTCTTGCCCGAACGGCGATTACACACCAAATTGCCGCAAGTGATGATCCATGTGCTTGTACATGCCGCGACTCCAGTCCTGAGGAGTAAGCGCGCCAAAAAAGGGATGCGCATGCCGCGTGCATTGCGCTTCCCCTCCCTCGTAAAATTGCCGAAGTTTCTGCTTCAACTGCTCCTGTTCGCGAAGAAAGTCACGCTGATCTGAAATCACGAGTTTCGGGTCGGTCGGATTGTTTTGCGAAAAAGGCTTTTCGTTGGTGTAAACCGACTTAACCAGCGGGCCGATCAGCCTTCCGATAAGAATTCGCGGTGGATTAATCCGGCCGGAAGCCATGTCGAGCGCCAACGAACAGTGCGCCAACATTTGCGCTACATCCATTTTCCCCCACTGTCGTTGCGCCGCCGGTTGCAGAAGGTCAATGCGGGCAAGTGTTTCCTCGAGCGCTTCACGCTGAAACAAATTTTTCATACTTCCACCGTAGTTGCCGCGAGCGGACGAAATATATCACCCTCGCATCAATCCAGGAACGCTTGCAAAGGAAGTGTACAATTGGGGGCGTTTTGCCCTGATTAAAACGTGCCTGATATTTCTACCCGCGAACAGGAAAGTGACGAACCGCCGGCGCAATCACCCCCGGGCGCTTCTCAGGGCATGAACCGGGTGCTGCTTCTCCTCACCTTATCGGTTCTAATTAATTACATCGATCGCAGCAACCTGTCGATCGCGGCTCCCCTGATCAAGGATGAACTCGGCCTCTCGGCCTGGCAGTTGGGCAAATTGCTCTCTGCATTTTTCTGGACCTATGCGTTCATGCAGATTCCTGCCGGGTGGCTGGTGGATCGTTTCGACGTCAAATGGGTCTTCGCTGCCGGACTGTTCATCTGGTCGGCGGCGACGGCGGTTACGGGAGCGCTGCATGGCTTTGCCGCCTTACTGATCGTCAGGGTGATCCTGGGGCTCGGCGAATCGGTAGCTTTTCCCTCTTACAGCAAAATTCTTCGTGGCCACTTTCGCGAAAGCCGCCGCGGCTTCGCCAATGCAATGATCATGACAGGCTTGGCTCTCGGACCCGCCCTGGGCATACTCGTCGGAGGCGTCGCCGTTGCGCGGTTCGGATGGCGCTCGTTTTTCGTGGTGCTGGGGCTAGCGGGCTTGCTGTGGCTGGTACCGTGGTGGTCATGGATGCCGCGCAGAACAAAACCCCTCGAGCATGCGTCTGCTGGCGGTTCCGGATACCTTTCGATCCTGCGGCAGAGATCGGCTTGGGGCACGTGCATCGGGCAATCCTCAATCAACTATTACCTCTATTTTCTCGTCACATGGCTGCCGTTCTATCTGGTAAGGGAACGTCATCTTGCGATGAACGAGATGGCGAGAGAGGGCGCCCTCGTCTTCGTGATGTCGGCAATCGCATCGATTGTGACCGGAAAGCTCGGAGATCGATGGATTCAGGCCGGAGCTTCGCCAACCGCGGTCCGCAAGGGGTGGATGGCATTCGGGCACGTAGGCATCGGCTTTGCTCTGATGTTCATTGCCGTGACGACCGGCACGCTCTTCATTGGGATGCTGGCGCTGGTAGGAGTCTTCCTCGGAATCAGCATCTGCAACAGTTGGGCGTTCCCACAAAGCCTGGCTGGACCTCGCATGGTAGGTCGATGGGTCGGAGTGCAGAATTTTGCCGGAAATCTGGCTGGGGCGGTAGCCCCGGCGCTCACTGGGTTCTTGCTCGATCGCACGGGATCTTTCTACTGGCCGTTCTTTATTACCGCAGTCGTGGCCTGGATTGGTGCTCTTGCTTGGTATTTCGTGGTGGGTCCGTTAGAAGAGGTCGACTGGAGCAAGTACTCCCGAATCGTGGCACCTACTTCGACGCCTGCGGAGGGTCCCTCAGGACCATAATAGACTGATCTCATGCCGCGGGAAATCGAAATCAAATTCCGGGTAAAGGACGTTCGCGCTCTCGATCGCAAGCTGCGTGCCGCCGGCCTCAACCTCAAGACAAGACGGACGCATGAAATCAATACGCTATACGACCTGCCGGGCGCGGTTTTACGGGCGCGAAAGGAACTGCTGCGCTTGCGGCAGTACGGCACAGAGTGGACACTAACTCACAAGAGCGCTGGGAAAAAAGGCCGGCACAGCAGCCGCATCGAACTGGAAACCGGGATAACCGACGGAAAGAAAATGGATGCGATTCTACAAGGTCTTGGGTACTCGCCATCATTCCGATACGAGAAATTCCGCGCAGAGTGGACCGACAAGAAAGGCGAGGTCGTGGTCGATGAAACCCCGATCGGTAATTTCTGCGAGATCGAAGGCCCACCGCGTTGGATTGATGCGACCGCTAAAAACTTGGGTGTGAAGCCAGAAGATTACATCACCAAAAACTACGCAACCCTGTTCGCCGACTGGAAACACGAAACGCACAGTCCCGCGAACGAGATGACCTTCAAAGCCATAAGGAAATAAGGATTTTTCTTACGCGCCATGGCACTTCTTATATTTCTTGCCGGACCCGCAAGGGCAGGGATCGTTTCTCCCAACTTTCTCCTGCCCGCGCACAACTTGCTGTACGGGCTGCGCGTCGCCCGCGCCAGCCATCCGCGCCTGCTCTAGCTCGCGGCGTTTGCGCCGCATGAAAGCTTCTTCCAGTTCGTCGGCCGAGGTCGACACCATGCGCGACGGACGCCGCCCGTTTCCATCCCCATCATGTTGGCCCGGAGCGCCAGGTCCACCCGTTCCCGGTCCGGCGGGCGGGCTCGCCGGCGCACCGCCTGTACCCTGATCCGGCGGCCGCTCCAAAATCTGCATCAGGTAGAGATATCGAACTGTGTCTTCCTGGAAGCGCTGCATCATCGCTTCGAACATGTCGAAGGATTCCCGCTTGTACTCGACCAGCGGATCATGCTGCCCGTAACCGCGCAGCCCAATCCCTTCCTTCAGGTGATCCATGCTGAGCAAGTGATCTTTCCACTGCTGGTCGATCACGCTCAGCATGATCATGCGCTCGTGGTGACGCATCGCCTCGGGGCCAATAAGTTTTTCTTTCGCCTCGTAGCGCTCTTTGAGCTTCTCGAAAATCGCGTCGCCAAGTTCCTGCCTATTCAGCGTGTCAGCCTTAACGCCCTCGGAAATGAAATCGACCCCGAAACGCGTGAACACCGCGTCTTTCAGCCCTTTTATGTCCCAATCAGCGGCGTGCGCTTTCACCGGACAGTATTGCTCCAGCAACTCGCCCAGAATGGCCGAAACGTAATCTTCCAGGATCAGATCTTTTTGATCGGTCCCCTCGAGCAAACGACGTCGCAGTCCGTAAACGGCCTCGCGCTGCTTGTTCATCACGTCGTCGTACTCGAGCAAATGTTTGCGGGACTCGAAGTGTTGCGCTTCCACGGTTTTCTGTGCCGTCTCGATCCGCCTGCTGATCATCTTCGACTCAATTGGCACGCCCTCTTCCATGCCCAGCCTCTGCAGCAAGTTCGAGACCCACTCCTTGGCGAAGATGCGCATCAGGTCATCTTCAAGCGCAAGGTAAAAACGTGAAGATCCGGGATCGCCCTGGCGTCCGGCGCGTCCTCGCAACTGGTTATCAATGCGCCGCGACTCGTGCCGCTCCGTGCCCAGAATGTGTAACCCGCCCACCGCGGTAACTTCGTCGTGTTCCTTGTCGGTCTGCTCTTTGTGGCGATTGAAGGCTTCGGTCCACTTGTCAGTCGGGACCGTGTATTCGTTCCCGTTGTAATAAAAAATCGAAGTCTCCCCATCCTCTTGCGGGCCTTCGATCTTGCCTTGCGCCACGCGCAACTGCTGCGCGATTCCCTTCTTCACCATCTCCTGCTTGGCCATGAACTCCGGATTGCCGCCGAGCAGAATGTCAGTACCGCGGCCTGCCATGTTGGTGGCGATCGTGACTCGCCCTTTTCGTCCCGCCTGCGCTACGATTTCGGCTTCGCGCTCGTGGAACTTGGCGTTCAGCACGACGTGCTCTTTCAGGCCTTTTTTCTTGAGCAGCTCTGAAAGCCGCTCGGACTTCTCAATCGATGTCGTGCCGACCAGCACTGGCTGGCCCTTGGCATGGAGTTTTTCGATTTCATCCGCCGCCGCAAAATATTTCTCTTTTTCTGTGCGATAGACGACGTCGGGATGCTCCAGCCGCAGCATCTGCTTGTTCGTAGGAATTACCACCACTTCCAGCTTGTAAATATTTTCAAACTCGGCCGCTTCCGTTTCCGCAGTACCCGTCATACCGGCCAGTTTTTTAAACATGCGGAAATAATTCTGGAAGGTAATGGTCGCAAGCGTCTGGTTCTCGCGCTCGATCTTCACGCCTTCTTTGGCCTCGATCGCCTGGTGTAGTCCGTCGGACCAGCGCCGTCCCGGCATCATGCGTCCGGTGAATTCGTCGACGATAATGACTTCCCCGTCCTTGATCACGTATTCCACGTCTCGGCGATATAGCGCATGCGCTTTGATCGCCGTCTCTACGTGATGTTTGAGCGGCCAGTTCTCCGGATCGGCGATGTTCCCAATCCCCAGCAGCCCTTCCACCTTCACCCAGCCTTCATCGGTCACCGTTATGTTGCGGTGCTTCTCGTCGACCACGAAGTCGCCTGTAAGTTGTGCGGGTTCGCCGGGCGGGCCTTCAATCTCCTCGCCTTTTTCCAGTTTCGGAATAATGCGGTTAACTTTGTAATACTTGTCGGTCGACTCTTCGCTGGCCCCGGAAATAATCAGCGGCGTTCGAGCTTCGTCGATCAGGATGGAATCGACTTCGTCGACGATCGCGTAATTGTGCCCACGCTGTACACAATCCTTGATGTCGAACTTCATGTTGTCGCGCAGGTAGTCGAAGCCGAACTCATTGTTGGTGCCGTAGGTAACATCGGCCGCATAAGCTGCACGCCGCTCTTCGTCATCCAGATCGTGCACGATCACGCCGACCGTCAGGCCGAGGAAACGGTAGAGCTTGCCCATCCATTCGGAGTCACGTTTCGCCAGGTAATCGTTGACCGTAACCACGTGCACGCCGCGCCCGCTGAGCGCGTTGAGATAGACGGGCAGCGTGGCGACCAGCGTCTTGCCTTCGCCGGTCTTCATCTCAGAAATCGTGCCCCGGTGCAGCACCATGCCGCCGATCAACTGCACGTCAAAATGGCGCATGTTGAGTACACGCCGTCCAGCCTCGCGAACCACCGCAAAGGCTTCCTCCATGATCTCGTCGAGAACTTCCTGCAGGGCTTCGTACTGCTCTTTTTCAAATTGCTTCT
>DASSRO010000240.1:0-26085 GCA_035701745.1 Candidatus Sulfotelmatobacter sp. | reverse complement strand
GTGAATGTCGGATGACGCAAATTGTCTTCAAAGCAGTTCTCAGCTTGGGAGGAAAGCATGAAACGGAATGTGCCGAGTGTCAGGCAGTCAGTGTATTGCGCGTTGTTGAGTTTGTTAGCGTTCAGCACCTTGTTCACGATGCCGGCAGACGCCGATGAGCTTTACGGCAGTATTCGCGGTACCGTGACAGATCAATCGGGCGCCTTAGTACCCGACGCCAGGATCACCGTGACCAACGTGGCTACCGGTTTGTCGAAAGCGGTCACAAGCAAAGACGGCGAATTCACGATCTTGCAGCTTCCCGTGGGCGACTATGCCGTCAGAGTTGAAAAGACCGGATTCAAAACGTTTACTGCATCCGGCATTCACCTGGAAATCAACCAAGCATATGCGCTGAATGCAAAAATGGATCTCGGGGCTGTGTCAGAGACCGTCACGGTGGAAGCCAACCAGGTTCAGGTCGAGACTACGACGCCGCAGCGCGGCGATGTTGTGGATGCGAACCAGATTATGAATCTGCCCCTCATCGGCCGAACTTGGGTAAACCTGCAACAACTCGAATCGGGAGTGGTGGCGGCATCAGATGCGAGGGGTGAATTTGCCACTAACGGCAGCCAGACCACGCAGAATAGTTTTTTGATCAATGGCACCGACACCAACGATCTTCCGCTCAACACGCGCACCGTCGTTCCAAGCGAAGATGCCATTGCAGAGTTCCGCATGGTGACGAACACGATCAATCCCGAGTACGGGCGGAACTCCGGCGCAATCATGAACGCTGTCATCAAGTCTGGCACCAACGGCTTTCATGGGGATGTGTTTGAGTTTTACCGCGACACGTTCTTGAATTCCAAGGACTGGTTCACGCACGAGAAGGCGATTTTTCATCAGAACACTTTCGGCGCAACGATTGGCGGGCCGATCTGGAAGAACCATTCGTTCTTTTTCTTCTCCTACCAGGGAGTGCGCAATCGCGAACCGCAACCCCAGGGCGCTAACAATTCCAGTCCGGTTTATACCGCGGGCCAGCGCAACGGAAGCACCGGAGCGTTCACGGGAATCGGAAACAACGTCTCGCCATTCCCCTTGGTGGGAGACAACGGCACAACTTATCCCGCTGGAACTCCTTATTCGACGATCTTCAGCAATGGGGCGATCCCCACGGCCGATTTCGATCCGATCGCGGGAAAGTTGGTGACCCAGTTTGTACCCTTACCCAATTCGGGGAGCAACGTATTTACCTTCACTCCAATCCAGGTCACCACCGATGATCAATACATGTTCCGCATCGATCAGAATCTGGGAAAGCGCGACTTGTTGTGGGGTTCGTGGTTGCAGGAATCGTTCCCATTTACAGGAACGATTCCTTTCCCCGGCACCGGCGCGAGCCTTCCGGGTTTTGGCGAAGTCAATCAACAACATTTCAAGCTGCTGACGCTTTCGTGGAGCCACACGCTCAATGACCACATGATTAACGAATTGCGCGGGGGCTACAACCGCTTCAACTACGCTGCCGTCGATCCTGCACAGGTGACACAGCCCTCCAGTTTGGGATTCAACATTACACCCCAAGATCCTGCGGGCGCTGGTGTTCCCGCGATGTTCATCACGGGCCTGTTCAATCTGGGGTTTTCACAATTCGGCCCACAGCCCAGGAAAGATCAGACCTATGAAGTGGTTGACAACTTCTCGTTTACGCACGGCAACCACACCATGAAAGCCGGCTGGGATATGCGCCGCTTCCAGGTGGACAATCCATTCTTCGCGCAGAACAGCGGGTTCTATCTGTACAACGGAGGCGGGCCGTACAGCACTGGGAATCCGGGCGCCGACTTCCTGCTCGGAATTCCAGATCTCTACTCGCAGCAGAGCGGCGGCAACGGCATTGATCGGGCGCAGGAATACTACAGCTACTTCCAGGATCAATGGAAACTACGGCCGAATTTCACGTTCACCTACGGACTGGGCTGGCAGATCGACACTGCCATGCAAGACCTCGCTTATGGCGGGCATGGAATGGCTGCGTTTTATCCAGGGCAACAATCGACGGTGTTCCCCAACGCTCCGCTTGGAGTCGTCTACTCGGGCGATAAGGGAGTTCATCCCACGGGCACCAACCATCCATTCCGCAACTTTGGGCCGCGCATTGGATTCGCGTACAGCCCGGACTGGGGCAGACTCACAGGCGCACCGGGCATGACCAGCATCCGCGGTGGTTTTGGCATGTACTACAACCGCACCGAGGAAGAGTTGAATCTGCAGTTCCAGGGCGTTCCTCCGAATTCGATTGCGACGAACGGTGCAGGAACCGATGGAGGCAGCCCAGGCTTCGCGAATCCCTTCGCCGACATAGCGGGACGATCGCAATTCAATGTGCCCAATCCGTTCCCGTTCACCGGCGCGGCGTCAAACGTGCAGTTCCTGCCAACGAACGGAAATCTTCCGGTATGGAGCGCGTGCTGTAGCACCATCGATCCCAGGAATGTCGACCCAACTTCCTACAACTACAACTTGACCATCGAGCGGCAAGTGACGGCGACGACAATCGCGTCGGTCGGGTATGTCGGGTCGTTTGCGCGCCATCTGGAAATCGGTCACCCGCTGAATCTGATCAATCCCGCAGCTTGCGTAGCCGCCGGGCCGAACGTTTGCACTCCCGGCAGCCAACTGACGACCGCTCCGTTTTCTACTCAGGATTACCTGTATCCGGGAAACATTTACGGAACGATCGATCAGATTTCAACCATGGGAAACTCCCATTACAACTCGCTGCAGGCGGGCTTGAAGAAGAAGCTGTCGAAGGGCCTGCAATTCACGGCGAACTACACCTGGTCGCACTCGTTCGACAACGGATCGGGATTTGAAAACACCTCATTCGGCGGAGGGGGCTTCGGCGGCCTTTCGGCCACCCGAGCCTACAATCCTTATCTACCGGCCAGCAACTTCGGTTCGTCGATTTACGACGCGCGGAATCGACTGGTGATCGGTTACGTCTACGAATTGCCTCATCCGCGGACGGACAATCGCTTGCTCAACCGCGCCACCAAGGGATGGACGATTTCGGGGATTACCACTTTCCAAAGTGGATTTCCCATGGACGTCATCGATTCTTCGGCGTGGTCCTTGCACAATTATCCCGGCAATTCCGATTTCGCCGGGATGGATGTGCCGAACCTGGTGGCGCCGGTTCAATACCTGGACCCGCGCAAAACCAATGCCAGCACCGGAACTGCGGAGTGGTTCTCGGCGACGCCATTTGTCGGCTACTGCCCGACGAACAACAACGCGCCAGGCTGTGTTCCAGCAGGGACCTTTGGCAATGCCCCGCGCAATGTGCTCCATGGGCCAGGAATCAACAACTGGGATTTCCAATTGTTTAAGGATACAAACTTCACCGAATCGACCAGGCTGGAGTTGCGGATCGAGTTCTACAACGTATTCAATCACGAAAACTTCTGGGCCGGAGGAATTGTCAACAACGTGCAGGCTCCGAACTTCGGGCAGGCGATTGCCGACAATCCGTCCACTGGCCAGGGGCCGCGCCTGATTCAATTGGCGGCGAAGTTTTATTTCTAGGCTTTCTTGTTGAAATTCTTTTTTGGGGACCCGTCAGGGTCCCCTTTTTTGCGAATCGACGTTGGCGCACTGCTGCAAACGTGATGATAATCATCGACGCCGTCTCCACGTAATTCATTCCGTCCTATCCGAAAGGGAGATCTACAGGTTTCCCGCCCCGGGCGGAGACACATCCGCCGAAAGGCCGCGGCAACTTCTGCCGTGAACTATTGCGCCTTCATCAGGATGGAATGGTGGCCCCGGCGTGAGTCGAACACGCGACCTTCGGTTTAGGAAACCGCTGCTCTATCCATCTGAGCTACGGGGCCACTAGGCGTGGTCCCGTAATTTTACACGGTCTTGCGAGGCAATCTCGTCATAGCTATCTAGCGAAGTACGAGCAACTGAAACGCTGCCCGCGGACGAGGAATCCCGGGTTGCGCTATTTGGAAGGGCTTACGGGTTCGTCGCCGTGTGCCAACAATACCCAAGCCGTACCACCAAGAATGATTCCGCCGCCGATTCCGATTGCCCAGGGAGAGTCAAGAGCGGCACCGTAGCCGGGAATTTGGCCCGCCGCAACGCGCCGGTTCTTTTTCTCATTTTGCTGAGAATCGTCGCGTGTGGCTTCCTGGCCCTGCGCCAATGTGGTTGTGCCGTTATCGTCCTTGATCGTCAGGTCGCCTTTGCGCGCCAGAATCTGAACCTTGCCATCGACATCCCGGACTTCAAATTCGGTCCACACGCTGGCGACCGGGGAAACCTTTACGGAGCCAGCTTGGGCAGCCAGTAATTTCGAGGTTGAGACGGTCACGCCGCCGTGCTCCAGCCTGAGCGTAGTACCTTGATACTCAACCAGCGACTCATTCAGAACCAGAACGCTCGAACCGGTTGCGTTAATGTTGGCTACGGAATCGGCGTTGGTCTGCACCAAATCGCCTGCAAAAATGGCCGAGGATCTTGAGATGGTGTTTCCATTAAGCAGGGCGGTTCCATGGCTATAAAGCATAGCTCCTGGCAGATCCGCCGCGAGCAAGGCAATCGGAAAGACGACGACCATAATGCAGCTTAGAATCCTCAGATGGAAAACCCTCAGCATTCGCAAACGTCCTCTTCGATGACTTTGGATGATGGTTGGCGGAACGATCGTTGTACAGAAATCGTGTCCCCCATCTCGCGTATCGGTTGGTTCACTGGTCGAATCGTATCCTCCCCCGTTACCGTCAGTCAATGGCTTTCGTGGTATCGAAACCGGTTGTAGGCACGGTGGTACCGTGTTTTTGCGGAGGTGCTGTGATTTTTGTCGTCGGGATTGTCTCGACAACCCAAACTTGCATCCAAGCTCTCCCCAAGAAGTGTGTCTCGGCAAGAATCGTCGAACGCGTCGCGAGCATGGTACGTTTGCGGAACATCCCATTGAAATTCATACTCACCGATTTCGCCATTTAATCCGCTGAGACCGGGATTCAATCCCGTGATGGCAGTAAGCCGGGTGCGCGTGCCGATAGTAGGCGTCACCTAAAAAAGAAAAAAATATAATGACGTCCGCGAAAATTGCCACCGCTCGCCACTATCGAAGTGCCTCAACGGACGGAGCGCAAGTCAGATCACAACGATACTTCCTAAGGAAGGGCAAAAGATATGACTCGCGAAGGGGTGAGCGGACTTGATCAACTTAGCGCGATAAGACTCCGTCGCCGTTGCGACCCACCGTTCGCCTACGACGAACCGAACATGGTTCAGCAAGCCCGTTGTTCGGGACACACAGAACGACCCTCGACGGAGGTCAGAAACCACAAAAATCCCGTGCCGCTGGCCATCGCCGCTGGATGGAAATCTCTTCCCACCAGTGTAGCTTTTGTTACCATCCAACTGGGTGCTCTGGTTCCTACAGGGTTTAGAACCGCTAACAGACTGATGCTAAAGGGATTGGTTCTTCTAATGTATCTCGCGAATGGCCTCAATCGTGCATCCGATGTCCCAGACCCAGGGCTCACTCCTTTTCCTACCAGGTTTCCATGATTGAAAGGAGGGGCAGAACCTTTACAGTTGAATCGGGTTTTGGGACACTAAAGTAACGTTTATGGCGCCGACGTCTCGCGATTC
Organism: Candidatus Sulfotelmatobacter sp.; assembly: GCA_035701745.1. Classification (GTDB taxonomy): domain Bacteria; phylum Acidobacteriota; class Terriglobia; order Terriglobales; family Acidobacteriaceae; genus Sulfotelmatobacter. The sequence continues at coordinate 20,424 of DASSRO010000240.1, read as the reverse complement.
CAGCCTCTTCTCCTCGCTTCCGCCTTGGGAGATGCCTTGGTCTGACTTGCTGGTGAGCTACGGCTTACAGGCGGTCCTGATCGCGATCGCAGTTTGGATTCCCATCCTGCATCCTGAAATCCTCGAGCGGCCCAAGCCCGATTACCACGCCATCGAACTAGTACCCACACCGGTTCCGGTCAATCATGAACCGCAAAAACAGCTCCGCAAGCCGGTGGTTGTGGCAGAACTGAACCCGCCTCCTGCAGATTTGCGCCTTCCGGCCCCGCTGCCTCAGCCGAAGCCGAAGGTGGAGACCGCTCCCGCACCTGAAGTGAAGCTGGCAGCCAAAAAGCTCGATCCCTTGCCTCCTTCGGCCTCAGTTCCGGTGATTCCCAAACCGCCTGTACAGACCAACGTCTTTTCATCGGGAAGTTCGGCGACTCAAACCATCGATCGGGCCCCACAAAAAGTCCAGACCGGCGGTTTTGGCGATCCCAACGGAGTACCCGCAACAGCAAGTCAGACCCAGGCGGTCAATATCGCTCAAGCTGGCGGATTTGATATGCCCACCGGCCCCGGCTACGGCAACGGAACCGGCGGAGCCAAGGGCGCTCGCGGCGTGGTGGCGAGCACGGGCTTCGGCAATGGCGTAGCCACCGGGAATGCCCCCACGCCCTCGCAACGGACTGTTCAAAAAGCCGGGTTCGGCGATGCCGACGTTCCGGCGCCTCCCACCGTTCAATCGCACCCCGCGCAAGCGGCCGCGAAAGTTGTTCCCGCAGAAATCCTTTCCAAGCCCGTTCCCATCTATACCGAGGAGGCTCGCGCTAAGCACATTGAGGGCGAGGTACTTCTCGAGGTGGTGTTGGAGGCAAGTGGAAGGCTACGCGTGATAAAAGTAGTTCGCGGATTGGGTCACGGTCTAGATGACGCGGCAGTACATGCCGCCGAGCAGATACGCTTCAAGCCCGCCTTGAAAGACGGTCAACCCTCGGACTCGACCGCTGTCCTGCACATTGTTTTTCAGTTAGCGTGATCAACTCCCAGAAGGTTTCTTATGCAAATGCTTTTTCGCTCGGGCTCTGTGCTGGTCTTGATTTTGGTCTACGCCTTTGGAGTGAGCGCTCAGGACTCCCCTTCTCCGGCGCCGCCCAATCCCTCTGCGGCGGCAACGCCGTCGATTGCCCCGGCGCAGAGTGTCGAATCCATGCCTCCAGCGGCGGTTACGCTTAACGACGTCCTGGACCGCGTAGTACAGCGCGAGCATCTCTTCATGGCCCAAATGCGCCACGTGCACCCACTGGTGGAAACCTACCTGCAGGATCTTAAGAATGATCCATCGGGGAATACCTCGCCTATCCACGACCGTTACTTTCTGGGGCGTCTTGATTTAAGCGAGGGGCCCGAGGATGTTTCTTTTATGGGCCAGCCTGGGTTCGGCCGGCGCATGATTAATAAGATGACCGGCATCTACGCCTTGCATTTCCTTCCCATGGGATTCGCGCAGATGGTGGTGCTGGACAGTGATTTCCAAAGGAAGTATTACGAATTTAACTTTGTGCGCCGCGAGTTTCTCGGAGAACTGCGCTGCCTGGTGATTGATGTTCGCCCCAAGGAAGGCCAGAAGACCGCCCGCTTTATGGGTAGGATTTGGGTCGAAGACCAGGACTACAACATTGTGCGTTTCGACGGAACCTACTTTCCCCAACCCAAGGTCAATTTCTTTTTCCACTTCGACAGTTGGCGATTGAACATGCGGCCCGGGGTCTGGCTGCCGGCTTACGTCTACACCGAGGAGTCTAATCTCAAGACCGGATTCAGTAAAACCCTGCACTTCAAGGCGCAGACTCGACTGTGGGGTTATGACCTGAAAGGCTTGGGAAAGAGTGAAGAGTTCACTCAGATCCTGATCGACTCGCCGCAGTCGGTAAAGGATCAAAGTGACGCCGCCGCAGACGCAAGCCCGGTCATGGCGCAGCGAATGTGGGAGCGCCAGGCGGAAGACAACGCCGTCGACCGCCTGCAGAAAATTGGCCTGCTCGCACCTCCCGGCGAAGTCGACAAGGTGTTAGCCACCGTCGTAAACAATTTATTGGTCACTAATAACATTGACATCCAGGGAGACGTCCGCTGCCGGGTTTTGTTGACCACTCCTCTCGAGTCCTTCACCATCTACCACACAATCGTTATCAGCCGCGGAATGTTGGACGTACTTCCCGATGAGGCTTCCCTTGCCATGGTGCTGGCGCACGAACTCAGCCACATCGTGCTGGGACATAGCTTCGACACCGGGCTTGCCTTCAACGACAAACTTTTTTTCCCTGACCAGGAATCTTTCCAGCGCCTCGACTTCAAACGTAATTCGGCGGACGAAGAAGCGGCTGACACAAAGGCTTTGGAGCTCCTGAAAAATTCTCCCTATAAGGACAAATTGGGCAACGCCGGATTGTTCTTGAAGGCTTTGCAGGAGAAGGCGCCAGACCTGCCCAATTTGATTCGCCCTCACCTGGGAAATAGCCTTGCAGCCAATAGAAACGTCCGGATGTCGACTCTGATGGCCGAATCGCCGACGCTTGATCAGAAGCGACTCGATCAGATCGCCGCCTTGCCAATGGGAGGCCGCATCAAAGTGGATCCTTGGTCCGACCGCGTGGAACTGTCTAAAGCGAAACCGGTCGCATTGACCTCAACGAAGGAAAAAATGGAATTTGAGATTACTCCAGTCTTCCCTTACCTGGTCCGGTATTCCACCGGCAACGGGGAGAAAGTGGCGCTCACTACGTCGTCACCGTCGGAGAATTCGCAGAAGTAGTAGTTAGGCAGGCGGTTATGACAGGAAGACCACGTGCCTGCGGCCAGACCGTTCGTCTCGCCGTTTGCATGGCCACAAATTTGCAGATGGACTTCTATTGAATTGCGCTGCCGACCTGGGAAAAGACATTATTGGCATTGGAACCAATCAGCCGGATCGTACCCACGACAATCACAAGAATTACAGCCAACATCACCGCGTATTCCGCAATGTCCTGGCCACGCTCATCGTTCCAAAGCTGTTGTAAACATTTAGCCACGGGGCTCCTCATTTCTCAATCCTACAACTGACGACAACTTTTTGACACCGGGGAAGACCGAAGATGAGCCTCCCGGCAGTCGTCCCCAAGCTGATCTATTTGAGCCAATAGTAGTCTTCGGTCACCTGCCCAGCCAATAGCACAAAAGTGCCACTTGCACCATTTATAGGGCAATTATCCTACGGGCGGTCAGGCAATGCTTTTAAGGGGAAGCGCCTGATTGACCGCAAACAACGCCAGTTCCAGACGAGTTGAGACGCCAAGTTTATCGAAAATGTTACTTAGATGATGTTTAACCGTATCTTCGCTGATCTTGAAATACTCGGCGATTTCCTTGTTCGAGTATCCCGCGACCACGGCGGAAACAATTTCCAGTTCGCGAGGGGTGAGGCCGAATTTCTTCTGTCGGGCTTCATCATGCGAAGATTGCATCAGAGTGCGCAGATATTGCACCAGGTTCGACACACTCTCGCGGCCTACCCAGTATTCGCCTGCCATCACAGTGTGAATCGCCTTTAGTAAAAGTTGCGTGGCGGAATCTTTCAGCACGACGCCGCGGGCGCCCAATTGCAGCGCTTCGACAATCTGGCTTTTCTCCGCCGCCGCGGTCAGTAAAATCACTCGCACAGGAGTCGCATTCGCGGGCATACTCAACTCCCGCAGCGCTTCCAGTCCCGGATGCTTGGGCATCGCCAGATCCAGCAGGAGAATGTCTGGCTTCAACTGCCGCGCCAACTTCACAGCTTCCGCGCCATCGGAGGCTTCGCCCATTACCTTCAAATCCGACTCGGACTCCAGCAACCGGCGCAAACCGTCGCGGAAGATAGGATGGTCATCGGCAATTACCAGGCGGACCGCCTGCGCTTTTCTAAAGTTCATGAGGCACTTCCCCATTACGAGGTACGACCACCTCCAGGCGGGTTCCCTGTCCGGGACTCGATTCTACAGTGAGTTCTCCGGCAATTAAACCGACGCGCTCCTTGATGATCATTGGACCTTTCCCGGCCGCGTCCATTTGCTCCTGATTATAGCGGCCCGCGAAGGGAAACCCTTTCCCGTCGTCTTCCAGCATCAAATTCCATCGCTTCGGGCTCGATGCCAACCGCACCAGCACGTGCCGCGCTCCACTATGTTTTCTCACGTTAACCAGCCCTTCCTGCACAATGCGAAGTATCTCGCGGCACACTCGTTGCGGCATATCCAGAGTTTCCACGTCGGTCACGAATCGTGCGCTGATACCCGTCTCCCGCTGGAACCGCTCAACTGTGTCGTGCAAGACCCGGAGCAGCCGTTGCGCATCGACTTCAATGGCTTTCATCTGCTGCATCAGCTCTCGCAGTTTGAGCACTTCTTCACGCAGCAGAGCTTGGATTCTTCCTAGCTCTCCGCCAATCGGTTTGCCGGCTTCGGCTTGCCTGCGCAGCACGTCCACCTGCATTTCTACCGCAATCAACGATTGCACGGCGCCATCGTGCAGTTCCCGCGCAACGCGCGCGCGCTCCGCAGCGCCTGCCCGGCGGCGCAAACGATGCAAAAGATAAACGTTATACACCGCCGGACCCAACTGCTGCACGAGATCGAGCAGAAAGCGAAGCTCCTCCTGCTTTTCACCGCGCCACGATGGGTTGAATAGAAAAACCCGCCCCCGCCACTCGCTGCCGAACAAAAACGATACTGTAATCAACGAGGCATAGGCCTGCACTTCTCGCAATTGAGAAAGTGCAGCAAGATTGGGCACAGGTACCTGGTGGCCGGAGTGATCCAGGGCAAGAGTAGTCCATCGATTCCGTTCGATGGCGGCATAACAGACCTCTCCTGGATAATCCTCGAGATAAGTTTTCGCATCCCGAGAGGCCGATTCTAACCAGCGGAATTCAGCCGGACCGCTGCGGCCATCCTGGGCCAACTCTCCCACGAACGTCCGCTGACTGTGCGATTCCTGGGAAGCTACCACTACCCGCGATGCTCCATACATCGACATGGCATCGCGAAAAATCTGTTCGATGGTTCCAGTTAGGCCCGCTTCCACGCGGATCCGCGACAGCGTACCGCTCACTACAGCTTTTTCCGCCCGCAGGTGTTTCTGCTGCTCCGCCAGATAGCCGAGCAAAAGGCCCATTACCAGCAGGTAGATCGAGAGCATGAACAGCCGCTGCGGTTCGAATGTTCCCGCATTCACTCGCAAGCCGAGCAAGGCCCGCCAGGTCGCCGATCCTTTTGGTCCGAGCCACCAGTGGAGCACGACAAAACTCTCGATCCAAAGCAGCGCAACTTCCGCCGCCGCCGTGCCCAGCGTTTCCCAGAGCCCCCATCGATAAGCGGCGGCCGCCAGCACGAAAAAGAAGAAGAGGAAAAACGGCGTTCGCGGTCCCTCCGCGAAGATGGAAATCAATGCCGGCCATGCGATATCGCCAGCATGAACCAGAAGACGAAAGCCCGACGTCGACTCCTGCCTTCGCCGCAGCAACATCATGATCAGGATGCCGTTCGCCAAATAGAACACGAACAGGCCGTAGGCCGCCCATGAATTTCCCAATTCGGTGGGATCCATTCGAATCGCCACGAGCGTTGAAATTGCCAGAAACACGCGGGCCGTCGCCAGCCAGCGTTCAATCCGCCTGGTCTCGCCGGGGTCGGCAGGGATTCTCAATCTCCAGGATTGTCGGTAGCGTTCAGCGTGAGGATTCAATCTACTCCGTCTCCACGGACGTAGCGGCTGCGCTGCACATTATTGAATAAGAAACGCTTACCGGCAAGTGAGAGTTTGGTCGACATTGGTGGCCCTATAAACATTAACTTAAGGAGCCATTGCATCCGTATACAGCGGCAAAATGCCGGGTGCGTCCGAAACTTGCAGCGCGGACGCGTTGCCAATTGACAACTACCGACACGGTTTCGGATACTGCACCCTGCGCATGTAGGATGCAACGGCACGCCGCCGAAGGGCAATGCCCACCTACGATCTCATCGTGGAGGCCTGCATGCCAAATCTAGAGAACCTCAGAAAGCAAGCCAAGCTTGTGTTGCGGTGGCATCGCGAACGCCACTTCCCTGTAGCCGCACAAATCCGCGAGCATTTGCCTCGTTTCCTGAATATACCTGACTCCGAGATTCTCGCGGCGAGCTTTAAGCTCAGCGATGCGCAGGAGATGGTCGCAAGGCAGCAAGGCTTCGATAGTTGGCGCGCCCTGAAAATTGAACTTTCGAAAACGCCGCGCAGAGTGAACGCGTTACCATCCAAATCCTTGCCATCCAAAGCAATAATTGTCAGCGCTGAGCCGCAATTGCTCGTCACCGATATCAAAAGATCATGCGAGTTTTTCCGCGAGAAGTTAGGCTTTTCTCTTGTATTCATTTACGGAAGACCTCCCTACTACGCACAGGTGGAACGCGACGCGGCGCGTCTCAATTTAAGGTGCATCGAGCGACCAGTAATCGAGTCGACGGTCCGCGATCGGGAGGAGTTGTTGTCGGTATCGATGACCGTCGCCACTGCGGACGAGATCAAACTGCTGTTTCTTGAGTTTCAGTCCGCCGGTGTTGCTTTTCACCAGACTCTGAAAAAGCAGCCTTGGAGCGCCAAGAATTTCGTTGTCAAGGATCCGGACGGGAATCTGCTGCTGTTTGCCGGACCTGCAACCTAGTTGGCAATGCAGGAATTCTGGTTGAGCTCGCGCAAACGTGGGCCGAAAAGGCTGACGATTTCGAGAATGATTACTACAGTAACCATTAACGCTTTCCAATCCCATCTAGAATGGTTCCCAGAGGAGTGTCTTGAATAAGCGTTCCTATCTCTGGGCAGCGTGTGCCGGCGGGTTGCTGGCGGCTTTCGTACTGGCGGCTCTGGTTCTGCCTCGGTCACTGGGTTTGAGCGCGTTTAGCGATTTGATCCAGTGCATTTTGCTGATTTCGGCCGCGGCCTCGTTCGTTCCCATGGTGTTGCGGTCTGAGGGGCGCATGCGTCTGTTTTGGTCCCTGATCACTCTCGGCATTCTGTTTTGGCTCTCCTACCAGCTGCTTTGGACCTACTTCGAAGTGATTCTGCGGCGCGATGTGCCTGACCTCTTTGCAGGAGATGTGATCCTGTTCCTGCACATTGTTCCCATGATGGCGGCCATCGCCCTGCGTCCACACAGTCCGCGCGATGAATATGCCGCACGTATCGGGCGTCTCGATTTCGCCCTTCTCCTCATGTGGTGGCTTTATCTCTACGTCCTTCTCGTGATTCCCTGGCAATACGTTGTTGCCGATATCGCCGCCTACAATCGCCATCTGAGTGCCGTATATGTGACGGAAGAGATCGCCTTCCTGATCGGATTGATCGCTTGCTGGTTCACCAGCAAGGGCTACTGGCGAAACTTGTACGCGAATCTGTTCGGCATGAGCATCTGCTATGCGAGCAGTTCGACCGTCATGAACTGGGCGATCGGGCGAAAACTTTACTACAGCGGCAGCCTTTACGACATTCCCTACGTCACCGCGATCGCCTGGCTCACCTGGATTGGATTGCGTGCTAGTACCCAGAAGCCGACCTCCGACTCCTCCGAGACGTCTACGCTCTACGGCGTGTGGATTGCCCGTTGCAGCATGATCTCGGTGTTTTCGCTGCCCTTATTCGCCGCATGGGCCATGTCGGACAGTTCGGTTCCTACGCGCGTAGGCGTCTTTCGCCTGGCCCTCACGTTGATCGCTGCCTTTTTCATGGGCGTGATGGTTTTGATCCGACAGCACTTGCTCGACCGGGAATTGACTGCATTGCTGCAGCACTCACGCGAATCTGTGAACAGCTTGAACCACTTGCAGGCGCAAATCCTTCAGTCGGAAAAACTGGCTTCGATCGGACAACTGGTCGGCGGCGCTGCCCACGAACTCAACAATCCCATCACCGCCATGCTGGGATATTCCGATATGCTCCTCAGTACGCGGCTCACGCCGGAGCAGCAACCTCTCGCCGCGAAGATTGGTCTCTACGTGCGCCGGACGAAATCGCTGGTTGCCAGCCTGATCAGCTTTGCCCGCCAGACGCCGTCGCCGAAGACTCCTATCGATCTCAACACGCTCGCCCGCACCGCGGTAAAGTTGACGCAACCGCAGTGGGAGGCACTCAACATCGAAGTGCGCACGCAGTTTGATTCCGCGCTGCCTAAAGTGTTGGGAGATTCCAACCAGTTGCTGCAAGTCTGCCTGCAATTGGTGGCAAACTGTCTACACCTGCTTAATGACGAGGGTGGACACCTTCTAACCATCACCACGCAACGGCAGGGAGAAAAATCGGTGCTTCAAATTGCCACCGAACCGAGGCTTGGCCAAGCATCCTCCGCCTCCCAGCCTTCCGCGGCCGAATCCGAGGACAGCCTGGGTCTGAATGCGTGTCAAGGCATCCTGCACGAGCACCACGGGCAAATTTTGCGGGAGAGCCGCGAGGATGGCGTCAGGCTGCTGCGCGTAGAACTTCCCATCACCCAGTCGGCTCCGTCGCGAACAAGAGAATCTACGGTGCCGGTGATGTGGCAACCTCGACCGTACGCTTGAGTTGACCGCAAGCAGCGTAAATATCGCGGCCTCGCGGACGCCGCACAAACGCTGGAACTCCCGCCTGCCGCAGAGTGTTCTGGAAGACCATCACGCGCTCCGAGTCTGGAGTTGTAAAATCAATTCCCGGCCCGGGATTCAGCGCAATTAAATTCAGCTTACAGCGAATTCCCCGCAACAATTCCACGACTTCCCTGGCATTCTCCGGCGCATCGTTCACGCCTCCAAGCAGCACGTACTCAAAGGTAATCCACTCCCGCGTGCGCAGCGGGAAAGCACGAGCCGCCGCCACCAGCATTTCCAGGTTCCATTTCTTATTCAGCGGCATCAGTCGCGTGCGCAGCGCATCGTTGGAGGCATTTAACGAAATGGCCAGCTTGGGACGAACCGTTTCCCGGCCGAAATCATGGATGCGAGGCACAATTCCGGCGGTGGAGACCGTCATCCGCCGCTCCGCAATGCCGACTTCTTCAACCAGCAATCGCGCCGCCTTCACGAAGTTCTCATAGTTCAAGAACGGCTCGCCCATCCCCATGAAAACGAGGTTAATTCGGTCGTCAGGCGGCGAAACTCTCTGATCTTTGAGTACCGCGCATACTTGCCCCACGATCTCGCCCGCGCTCAAATTACGCTTTACGCCGAGCAGGGCGGTCAGGCAAAATTGGCAATCTACTGCGCATCCCACTTGGCTGGATATACAAATCGTGGACCGCCCCTGATTTTGCCCCTGACTGGGTCTGCGCGTTTTTGCACTTCCCCTCTTCAAAGCCGACCGCGGGTCCTGTTCGAACTGCTCCGCCGCTTCCGCGGCCTCGCTTCCGTCACCGGCTTCACCGCCATCCCCTTCCGGCATCCAGACCGTCTCGACCGTCTGGCCGTCCGAAAACGCGATGAGATACCGCACGGTTCCGTCTTGCGACACGAATCGCTTTTCGATTCGCGGCAGCCCAACCGAAACACCCTTCTTCCCCAGTTTCTCGCGAAGTGGCTGCGGCAGAGTGGAGATCTCTTCTACAGCCTCAACCCGCTGCCGGTAAACGGCCTCCTGAAGCTGCTTCGTGCGGTAAGGCGGCTCGCCCCAGCTCTCCACGAACAAAGCCATTTCTGCGCGGTCCAGCCCGAGCAAGGAAGCTCGCGATGGATCGTCCGTCGTTTTCAATTTTTCGGGACCGGTCCTCGAGATACTCATCGCAATTGCTTCATTGACGCTGGCCGAATGCTTCTGTTGCTCACCCATAACTCTCTGATTCTAAATAACTAAACTATTCTCGCACACCGCGAGCCCCTATGTAAGAATAGTACATATCGCTCCGCAGTGGTTCCTAGGTTCACAAGCATTCTCATACATAAGGAAGCAATGACCAAAGAAGTGCGCAACATTCGTCGTCAAGAGTTGCCCAACGGGCTCACGGTAATTACCGAGCAGATGCAGCACATTCGCTCGGCCTCCATCGGCATCTGGCTGCAAACCGGATCGCGTGACGAAGACGCTGAATGGAATGGCATCTCCCATTTTATCGAGCACATGGTCTTCAAAGGCACTAAGCACCGCACGGCGGAGGAAATCGCGCGCCAGGTCGACTCCATCGGCGGCAACATGGACGCCTTCACCGCCAAGGAATGCATTTGCTTTAACGTTAAAGTACTCGACGAGCATGTTCCCACCGCGCTCGATATTCTCAGCGACCTGGTTCTTCATCCCATCTTTGATGCCGCCGACATCGCCCGCGAACGCGGCGTCATCATGGAGGAGATCAAAATGGACGAAGATAATCCCGATTATCTAGTCCACGAAATCTTCACGCAAAATTTCTGGAAAGATCATCCGCTGGGCAAGCCGATCCTGGGGACGAAAGAAACTGTGAAACGCTTCGAGCGTCCGTCGGTGGTCGAGGCTTACGGTCACCGCTTCGCGCCCGGCAATATCATCGTGTCGGCAGCCGGAAATCTCGATCACGACAAATTCGTCGAACTGGTCACCGGGCACTTCGAACACATGAAGCCTATGAACAACGGCTTCCATTCGTCGGCTCCGAAGATTGTTTCGCGCATCATTCTGCGTAACAAGAAGGCGCTGGAGCAGGTGCAGTTGTGCCTGGGAGTTCCCGCTCATCCCATTGCCCACGAGAAGCGGCATGCCGGCTACATTCTTAACACCCTGCTCGGCGGGGGGATGAGTTCCCGGCTCTTCCAGAATATTCGCGAACGCCAGGGCCTGGCATATTCCATTTATAGCGATTTGAATCCGTACCGGGACACAGGCTGTCTCGCGGTTTATGCCGGCACATCCCTGGCGTCCGCATCTAAGGTCGTGCAATCCGTGGTTAGCGAGTTCCGCAGATTAAAGTCGGAACCGGTGCCGGAAGAAGAATTGCGCCGGTCGAAAGCCCAACTCAAGGGCAGTCTGATGCTGTCGCTGGAATCAAGCACGGCGCGCATGTCGAACCTGGCGCGCCAGGAAATGTATTTTGACCGCTTCTACGACCTCGACGAGCTCATCGAGAAGATAGAGGCAGTCACGACCGAAGACATCACGATGCTGGCCAATGAATTCTTCCAGACCGAATCGGTCGCTCTTACGGCCCTGGGAAACCTGCCTGGCCTTAAGATCACCCGTGATCAACTAGCCTGCTGAGTTGTGTAGCAGGCGGGGATGGGGCTTTAGGCCTCGGATGTTAGCTAGCAGGCTTAATTCTCTGGGACGGCATCGGCCCAATGCTCGACACCTCAGCGCGGTTATCCCATCCCCGAATCTGTAATGGATTTTTAACAATCTTTGTTGGCCTTCTTGCGCTAAACTTCGTTCACAAATTTTCGCTTGGAGGTTTGCAATGTCCGCAAAACCAGTTCCCGACGGCTACCATACCATCACGCCTGCCCTCACGATCCGCGACGCAGCCCGCGCCATTGAGTTTTACAAGCAAGCTTTCGGCGCTCAAGCACGGGATGTGGCGAAAGGACCCGACGGCAAAGTCATGCATGCCGAGTTACTGATTGGCGACTCCGTCATCATGCTGTCTGACGAATTTCCCGAATTCGGAGCGCTGTCGCCGCAGTCGATTGGAGGCTCCTCCACGTTGCTACATATCTACCTGGACGGCGTCGATGCTGCATTCGATCGTGCCGTGAAGGCGGGCGCAGAAGTGGAAATGCCCGTGATGGATCAATTCTGGGGCGATCGCTACGGCAGGCTCAAAGACCCCTTCGGCCACAAGTGGTCGATCGCGACGCACATCAAGGACATGTCTGCGGACGAGATGAAGCGCGCTATGGACGACGCGATGGCGAAGATGGAGAAGCCCGACCTGCAGAAGACCGCGTAGCCTATTCTAAGCTCAGGGAGGACAGCCGCCTCGGCTGTCCTTTTTCTTTGGCCCGATCGAAGTACGAGGAAATTAGTAAGCCAGCAGAATTCTCAAATCGCGCAGATTGTTCCCGCTCGGTCCCGTTTCGATCGTGTCGCCGAGCGCCTTGAAGAACGGGAATGCGTCAAAGCGAGCGAGTGCGGTACGCGCATCCAGCCCGCGATTTCGCGCCCGTTCGAGAGTTGTTCCGTCCGCAATCGCGCCCGCGGCAGTACTGTTTCCGTCCACGCCGTCGGTTCCGGCGCTGAGAACCGTGATGTTCTCGCCTGCAATTTTCTCCGCGCACGCCAGCGCGAACTGCTGATTGCGTCCGCCGACTCCTCCGTTGGCCACTTTGACCGTAATTTCTCCGCCAGAAATCAGGCAGACTGGCGAAAACTGTTTTCTTAACTCGCGCACTCGCTGCAGCAAGAAGTCCGCCGCCTTCGCGTAATCCCAATCGTCGCAAGAGTTGTCAAGGTGCACGATGAAGCCCGCGCGTTCAGCGGCGACGCTGGCCTCTTCGATTGCAGACTGGTTGGTCAGCACTGGCCACCAGCGCGCGCGATGAAATGCCGGATCGTCAGACTTCGGCGTCTCTTCCAGCGCGTGGCGATCGAACAATTCGCGCGTGGTTTGCGGAAACTCTCTCAGCAAGCCGTACTGGTCCGCGAGGCGATAGCAATCCTCTACCGTGGTCGAATCGGGCATGGTGGGCCCGGAGGCGAGCGCGTCGGGAGTGTTGTCCGGAACATCCGACACAAGCAACGATACTTGCTGCGCCGCAGACGCCGCTCGCGCCAGCCTTCCGCCTTTCACTGCGGATAAGTGTTTGCGGACCGTATTGATCTCGGAGATAGTAGCTCCAGAAAGAACGAGCGCGCGATAAGTCACGATGAGATCGTCGAGTGAAATCTCGTCGTCGATGGGCTTTTCCACGATCGACGATCCACCGCCACTGAGCAGAAAGATGACCAGGGCAGAGGCCGGCTGCGATTCCAGAGCACGCAGTATTGCGCTCGCCGCCTGAATGGATTCCGCATTCGGCGTCGGATGCCCTCCGTGGAAATAGCGGAAGCCGCGCACTTGCGTCAAAGGTTGCACTGAACTGGCCACAATTCCCTGCAGCGAAGTTCCGACCCGCTGGGACAGAGCCTCGACCATCGTGTGAGCTGCTTTACCGAGGGAAATGACCAGAACGCTCGAATACGAATGAAGGTTGTAAAGATCTTCGCAGACGCGCAGTATTCCACGCTCGTAATGCACGTGCCGGACAAAACCCCGGTCAATCGAGGCTTCCTTCAAAGCATGCAGGAAGATCTTGCGTGCTCCCTGGCGCATGTACTCGAAATCGGGCATGGGGGAATTATAAAGATGGCAAGAAGCTCTCAGCGGTCAGCTGCCAGCTCACAGCCACCTTGGTCCAGATTCTGAAGCATTCAGCAGGAACTCTAGAGGCATGCGCTTCAAGCCGACACCGGCGAGTTAGCTGAGAGCTGACGGCGGAGCGCTAATAGCTGATTTCAGCCACGCTTCAACCGCTTCCCGCAGTTCACGTAGCCGTCCTTCGAAGAAATGGTCGGCGCCCTCGATCAGCACCAGTTTCTTGGGCTCGGGCAACGAATTGACCAGGGCCCCAAGCTTGGCTTTGGGCCCAAACTTATCGCGAGCTCCGCTGATGAACAACTTCGGCCGGATGCAGGTTTGCAGGAAGTCGAGCGTGTAGATGCGCGGCTCTTCGGTCGCCTCAGCGACTGGCACGACCGGTGTTCCGACGCCAACGACCGCACGAACTCGAGAGTCCGCGCATGCCGCGCGCAATCCAACCGCGGCGCCAAAAGAGAAACCGGCGAACAACAACGGCAAATGATATTCGGCGTCGAGCCAGTCGAGTGCAGCGCGGACATCGTCGACTTCGCCGTTGCCCTGGTCATGTTCTCCCTGGCTCAACCCGGCTCCCCGAAAGTTGAAGCGCAACACGGGAAAGCCGAAGCTGTTGAAAGCCTTCATCGTGTGGAAGACGACTTTGTTGTGCAGTGTTCCACCAAACAGAGGATGCGGATGGCAAACCAACGCGGCATGTGTTGCATTCACACCCCCGGCATTGAGCAGTGCTTCCAAGCGTCCAGCAGGCCCGTCGAGAAACAGTGAACGGATGGATGAATTTGGAGAAATCACAATCTCAGATTACACGGGAGAAACGGCGAACAGAGAAGAGAAATCGGCTGAGGGTCGGGCGGCGGAGGTCTGACGGCCAAAGTCCGACGGCCAAGGTCCGGCTCCGCAGCGATTCGCTCTGCTATTCTCTCGTTCATGGACGCTGTTACGCTCACGAGGCAGTTAGTAGACATCGAGTCGGTTACGGGAAACGAAGCTGCGGTAGGAAATTATATTTACGGCGAACTGTGCCGTCTCGGCTATCGCACCCTAAAGATGCCGGTGGAAGCCGCGCGCTTTAACGTCTATGCGACCGAGGCAGAACATCCGCAGCCCTCGGTTGTGTTTTCCACGCACATGGATACAGTTCCGCCCTTTATTCCCTCGTCGGAAGATGCCGGATGCATCTACGGGCGCGGATCGTGTGACGCTAAGGGCATTATCGCGGCGCAGATTGCGGCGGCGGAGCGATTGCGCCAGCAGAATATTTATGTCGGGCTCCTTTTTGTGGTGGGCGAAGAGCGCGACAGCCTGGGCGCGCAGGCGGCCAACGAATTCGCAGCGGCCAACGGACAGGGGTCGCGCTTCCTGGTGAACGGCGAACCCACGGAGAATCGGGTTGCGCTGGCCTCCAAAGGCACGCTGCGCGCCGAGATTACGGCGAGCGGACGCATGGCCCACTCGGCTTACCCCGAACTGGGCGAGTCGGCGATTGACAAGTTGATTCCGGCGCTGACGCGTTTACGCGCCATGCCACTGCCGTCCGATCCGCAAGTTGGTCCGTGTACGCTGAACATTGGGCTGATTGAGGGCGGACGAGCGCCCAACGTGATTCCAGATTACGCCCATGCAGATCTGCTTTACCGGCTGGTTGGGCCGTCGGAAGATTTGCGGCGGCAAATTCTGGCGACTGCCGGCGATACGGTACAGGTTACGTTTCCGCTGGAACTTCCCTTCCTGCGATTACGCACGGTGGAGGGATTGCCGACGATGATCGCGGCGTTCACTACAGATATTCCGAAACTCACAAACTGGGGCGAGGCGCTGCTGATTGGTCCGGGATCGATTCATGTGGCACATACGGACGGCGAGTACATCGAAAAGCAGCAACTGGCGGACGCGATCGATTTGTACTGCAAGATCGCGCAGCAGCTTTCGGCGTGAGGAAAGTCACATCCGCAGAGGCCGAGATCGCAACCGGCTGTCAATTCTCCTGAAAAGAATCCCTTTGGATGCAGAACGTTAAAGTACCTCACACTTAGGAGCTTTCGTTAGCTTCCTGGCACCGACCTCGGGTGGAGTTCGTTTGGAGAGAAGCTTTGAACCGCAGAAGCACGCGGAGAAATTCCGCTGAGCACGCGGAGAAACATTCTTGCCCGCTTGATCAGGCGAGGAATCACGAATCACTGGCCCCTGCGATTAGAGATCTCACTCTTTACGTTCCCCGAACGGACTGCCGAATGCGGTTTTGGATCGCCATATAAGGCGTATACTGCGCAACCGCAGGAGGTCTGTCATGAAGCCTGAAGACACAATCGCAGCGGCGCTCGAATTGGGGCGCAAGAGAGCAAGTGAGATCCTGGCTTTGCGCGCCGAGGCCCAAAAACGCCGTGCGGAGGCGCTGCAGAAAAATCGGAAGGCTCTGGCGTTAAGGGTGCAGATCGGAGCGCCGGGAGCGCCGTCTTCGTCCGCCGAGTTCCAAACCGCTGGTTTTCTGGCGGCCGCGGGAGATTCCTGGTTCGACTATCCGCTGCACGACGTCCTGAAACTGCTCGAAGATCATCATGGATACAACATCGAGTCAACAGCTCATAAAGGCGATCCAATCGAGAAGATGGCGTATACCGGAGGGCAACTGGAAGACTTCGCGCGAAAACTGGAGAAGATCAAGGCGCGGGGAGCAGCGCCGAAGGCAGTCCTGGTTTCCGGCGGCGGCGACGACGTTGCAGGAAACGAGTTCGGCATGCTTCTGAACAATGCCTTCTCGCCGATCGCAGGATGGGACGACGAGGTCGTGGCTGGAGTCTTGAATCAGAGAATTTTTACGGCGTACAGCCAGCTTCTGATGAGCATTACGGCGCTTTGTCAAGGGACGTTCGGTGTGATCGTGCCGATTTTAATTCACGGCTATGACTATCCGGTTCCAGACGGTCGGGGTTTTTGGGGAGGCTGGCCATTTCCGGGTCCCTGGCTGGATCCGGGGTTCCGCGA
Source organism: Candidatus Sulfotelmatobacter sp. (assembly GCA_035701745.1). Classification (GTDB taxonomy): domain Bacteria; phylum Acidobacteriota; class Terriglobia; order Terriglobales; family Acidobacteriaceae; genus Sulfotelmatobacter. The sequence goes on along the minus strand of DASSRO010000240.1, from coordinate 4,127 downwards.
GAAAAACTTTAAAGATCTATCGCAGCGCGTGGCTATGATGCAGAGGTTGATGGATCAATTCAACGACGTAGTGAAGTTGCTGCCGACCCAACCAGCGTTCGCTCACGTGCGGTATATCAATTTGCGGGGGACGCTCTCGAACCGATTGGCGGATTACAAGGTATGGTGGGCCAACGAACTTCATCCGACAGAAAAGGGATTTGAGGCGGTGACGGATCGATTCGCGGCGGAATTGGCGAAGTTGCCGTAGGAGCGCGAGGAACTCTTGGAAGGTCGTTTTTCACTCGGCATCTGTCTGGCTCCCATTAACTTAATAACTTCGTAGTAAACGATAATCCATCCATCGACCACAAGTAACCTATCTACCACTAGCCGCAGGGCTCGTCTCCCACTGATTTGGCCTCCAAGACTTCCTTGCGCAGCGCTCTTCTCACAAACGATTTAAACTGGAATTACTATGACTACCACCGCCCTCAATTCCCTCTCCCACGCTTCTTCCGCGTATCTGCGGTCTGCCATGCATCAGCCGATCCAGTGGCATGAGTGGGGGCCGGAGGCGTTTGCGGCGGCGCAGCAGGACAACAAGCCGATTCTGCTCGACATTGGGGCTGTCTGGTGCCACTGGTGTCACGTGATGGACCGGGAGTCGTATGAAGACCCGGAGATTGCGGCGATTGTGAACCGGCATTTCATCGCGGTCAAAGTGGATCGCGATGAGCGTCCGGAGATCGACAGCCGGTACCAGGTGGCGGTGCAGGCAGTGAGCGGGCAGGGTGGGTGGCCGCTGACCGCGTTTCTTACTCCCGACGGAAAGCCTTTTTATGGCGGGACGTATTTCCCGCCGAGCGACGGGTACGGACGTCCGAGCTTTCGGCGCGTGCTGCTGAGCATTGCCAACGCCTTCGCAGAAAAGCATGGCGACGTGATCGAGCAAGCGAAGATGGTGGAGAGCGCCATCGCGCAGTCGGAATCGTTTGCCGGACGTGGCGGCCGGGTGCCGGCGGGGGTGATTGCGGCGATCCGAACAGCGGCATTCAGAATGTTTGATCCGCAGCATGGCGGGTTTGGGCAAGCACCGAAATTTCCACATCCGTCGGCGCTGGATTTGCTGATCGAGAGGTACGCACGGAGTGGCGGAGCTTCGCTCGCCCGGACGGCCGAGGGCGACCGTTCCCAGATGGATTCTGGCCAAGCTAGCAACGAACGGCCCCCGCGTACTGGAGACGAGGATCTACGGAACTTGCTCACGACTACGCTTGAGCATATGGCTCGAGGCGGGGTATACGACCAACTGGCAGGAGGCTTCCATCGCTATTCGGTTGATGAGCGCTGGGTGGTGCCGCACTTCGAGAAGATGTGCTACGACAATTCCGAGTTATTGAAGAATTACGTGCACGCCTATCAGGCCACTGGAGAGGCGTTTTTTGCAGACGTGGCGCGGGACATCATTCGCTGGATGGATGAGTGGCTAAGCGACCGGCACCGAGGCGGGTTCTATGCTTCACAGGACGCCGATATCTCCATGGACGACGATGGCGATTATTTCACATGGACACTCGATGAGGCGCGCGCAGTTTTGACGAAAGAAGAGGCGGAGGTTGCGGCACTGCGCTATGACGTCAATGAAGTCGGCGAAATACATCATAATCCGGCGAAGAATGTTTTGTACGTTCGAGCTCCGCTGGAGGAGATCGCACGGCGCATGAATCTGGCGCCGGAACGCGTCCGCGAACTGCTGGCGGCGGCGAGGAAGAAGATGTACGAGGCACGGCTGCAGCGGCCCACGCCTTATGTGGACAAGACCGTGTATGTGAGCTGGAACAGCCTGTGCGTTTCGGCTTATCTCGAGGCAGCGAAGGTTTTGCCTCTGGCGGAGGCGCGCCGTTTTGCGCTGAAGTCGTTGGATCGAGTGCTCGCCGAAGCCTGGAAACAAACTCCTGACACAAGGCACGCTGGCGAGGCCTCCCGCGCCCCAAGAGAACTGCTGCACGTGGTGGCTTATTCGGATCCGAATGCGGCACACCGCGAGGTGCCAGGATTGCTCGACGATTACGCGTTCACGGTGCTGGCTTGTCTGGATGCGTACGAAGCGACCGCCGATCTCAGCTACTTCAAGTTCGCGCATGCGATCGCGGACGCGATGATCGCGCGTTTCTACCATGCGACTTCGGGAGGATTCTTCGACAGCGAGCCGGTTCGGGACGGCGAGAGCCTGGGAGTGCTATCGACACCGCGCAAGCCGGTCCAGGACTCGCCCACTCCGGCAGGAAATCCCATGGCAGCAATTGCTCTGATACGGCTACATCATTACACGGGCGATACTTCTTATCACGACAAGGCCGAACTTACGCTGGAAACTTTCGCCGGCGTGGCGGAGCAGTTTGGAATTTTCGCGGCCACCTATGGAATTGCGGTAGTTCATCTCCTGGAGAGTCCCTCGCAGGTAGTGGTGATCGCCGAAGATGGAGATGAAGAAGCGGCTGGAAAGCTGTATGCGGCGGCGGTTGCGCCGTTTGCTTTCAACAAGAGCACGCTGCTGTTGTCCGCCAACCAGGCGGTCGCAGAAAATCTTCCACCCGCTTTGGCTGCGACGATTCCCCATCTTCCTGAATTAAGCTCTAATAAATCTGGGCCGAGGAAATCATTCGCCGTTCTGTGCTCGGGTTCTGCCTGCCAACCAGCGGTCTCCACAATAGAGGACTTGCGAGCCGCCCTGGAACGGGCTCTGCAAATCAGATAAAACTCGGGTGGGAATCAATCAAGAGAGCAAAAAATGTGGGCTGACGGATTAATTATGAGTTCCGTCAGCCCAAAGATTGCTAGCTAATTCTCGGCCCAAGTTGCAGTTACGACAGGTTACTTTAGTGACCTTGCGGTCACTGGCTGTTCCGCGTTCTACTGCGGTGGCAGGCCAGATGAGCAATGTGTTGCACCGGGTGGGCACAAGAAAATCGGACCACCGTCCGCGGCGGGAACCTGTTGGACGGTAGCTGCGATGAATGTGCCCACTAGTCCTACCATCAGGAAAGCAATCCTGATTGCGCGTTTCATGGGTTCGTCTCCTATCCGCTTAGAGTTTCCCTAAGTGGGAACTTTTTTGCGGAGCCGCATTATAGGGCACATGTCAAGGGTTATTTTTTTTGAATTCCGCCCGATCCGCTCCACCTACCAGAAAAGCCTTAAGGAAATCCCCGATAATGCGTTATTTAAGTCTTATAATCTATGACTTGCATATGCTAAAGAAACCAATACTTGAAATGACGTACTGATCCCACGCTTAGTCCTAGATTGCTGAAAACTTTTTACGAAATCCGAACAGAACGAAACGGGAATCGAAAGATAAGGAAATGCTTGGTGGACTGTCTGCCGCTTCTACGACTTGGAGCTTGCGTGAGCGACAGGAAGTTGGACCCCGCCGCTAGCTGCAGATGCACTTCTGGTTGCTGTGCCGCCGGCCAGAGCTCCGGCTGAAGAAGATCCGTCCATTTGAGTGCGCGAGAGAGCCCGATCAACCATCCCTTCAAACATGGGGATGAGGGAATCGGGCGGAAGCGGATGGTGGATGTCGGTAAGGCTCTGTTCCCAGCGTTGGGGTTGCAGAAGCGACATCGATGCATCGCGTGCCGGGCGAGTTACCGCCACATAGCCAAGCCAAACCAGCAAGCTGACATTGTAGGCAGCCATGTTTAGGATGCTTACCCATGTACCTCCCAAATGATCTCCGACCCATGAACAGATCAGCAGCAGCTCGACTACAGCAAAGGAGCCAAAGCCCAATGCGACGCCAAAGCTGTGCTGCCGGCGACTGACGCCTACATAGTGGGCGAAGAAAAGCAAAAACAGGACCATTCCGATCTGAATGATGCGGACGCATCTCTGGGAGGTAATAATGGCCTGCATCCAGGGCGCGATCTCGGACGAATTGGTTGAAACCGAGACTACGCCAGCCACCAGCAGCATGACCAGACCCGCCCACTTGAACAGCACCGTACCCAAATCGCGAAGCGTATGGAAAAAACGAAATACGTCCACAAACACTTCGTGGATCACGGCAAAACCGAAAGCAACGCTAAGTGCGTCACAAACCCAGTAGAGGTAAAAACCTGCCGAATAATTGTGCCAGTATG
>DASSRO010000239.1:0-3958 GCA_035701745.1 Candidatus Sulfotelmatobacter sp. | reverse complement strand
GCGGTCCTACGAAGTAGAACCGGAGGAGTTCGGTATGGCGCGCGCCACGTTGCAGGATATTTCCGGGGGCGATGCCGTGGAGAATGCTGCCATCATTCGCGCCGTTTTGGGCGGAGAGAAATCGCCGCGGCGGGATGTGGTGCTCCTCAACGCTGCGGCAGCGCTGGTAGCAGCGGGCAGGGCGGATCGCATTGCCGAAGCGGTGCCGATTGCGGCGGAGTCAATTGATTCGGGCGCAGCGGCGGGAAAGTTGGAGGCGCTAAAGCGCTTCACTGCTGGCGCTTGATCGCTTTGAGTTGAACGGTAGGGATCCTTCGCTCCGCTCAGGATGAACTCTTTAGTGGTGGTCAGCGCACGGTCACTTTTTCGAGATACTGCGCGACTTGTACGTTCCATCCCAAGTCTTTCTTCATCAGGTCGCGCAACTGGCTCGAAGCGTCGGGTTCACCGTGAACTAAATAGGTTGATTCCGGCCGGCTGCGAAACGTGTGTAGCCACTCCAGCAACTCGGGCGGATCGGCGTGATCGCTGAACTGCTCGAGTGCGGCCACCTGAGCGCGAATGGGAATAACATCGCCGAAAATCTTCACTTCGGGGGACTTGCTTTTGATGGCGAAGCCGCGCGTTCCCGGCGCCTGAAAGCCGATGAAGAGCACCAGGTTTCGCGGATTAGGCAGACGCTGCGCCAGGTGATGCAGGACGCGTCCGCCGGTCACCATGCCGCTGGACGAGATGATAATCGCGGGCGTCATTTCTGCATTGATGCGCTTCGATTCTTCGGGAGTTGACGCGAAGGTGAAGCCATGCCATTGCAGCGGCGAGCCATATTTGCGAATCATCTCGCGGGTTTCGGAACTGTATTCTTCGTCGTGCTTCAAGAAGATTTCCACCGCCTTGATGGCCATCGGGCTATCGCAGAACACAGGCAGGCGCGGAATCTTTCCTGACTCCATCAGGTGTTTGATGATGAAAACAAATTTCTGGGTGCGTTCGATGGCAAACGCCGGAACGATAACGCTGCCGCCGCGCTGGGCTGTCGCGGAAATGAGTTGCGCCAGTTCGGGCAGAGGATCCTCCTTGGGATGCGCGCGGTTGCCGTAAGTCGATTCCATCACGAGGAGATCAGTGGCCTCGCCTTCAGGCGGACCGGAATGAACGACTTTACCCGGCGCTATAACTTGATCGCGCACGCGGCCAATGTCGCCGGTGAAGAGCAATCTCCGAGCCTGACCGTCAATGCTGAGCGAAATCTCCACCATGCACGATCCGAGAATGTGCGCGGCGCGAACGAAACGGAAGGCGAGATCCGGCGAGAGGGGAACATCCTGGCCTACTTGAACAGGCTTGAAGTACTGCAGCGAGTTTTGTGCCTCCTGAAAGGTGTAGAGCGGCAAGGCAGGATCGTGCTTCGACTTCTTCGTTTTGTTATAGAATCGGGCGTCTTCTTCCTGCAGGTGGCCGGAGTCGGGAAGAATAATTCCGCAGAGATCGATCGTCGGCGGGGTGGCGTAAATCGGGCCGCGAAATCCTTCTTTCACCAGGCGCGGAATCCATCCGCAGTGGTCGAGATGAGCGTGGGTGAGAATTACCGCGTCGATCTCTTTGGCGGGAACCGGGGTGTCGCGCCAGTTACGCTCGCGCCATTCTTTCGGGCCCTGGAACATTCCACAGTCAATGAGGACCTGGATGCCGCTCTTGCCCGATGGGTCTCCAGTGTTGATCAGATGCTTCGAGCCGGTCACGGTTCCTGCGGCGCCAAGGAACTGGATGTAGGCCAATCGTCCCTCCTAACCTGCGAACGAAACTACCACATGTCACTTTTCGGCTGATTCGATTTTGAAGACATTATTCGCCTTGTTGCTTTCCGGAACGCTGCCGTCGTTGACCAGGATCTCTTGCGGCGCCGCCGGAAGTTCGACGCGAACTACGGCTTTGCTCTTGGCGTGCACTTCGAGGCGGCGCATGATTTCCCCGCCGTTAAATTTGATGATGATGGGGACCTCGGCCCCGGCGGTGCCTAGATTGTCCAGAGTGACAGTGAGCATGAAGGAGGCAGTCATAGTTTTTCGCGCATAGGCGGATTCGACCTTGAAGTCAGGGAGGCCGCGGTCGCGATAGACCCAATCGTCGAAGAACCATTCCAGTTCGCGTTGGGTTTGAGCGGCGATCAACCGAGGCATGTAGGAAGGCTCTTTATCCTGGTCGGGTCGGTAAGCAGCGATTGCTCGCTTGAGCGCGGGCGCGCCGACCATGTCGCGCAGCATCCACCAGACGTACATCGCCTTGCTGCGATAGAGTTCGTCGTTGGTGGTATTGACCAGCGAGCGATTGACCTCATCTTCGGAACGCGGAGCTGTGGTTGACACGTTTGGCTCGCTGAGCGCGAAGCGATGTGTTCCTATGTAATCGAGAGCGGCGGCGCGTCCTTTTTCGCTTTCCACGTAAAGAGCCTGTGCGAAGTGAGCGAGGCCTTCTTCGATCCATGGACGGAATGAAAAAAATGCGGCGTGCGTGAGTTGATGGACAGCGGCCAGGCCCGCGAGCTTGGGATCGCTGCCGGTGAGCGGAGTCATCAGCAGGGAGCCGCTCTCGAAAGGAGCGGCGTGGGGATCGGGGAGGTCGACGGTTTGGGCTTTTTCGTGAAACTTTCCAAACCAGTCCATTATTAGCGGAGCGACGTGGTCGGCGGCATTGGCGTAGCCCACTGCGGACGAATCATGCCCACGCTGATAGTAGACGACCAGCGCGGATCGATCTACGACACGATAGTTACCGATTACGAAAAGTGGCGTGAGCGAACCCAGCGCCCCATACGTGCAATCCGCGCTTGAAAGCGAACTGCGGTCCATCTGTTCATACGTCATTCTGCACGAGGCGTCGTTTAGAAGGAGGCTTTGCGGCTCTTCGCCGTCATCTCTGGATACGCTGATATGCACATGCATTGTGGATGTAGTCTCTCGCGCCTTCCACCTGCCCAACACTTCAAACAAACTGTTGCCTTCGGAAAGATTGGCGACGTCGGTCGCGATCGGATACCACGCGACGTATCCGGCACCGCGCAGAGCACTAAAAGATGGATCAATCTGGTCCCAGTCCGTACTTTTCGCCGCATCTTCAGGGGTGCCGATGCGCGTTAGCCGGGTCGCATCGAGCGGGATGACGCCCTCGTACGCGATCTCGAGTTCGACCGATGCTTTAGGCGCGAGCGCCTGCGGCAAAGTGACGATGGCTTCGGAGAGGGCGCCGGTGTGGTCGATGTCGGAGGTGTAAGGCTGAGTGACGAACTGCACGGCCTTGTCGCCTACTTTAATTGCGCGCCAGTCGAGCGAGGAGGAAATTTGCAGCACGACAATCTTTTGGGGATCGGGCGAGTCGTTGCGGAGCGTGATTTTGCCACGCACTCCGAGGCGATGTTGTTCCGGTTCGACCTGGAGGTTCAAGTCGTAATTGGTAAAGGTGAAGGCTTCGCGGTCGAGAGCAAGACAACTCAATGCTGAAGCGGCCAGCAGGCAGAGAAGAGCCGCGGTTCGAGAAACAGATTTCATTGCAGGGAACTTCATTTTGCGGCCGGGGACCCGTTCTTCGCGCGGCGCTGGCGCACGATTTCAAACAGGACCACGGCTGCCGCCACCGAAACATTCAGCGACGGCACCTTTCCGAGCATCGGAATCGAAACCAGGAAGTCGCATTTTTTCTTAACCAGGTCGTGAAGCCCTTTGCCTTCTCCGCCCAGAACCAGCGCGCAATCCATGTTGTAATCGAGCGCGTCGTAGGTTTGTTTGGCGCGTTCGTCGAGGCCGACCGTCCAGACATTCTGAGCTTTCAGATCCTCGATGCTACGGGCGATGTTGGTTACCTTGGCGATGGGCATGTGCTCGCTCGCCCCCGCAGATACCTTGGTCACGGTGCCGGTTACACTGGCAGACCGGCGTTCGGGAATGACAATGCCGTTGGCGCC
>DASSRO010000238.1:0-3835 GCA_035701745.1 Candidatus Sulfotelmatobacter sp. | reverse complement strand
TGCCCTTCTCGACAAAGATTAACCCGGCCGATGTCCGACCGGGTGATGCAAATCGCTTCCTGGAGAAATGGTCCCCTACGCCGTCTTGCGCAGCGATCCTTTCTGCGCCCCTCCTTCTCCAAACAGGCGAATCATCTCTCGATTAAAAGCGGGAATGTCATCAGGCTTGCGGCTCGTTACCAGGCCCTGGTCGCTTACTACTTCCTTGTCCACCCAATTCGCTCCGGCATTCTTCAGGTCCGTCTTTAGTGAGGGCCAGGAAGTCATCGTGCGTCCCCGGACTGCGCCCGCTTCCACCAGCGTCCACGGCCCGTGGCAGATCGCCGCCACCGGCTTGCCGGCGTCGGTGAACTGCTTCACAAACGCAACCGCCTTCGGATCCATGCGCAAACTGTCCGGATTCATCACTCCGCCTGGCAGCAGCAGCGCGTCGAATTCCTCCGCCTTGGCCGAGTCGAGTGCAACATCAACCGGAACTTCGTTGCCCCACTCCGTGTGATTCCATCCTTTCACTTTTTTGCCTGCGGCAGAGACTACCGCGGTGGTCGCGCCGGCTTCGTCGAGCGCCTTTCGCGGATCCAGCAATTCCACTTGTTCGAAACCGTCCGTTACTAGAATTGCTACTTTCTTTCCTTGAAGAGTACTAGTCGCCATTTTCTTTTCTCCTTAATAAATTGGTCTTGATAAACGTGCGCCTGCAGGTGAGCGGAACCATGCGGTAAGGCTAGGATGCTCTCGCTCGATCAGCGGTTGGCGCACTTGCGAGTCAAGTCATCCGTTGTGCGCTAATTGAAGCGGTTCATGTCAGAAGTTCCGTTGCCCCGGGGGACATCGCTGCCCCGTATCCCGCCCTCGAATAAATGATGGAACAAATCGCAGATCCCGGGCATCCAAACGTTATCGCTTGGATTGTGCCGAGCACGATCTTTTGCTTTTGTGCGACCTCACCCAAGCTCTCAACTAAAGAGAGGTCCGTATGGCAAAGAGTTTGCCCCAGAAAGAAGTCTCCGCTTCTCGTCACACGACAATCAACGCACAACCCCGGATTCATCAGAGAGCCGCTGAGATTCAGTCTTACGGCACGGTCTCGCACGGTCTGCCGCTCGAATTGGAAGAGCCGCTGCGTTTGGAAATGACCGAGCAATTGAATCTCCTGCTCGCCGACACCATGACCTTGCGCGATCTCTACAAAAAGTCCCACTGGCAAGTTGCAGGGCCAACCTTTTATCAGTTGCATCTTTTGTTTGACAAACACTTCGGAGAGCAAGTCGAGATCGTCGACTCGATTGCCGAGCGAATCCAGTTGCTGGGCGGAGTTTCCCTTGCGATGGCCGCCGACGTTGCTGAGACCACGCGCATCGAGCGTCCCCCGCGCGGCAGGGAAGAAGTTCCAGTGCAGATCTCGCGGCTTTTGGATGCCCACCAGATCATTATTGGACACTGCCGCGAGTTGGCCCGCCGCGCTTCGGAACTGGGCGACGATGGCACCAACGACTTGGTCGTCAGCGACGTCTTGCGCACCAACGAACTGCAGGTGTGGTTTTTAAGTGAGCATTTGGTCGACGTTCCTCTGGTGCAAGCCGTTGAGCCCGCCGAGCGAAAGGCTGGCTGATGTGGCGCGGGCGCCCTCGCCCGTGCCGCACCCGAAACACGGACGCGGGCGAAAGCGCCCGCGCCACACCAAAACAAAAACGCATTGATATGCGGGACGCCGCGCAGTAAGCTGTCCTGTCTTTGCATAACTATGCAATCGTCCATCGAGCAGATTCTCGCCAGCTATAACGACCGCGCGCCGCTTTCGCAAGCATCCACCATCCCCGCTCCCTGGTACGTCGACCCGCGCATCGCCGAAATGGAGCGGCTTCAGGTCTTCGGCAGAACATGGCAGCTTGCCGCTCGCACCGATCAACTACAGCAACCGGGCGCATTCGTCTCCACACGGCTCGCCGGAGAACCCATCGTCGTTGTGCGCGGCAGCGACCGCAAGCTCCGCGCCTTTTACAACGTGTGCCGGCACCACGCCGCCGCCGTTGTCACTCAGCCCTGCGGTCATGCGGACATGTTGCAATGCCCGTATCACGGCTGGAAATATGGCCTGGATGGCTCGCTCAAAGGCATGCCCGAATTCGACGGAGTCGAAAATTTCGATCGCGCTCAAAACGGTTTGCTTCCCATCCGCGTCGAAACCTGGGAATGTTTCGTGTTCGTAAATCTCGATCCTCAAGCTCCGCGGTTGCAGGAATTCCTTGGCAGCCTGGTGAACCGCGTCGCTCCGCTTGGCATCAGCCGGCTTCATTATTTTGACCGCAGGACCTATGACATCCAGTGCAACTGGAAGGTCTACGTCGACAATTATCTCGACGGCGGATATCACGTTCCCCATCTGCACAAGGGGCTGAGTTCCGTGCTCGATTACAAGCAGTACACGATCGAGAACGAAGATCGCTACTGCCTGCAATCCAGCCCCATGGTTGCTTCCGACGAAGATGCCGCCACCGGTGCGACGCGCAAGGGAGATCGCGCCTGGTATTTCTGGCAATACCCGAATCTGATGATCAATTGCTACGAGGGATACATGGACACGAACTACGTGATCCCCGTCGACGCCGATCATTGCAAGGTGATTTTCGATTTTTATTTCAACGACGTGAGCGAAGCCCGCCGCGCATACAACACTGAGTCAGTCAACGTTGGCAACCGCGTGCAGGACGAAGATCTGGGCATTTGCGAAGACGTTCAGCGCGGCCTTAAGTCGCGCGCTTACGGGGCCGGCCGCCTTTCCGTCCGCCGCGAAGCGGGCGAACAATTGTTCCACCAGTTACTCGCGGCTGATCTGAAGCGGAACTGCCGATCGTAGAGATGAGCTTGCTACGTCTCCTGCTCGCGCCGCATCGCCCGCAAATCGATTCCCAACTGTTCCGCCTTCTTGTAAAGGTGACTGCGCTCCAGGCCAAGCGCCTTGGCAGCCATACTCACGTTCTGATGACTTCGTCTCAGTTCTGCCAGAATCACTTCGCGCTCGAACAATTGCACCCGGTCGGCAAGTGAGCCAGCCCCGACTGCGGAAGGCCCGAGACCCGCGCCAGACGAAGTTTTCGGCAAAGCGAGTTGCACAGTCGCCAGATCAACCTGTTCGTCCGTGGCCAGCAGCATCAGCCGCTCGACCATGTTGCGCAACTCGCGAACATTTCCCGGCCACGAATGAGATTGCAACGCCTCCATCGCTTCCGCCGTAAAGGGAACTGCCTTCCACCCGTTCTGCGCGCACACTTGTGCGGCGAAGTGTTCCACCAATGCAGGGATGTCGTCGCGCCGTTCGCGCAAGGGAGGAAGCGTCAGCGGAAAAACGTGGATGCGGTGAAATAAATCCTGCCGGAATTTCTCCTCCCGCACGCGCGCTTCCAGGTCGCGGTGAGTCGCGACCAAAACGCGTACGTTTACCCGGACCGTCTTGTCGCCGCCTATCCGTTCCACTTCACCTTCCTCAAGCACCCGCAACAATTTTGCCTGCATGTTCAGCGGCATGTCGCCGATCTCGTCGAGAAAAATCGTTCCTTGGTCCGCCTGCTCGAACTTTCCGATGTGACGCCCGGACGCCCCCGTGAACGAACCCTTCTCGTGCCCGAAGAGTTCAGACTCGATCAACTCGGCAGGCACCGCCGCGCAGTTCAGAGTCACGAAAGGCCCCGCCGCACGCGGGCTTCGCTCATGAATCGTTCGCGCCACCAATTCCTTGCCCGTGCCCGTCTCGCCGAAGATGCACACGCGCGACTCGCTTGCCGCGACGCGCTCTAGTTGTGCCATCACCCGCCGCATGGCGTCGCCCTTCCACACA
>DASSRO010000237.1:0-11265 GCA_035701745.1 Candidatus Sulfotelmatobacter sp. | reverse complement strand
CGATTACCATAGCGCATTGTTCACTTCTTCCCCGGAGACACATTCAACATGGGCTCAAACTCCCTTTGCAGGCAGATATCTCTGTTTGCGCGGTTGGCTCTCACTGTCACATTCGCGACTTTGTTTATCCCTGCAGTCCACGCGCAGGCCAAGCCAGAGCGGCAATCAAAGGCAGTGAAGCCGTCACAGAGTGCGCAGACTCCGCCGGTTGCCGCGCCAAGCACGGGCTCGAGCGGAAGCGGCGCTGAAGCGGCCGAGTCTTCGAAGCCCGAGGAGAAGGTTTTCAAAGGGATGAAGTATCGCCTGGTCGGTCCATTCCGCGGCGGGCGATCGCTGACGGCAGCGGGAATTCCGGGCGATCCCACGACTTATTATTTCGGAGCGACCGGTGGCGGAGTGTGGAAGTCGACCGACGGGGCCATGACCTGGTCTTCGGTATTCGACAAAGAAGGCACTGCGGACATCGGCAGCATCGCGGTGGCGAGTTCGAATCATAACGTGCTCTATGTGGGCACCGGCGAAGCCTGCATCCGCGGGAATATTTCGCACGGCGATGGAGTTTACCGCACGCTGGATGGCGGCAAGACCTGGAAGAACGTGGGGCTGCGCGATTCGCGGGCCATCGGCAAGGTGATCATCAATCCCACGAATCCTGACATCGTTTTCGTCGCGGCGCTGGGACATCCTTACGGTCCGAACACGGAACGCGGAATTTTCCGCACCACCGACGGCGGAAAGACGTGGGAGAAGGTTCTTTACAAAGACGAAAACACCGGCGGCATCGATGTGGCCTTCGATCCGCACAATCCCAATATTTTGTTTGCGGCGCTCTGGCAGGCCCGGCGCACCTCGTGGAGCATGACGAGTGGAGGCCCGGGAAGCGGCCTTTACCGCTCGGCCGACGGAGGCACGACGTGGAAGAGGCTGGAGGAGCACGGCCTGCCGAAGGGCCCGTACGGAAAAATCGGCGTCGCCGTGGCGGCGAATTCCGATCGTGTTTATGCGCTGATCGAGGCACACGATCCCGACGGCGGCCTCTACCGTTCCGACGATGGCGGCGAGTCCTGGCAGTTGGTAAATCCGAGTCACAGCCTGTGGCAGCGTCCCTGGTACTACATGCACGTGATCGCCGATCCGCGCGACGAGAGTGTTCTCTACATCATGGATGTTGACGCCTACAAGTCGACCGATGGCGGACATTTATTCAACAAGGTCAAAGTGCCACACGGCGACAATCACGGGCTGTGGATCGATCCGCAGAATACGCGACGGATGATTGCGTCGAACGATGGCGGCGTGACGGTGACGATGGATGGCGGCAAAACCTGGACGCCGCAAGACAACCAGCCGACCGCGCAGTTCTATCACGTGATCACGGATTCAGCCATGCCGTATCGAGTGTACGGAGCACAGCAGGACAGCGGGACAGTCGCGATTGCCAGCCGCAGCGACGATGGTTCGATTGACCGCAGCGACTGGTACGACGTGGGCGGCGGCGAGGCCGGATACATTGCGCCCGACCCGCGCGATCCGAATATTGTTTACGCCGCGGATTATCAGGGAAACATAACTCGCTACGATCGGCACATCGGGCAGGTCAAGGCGATCACCGAGCAACCGGAACTCTCCGATGCGTACGGAGCGGCAAACCTGGAACATCGCTTTCAGTGGACCGCGCCGGTCTTGCTTTCTCCGCATGATCCCAACACGCTCTACCACGCTGGAGAGCAGTTGTTCAAAACCACCGATGGCGGCGTGCACTGGCAGGCGATCAGCCCGGACCTGACCCGCAACGATAAGGAGAAGCAGAAAGTTTCGGGCGGCAGCATCACGCTCGACGATTCTGGCACGGAATATTACGACACGATTTTCGCGCTGGCGGAATCGCCGATTACCAAGGGATTGCTCTGGGTTGGCACCGACGACGGGTTGATCCAACTCACGAAAGACGAGGGAAAAACCTGGGCAAACATCACACCGAAAGATATGCCGGAATGGAGCCGCATCAGCCAGATTGATCCTTCACCTTTCGACGCCGGAACAGCCTATGTCGCGGTCGATCGGCACCAGTTCGACGATTTGCACCCTTACATTTACAAGACCAGCGACTACGGAAAGAGTTGGACCAAGTTAGGGCAGGGAATTCCGGAGACCGCGTTTGTTCGGGTAGTGCGGGAAGATGCGAAAAAGCGCGGGCTGCTGTATGCGGGCACGGAGCAGGGGATCTACATTTCGTTCAACGATGGAGCGAACTGGCGCCCGTTGAAATTGAATTTGCCTAACACCCCGGTGCACGACCTGGTAATCAAAGACAACGATCTGGTGGTCGCGACGCACGGACGTGCGTTCTGGATTCTCGACGATGTTTCTCCGCTGCGGCAGTACAGCGACGAAATCGCGCAGAAGGACGCGTTTCTATACACACCAGGGACGGCTTACCGAATTCAGGCAGGGGCGAGCGGCGAGCGGCATCCTTCGAAGCGGGCCGGACAGAATCCGCCGGCGGGCGTTGTGATTTATTACTACCTGAAAGACTCGCCCAAGCCTGAGACCGAGGCCAAGATCGAAATCCTTGATGCCTCGGGCAAAGTGATTCGTAAGTATTCGACCCTGGAGTACAGCTCGCTGGAGGAACCGCTTGATCCGGATGACAAGAAGCCGGAGAAGCAGCTCAAGCCGGAAGCTGGCCTGAACCGTTTCGTGTGGGACTTGCGCTATGAAGAGGCGCGGCATGTGCGCGGCTACTATCTTTGGGAATATGGGGCAGGAGCACGCGGTCCGGTCGCGGTTCCGGGTCATTATCAGGTCCGAATTACGGTCGGCAGTCAGACGCAGACCGCGGCATTCGATTTGAAGCTGGATCCGCGAGTGAAAGTGAGCCAAGCCGACTTGGAGCGGCAATTCAATTTGCTGTTACAGACGCGCGACGAACTCAGCCGCGTGTACGACACCGTGAATCAGATTCAGGATGTTCGTTCGCAGCTGGCAGGGCTGAAGCGGCGTCTGCCGGAAAATGTCAGCGCGAAAACGTTGGCGTCCGCGGCGGACGATCTGGATAAGAAGCTGGTCGCGCTTCGCGAGGGCCTGATCAATTTGACCATCAGCGCCAACGAAGACTCGCTGGCATATCCTCCGCAGTTGGACGCGAAGCTGGCGTATCTGGCGATGGACGTGGGAACCGCGGACTCCGCGCCTACGGAGGCGGAGCAGAAAGAATTTGAGAAGCTGAAGCGGCAGAGCGGGGAACTGGTCGCGCGTTGGGAGGATTTGCAGCGCCGGGATCTGGCTGCGTTCCAGAAGCTCGCGGCCGAGGGCAGCTTGTCGACAGTGGTCGTGCCTCCTGCCGGGCGCTTGGTTAACGAGCCTGCCACGACGCACTGAACCGTGATTGCCGGGGAAGAATGCGTGGAATCTTCTTCGGCAGTTTTACGTCTGCTAGGGCGCGGGAGTTTCGTGCGGCGTTGGTTCGCCCCACAGAATGTCGATCACCAGCAACGTGGCGCCGACTACGATCGAGCTGTCGGCAAGATTGAAAACCGGCCACTGGTACTGCTTAACGTAGAAGAGCAGAAAGTCGATTACGCGGCCGGTGGCGATTCGGTCCCAAAGATTTCCCACAGCGCCGCCTAAGATGAGGGAAAGCGCAATCCCCGTGACGGTCAGCGCCCGCCTCTGTTTCCACAGCATCACAGACACGATGATCATGGCCACGACTGAGAAACCGATCAGCAATGCCGTTTTCCAATGCGAGGGCGAATCGGCAAACAGGCTGAAGGCCGCGCCCGTGTTTTCGGTATGCGTGAGCCGGAAAAATCCAGGGATAATCTGGATGTGGGAGTACATGGCAATGCGCGCCGCCACCAGCCGCTTGGTCCACCGGTCGAGCAGGACAATCAGCAGCGCCAGCAGAAAATGGATGGTGCGCGCGGAGTTGGTAGTCATCGATTGTGGCTGCGAATTCAGCGTTGCGCTTCCAGTTCTCTCAGCACTGCGCTGCAGCGCTCGCAAACTGTGGGATGGTCCTGGTCTTCGCCCACATGGGTTGAGTAGTTCCAGCAGCGGTCGCACTTGGGTCCGTCGGCCTTCTTCACCTCAACTCGCACGCCGCCGGTGCCATTGCCGGAACCCTGAGAGAGAGTCACAGCCGAAACGATGAACAGGTAGCGCAGTTGGTCGGAATAGCGTTGCAAGAGGGAATACAAAGGATCGGAGGCGGTGATCGCCACCTGCGCTTCCAGGCCGGTTCCGATCAGCTTGTTGTTGCGGGCTTCTTCCAGGGCTTTCAGCACCTCGTCGCGGACCGAGCGCAGCGATGCCCAATCTTCGTCCGACTTTGATCCGCCCGAATCGCTGACAGCAACCGAAGTCTCACCCAGAAGTTCCGCCGGCCCCGGGAATTGCGCCAGGTGTACGCTCTCGGGGCGGCTCGCCTCCTTCGGCAAATACTGCCAGATTTCTTCACACGTGAAACTCATGACCGGCGCGAGCAGGCGAACCAGGGCTTCTCCGATTCGCCAGATTGCCGTCTGCGCACTGCTGCGCCCCCGCGACTTTGGAGCAGAGATGTAAAGACGGTCCTTCAACACGTCGAAGTAAAATGCGCTCAGGTCGACGATGCAGAAGTGATTCACGCGGTGATAAATTTTGTGGAAAGCAAACTCATCATAGGCATTGCGCACATCCACCGCGAACGAGCACGTCTGGCGCAGCATGTATTGGTCCAGCGCCTCCATCTCGCCGTAAGGGACCGCGTCTTTCTGCGCATCGAAATCGTACAGGTTGCCTAGAACGTAGCGGAAGGTATTGCGAATCTTGCGATAGTTCTCAGCGACGCGCAACATGAGCGCTTCCGAGCCGACAACATCTTCGCGGAAGTCAACCGAGGCCACCCACAGGCGCACGACTTCACCGCCAAGCCGTCCGGCAATGTCGACCGGATCAACATCGTTGCCGCGCGATTTCGACATGGCCTGGCCCTTCTCGTCGAGCGTCCAACCCGGCGTCACCACGCCTTTGTAAGGCGGCGTGCCATGCGTGCCCATCGCGCAGAGCAGGGAAGACTGAAACCAGCCGCGGTACTGGTCGCCGCCCTCGAGATAAAGATCGGACGGCCAGGGATAGTCCGGTTCATCGGCGACTAGCGCTAGATAACTCGCACCTGACTCCAGCCACACGTCGAAGATGTCGGTTTCTTTTTCGAACTTCGTGCCGCTACAGTGCGGGCACTTCGTACCCTCTGGAAGAATCGTGTCCGCCTCGGGCGTGAACCAGACGTCGGCGCCGGCTCGCGCAAATAACTTCACGACTTCACGATTGACCGCGTGGTCGTTAAGCGGCTTCCCGCATTTCTCGCAGAGGAACACTGCGATGGGAACTCCCCACACCCGTTGTCGCGAGATACACCAGTCCGGACGGGTCTCAATCATGTTCGATAGCCGCTCTTCGCCCCATGCCGGATCCCACTTCACTTTCTTGATTTCTTCCAGCGTGCGCGTGCGCAGCGTGTCGTTTTTCGATTTGCCGCCCGGCATCGGCGTTTCCATGGAAATGAACCACTGCTCGGTCGCGCGGAAGATAACCGGATTGTGGCAACGCCAGCAGTGCGGATACGAGTGCTCAGTCTTCTCGGTATGCAGCAGCGCGCCGCGACTCTTCACCAGGTCGACGATGGGCTGGTTCGCTTCCCACACCCGTTTGCCGGTATATTCCGGCAGGCCATTGCGCAGGATGCCCTTCTCGTCGACGTTGCTGGTGGCGTCCAGCCCATACTTCATGCCGGTGATGAAGTCCTCGGCGCCGTGCGAAGGCGCGGTGTGAACCACGCCCGTTCCCGTGTCCATGGTGACGTAGTCCGCCAGCACTCCGAGAATTTTGCGATCCAGGAATGGATGCTGAAAGTTCAGACGCTCTAACTTGCGGCCGGGAAAATGCGCGAGCGGCCGCGGATCGGCCAGCCCGCATTTCGCGGCAACCTCCGCCGCGAGTTTCGAGGCGACGATGTAAACTTCGCCGCCCGATTCCAATGCGACATACTCTTCATCGGGATGAAATGCCACCGCCATCGAGGCCGGAAGCGTCCACGGGGTTGTCGTCCAGATGATGGTCGAAACTTTTTTCCCTGCCAGCGCCGGGTCGATCTTCGCGGAATCGTCGAGCAATGCGTACTTCACCCAAACGGTAATGCTCGTGTGGTTTTCATATTCGACCTCGGCCTCGGCCAGCGCAGTTTCATCGTGCATGCACCAGTAAACCGCGCGCAGCCCCTTGTATACGAATCCGTTCTCGTAAAACGAAAAGAAGGTGGAAAGCACGACCGACTCGTACTGCGGATTCATGGTTGCGTAAGGCCGGTCGAAGCGACCGAACACGCCGATACGTTTGAACTGGGTGCGCTGCAGGTCGAGATACTTTTGGGCGTACTTGCGGCATGCGGCGCGAACCTCAACCGGCCGCATCTGCAGTTTCTTGCCGCCCAGTTCTTTGTCAACTTTGATTTCGATCGGCAGCCCGTGACAATCCCAGCCGGGAACATAGGGGGCGTCAAATCCCGCCATCGTCTTCGACTTGACGATGAAATCTTTCAGGCACTTATTCATCGCCGTTCCCATGTGGATCGGCCCGCTGGTGTAGGGCGGCCCATCGTGCAAAATGAAACGAGGCGCGCCTTTCCGCGACGTGCGGATGCGCTCGTAGATGCCCGTCTGCTCCCAGCGCTCCAGCATTTTGGGCTCATTCTGCGGCAGGTTAGCCTTCATGGGAAAGGCAGTTTTAGGCAGATTAATGCTGTCTTTGAATTCAGAGGCCAATCAGTCACGACTCCCAAATGAGTGAATCTTTTTATTATAACGGCAGCATCACACGCTGCGTCCATGCCCCGCCGCTCCGCAAATGCTAGTAGGAGTCGGTATATCGAGCTCTTCCGCAGCTATGAGACTACGCTCTGTTGAGATACCGCCAGGAACTACGTACCCACCAGACTGCGCGTAACATTTCTCAGTATTCCCGCACGATCGTAACGGGTTCGTTCAAATCGATGGATTAACCCTATGACCGCAATCCCGCGCCACAGTTCCATACCCGAGGATGTCCTCCTCGGACGAAGTGCGTTCCAGGACCAGGTGTTTGCGGCAGTGCCAAAAGCTGTTGTCTGCCAGACACGAGACCATATTTGCAGATCAATCCAGAATTCACGAAAAGTTTTCGCTTACCCCCAACAGGAAGCTTGTGGACGCTTTATCAACGACCTAATCGTTACCGAAGAGAGAAAATTGGCACACCGGGTGGCTGCCATTGCGGCATTAGGCGACACGAACCGGCCCTTCGCCAACTAATTCGGACGTGTAAACCAATACCTTTGTCTAATTGCATCTCTCCCACGCAGGCGATAAAAATGCTTCCGTCCAGGCAGCGGCAGAGCATTGAATTCGATCGCTTTGCTGATTATCCGCGTGACGTGAATCTGGGTATCTTCACGTCGAAAGGAGATAGTCATGAGCCTCGCGGTTCGTCTCTCCCATGATTGGGCTCGTGTGGGTTGTGGGCGTGAGCCGGGTCCTCTTGACCCGAAGCCGTGCGACGCGGACTGGATGATGATGCAGGACTCCGGCCGCGACCTCGAGGGCATGCCGCATATGGATCAATAGCGACAAGGGAATGGCGCAACGACACCGCAGAGAGCATTTTGAAGGAATGCGAAGATTATGGTCCGATACCTTCGTCTAATAGATTCCCTCCATATTGTCTGGCCTCATCAGGTTCTCAAATCAGGGTTCTTTCGAGAACTGGAAGGTCCGTGGTTCGCATGAGAGCTTCACTGCGTGTGTTATGCACGGCGGCCCTGATGTGCGCGGCGATGATATGTCACGCGCAAACGTCTTTGATTCCCGTTGCGAATCTGTCAGGGCAGAGCGTTCCGGCTACGACCACAGCAAACCCTTTTGGCGGCAGCGTGCCGACGAAACTCATCCCTGGACGCATGCTGTTGTCTTTACAAGAGGCGATAAATCTCGGTCTGAAGCACAATCTCGGGCTCTTGTTTTCGCGCGCGGACACCCGCGCCTCCCGCGGCCAGCGCTGGCAGGAACTAAGCGCCTTGCTGCCGAACGTCGCCGCCGCTCCTTATGTGGAGGAATCGAAGATTAACCTCGCAGAAGTGGGATTGGGTAACGCTGCTGCAAATGTGTTCCACATTTCTCCGGCGGTCGGGCCGTTCTCTTATTTCGATGCTCGGGCGGCGGTGAGCCAGACGTTGTTCGATTGGAAGTCCATCAATGCGGCGATTGCCGCAAACCAAACTGTCAAGTCGGCGGATTACACTCTGCTGGATGCCCATGACCTTGTCATCCTCGCAGTCGGATACGTCTATTTCCAGGCGGTCGCGGACGAAGCGCGCATCGCAACCGATGAAGCTCAGGTCGTGGCAGCCCAGGCGGTTTTTGATCAAGCCACTGATCAAGTAAACGCTGGAACCGCCCCAGACATCGATGCGTTACGCAGCAAGGTCGAACTCCAAACCCGACAACAGCAACTGATCCAGGCAAGAAACGATTTCGCAATTCAGAAACTCACCGTGTCACGCGTCATCGGATTGGTCCCAAGCCAGGAGTTCGACCTTACCGACAAATCGCCTTATCAACCAATGGAAAACATCGCTGTCAATGAGGCTCTTAGCCTTGCGTATACGTCGCGCTCAGATTACCGCGCTGCAGCGAGCGATGTCCGCGCCGCGGAGCTGTCGCGAAAAGCTGCAGTCGGTGGATACTTGCCATCGCTTTCATTCGAGGCCGACTTCGGAAAGGGCGGCGCCCACCCATCGACTTCCACGCGGGTATACGACCTGCGCGGGACACTTTCGATCCCGATCTTCACAGGCAACAAGGTTCATGGTGACATTCAGCAAGCCGATGCGCGGCTCGAACGAGCCCGCGAGCACCTCGACAACTTGCGAGCACAAATCGAGTCCGACGTCCGCACAGCATTGCTCAACCTGCAGTCGTCTGCGGAGCAGGTGAATGTTGCACGCAGCAATATCGACTTGGCCGATCAAACATTGACACAATCCCGGGATCGCTTCACTGCGGGGGTCACAGACACGGTAGAGGTCGTGCAGTCGCAAGAGGCAGTCGCCAGCGCACACGAGCAATACATTTCCAGTTTGTACAGCTACAACTTCGCGAAGATTTCCCTGATTCGGGCCCTGGGCAACGGGGAGCGCGGCGTGGAGAAATACTTCCAAGGAAAATAACATGGCTGACGAAAACTCATCTTCTTCGGCGCACGAAGACGGAGCATCCGTTTATTCAACGCCGCCGCCAGAGAGAAAGTATTCACCTGCTGAACGCCGTAAGCGTCGCAGAAACCTCATCATCGTCCTCTCTGCGGTGGTATTGATTGCTGGCGGACTGCTCTTGTGGCGTTACCTGAGCAGCTATGAATCAACGGACGACGCGCAAGCGGATGTGCATCTGTATTCCGTTAGTGCACGCATTTCGGGATACGTGATCCGCGTTAACGTAAACGATAACCAATGGGTGAACAGAGGGGATGTTCTCGTCGAAATTGACCCGGCGGACTATCAGATCGCGCTGGCGCAGGCGCAAGCGAATCTTGCCAATGCAGAAGCTACCGCGCGATCTCTGAACATTACGGTGCCGATAACGTCTGTAAACACCGCCAGCCAGCTGCAGTTCACTGCGTCGGGCATTGAAGATTCGCGTGCTGCGATCAGCGCAGCTGAAAAGCAACTTGCAGCGGCACATCAACAAGTGGAGGCCGCCCAGGCGAACGATGGTAAAGCCCAAGATGATCTGCGCCGTTACAAATTGCTCGTGGATAAACACGAAGTTTCGCCGCAGATTTATGATCAGGCGCTCGCTGCCGCCAAGTCCAGCACGGCAAATGTTGCGGCCGCCCAGGCCAGTGAGTCCGCCGCTGAGCAGTTCGTGCAACAGGCTCAGAGCCGGTTAGCGCAAGCTGCCGCCAATCACGCGTACGCACAAACCGGTCCGCAACAGGTGTCGTCCACCCGGGCACGGGTACAGGCCGCGGTTGCCGATGTTCAGCAAAAGCGGGCGTTGCTGCAGCAGGCAGAACTGAACCTCCAATATACGAAGATCGTCGCCCCAATCAGCGGTGAGATAAACAAGACCGTCGTCGTTGGTTTGAACGTTGAACCGGGGCAGCAACTACTCACTGTTGTTCCACTCGACGAGGTCTGGGTAACCGCCAATTTCAAAGAGACTCAACTCAAGCATGTGCAAGTGGGACAGAGGGCGGATATTCACGTGGATTCGAGTGGCGCGACTCTTCACGGCCACGTCGACAGTCTTGCCGGCGCCACTGGGCCTCTGTTCAGTTTGCTGCCGCCCGAGAATGCCACTGGGAACTACGTAAAGATCGTGCAACGAGTGCCGGTAAAAATTGTCCTTGAGAGTGGTGAAAATCGCGACCGGAAGCTGCGCCCTGGCATGAATGTCGTTCCAGACGTTTACCTCAGATGACCACCGCTACGCTAACACTCGACCAGGATGTTTGGCGACCACGGTACAACCCCTGGCTGATCGCGGTTGTCGTCGCGCTGGCTGCGTTCATGGAAGTTCTCGACACCAGCATCGCAAACGTTGCCCTTCCATATATGGCCGGCAACTTGGGAGCGAGCAATGACCAGAGCACCTGGGTACTGACTTCTTATCTGGTTTCTAACGCGATCATTCTTCCGATGACGGGATGGCTTGCCGGAGCGTTCGGGCGGAAGCGATTCTTCATGAGTTGTCTCACTATTTTTACTGCGAGTTCGTTGCTATGCGGCTTCGCTCCCAGCCTGGGTTTTCTGCTTCTCTTCCGAGTTTTGCAGGGAGCCGGTGGTGGCGGGTTGCAACCTATGGCACAGGCGATCCTCGCAGATACCTTCCCACCCGAAAAACGCGGACTCGCATTCGCAGCCTATGGAATTACTGCCATTATGGCGCCTACGATTGGCCCGACACTGGGTGGTTGGATAACGTTCAATTATTCCTGGCGCTGGATTTTTTTTATCAATATTCCAGTGGGCGCCATCGCCTGGTTACTGGTGCGGCGGTTCGTAGAGGACCCTCCTTATCTTCAGAAACTAAAGAGAGCTGGAGTTAAGTTGGATTACGTGGGAATCGCGCTTTTGACCGTGGGCGTGGGCGCATTGCAGATTCTGCTCGACAAAGGTCAGGAAGACGATTGGTTTGGATCGCGCTTCATCACGACACTCATCATCACATCGACCGTGTGTTTGAT
>DASSRO010000236.1:0-16206 GCA_035701745.1 Candidatus Sulfotelmatobacter sp. | reverse complement strand
CGCGACGCGCAGAAAAAATCCAAATGCAAGTGGTCCGACTTCGGCATCCTCTACCGCTCTCACTTCCATCGCGACGAGGTCGTCCAGGAGCTGGCCGAGGCCGATATTCCGTTCGTCATCGAGAGCATGGACATTTCCGATACTCCCGAAGCGCGCGACTTGTTTGCCTGCCTGAATGCGATCGTATCCGCCGGCGACGATGTCAGCCTGTTCCGCGTGGCCGCTCTGCCTTGCTTCCGCGTCAATCCCGAGCAGCTTCGCCAAACTATGCGAGCCATCGCGCGGGACAATCGCGAGGCCCACGTCGTGCCTCTTTCGTCCGCGCTGGATCGAGTGGATGGGGGCGCCGACGTTCTCGCCGCCGTGCAGCGCACCCGCGAAGAAATCCGCCGGCGCGCCGCCAAAGCGCGCGCCGCCCTCGACATCATCGTGCGCGAATTCGCGCTCGACGCCTCCTCGCCCATTCTTCAGGCCGCCTTGAACTTTGTCGCCGAATGGGAGAAGAAAAAGCTGAATAAGACCACCAATCTCGAGGAACTCGTCGACTATCTCGTGTACTTCCGCGAAGCCGGCGGCGTGATTCCCCTGGAAGCCCGCGAAAGCGAGAATGCGGTTCGCCTGATGACCGTGCACGGCGCCAAGGGCCTGGAGTTTCCTCACGTCTCTATCCTTCGCGCCAATTCAAATTCCTTTCCCTGTTCGTACCGGGAGACTCTGGTCGCCTTTCCCCGCGAGTTGCGCGATGCCGGTTCCATCACCGAAGCTGACGACAAGACCCTTCACGAGCAGGAAGAGCGCCGACTGTTCTACGTTGCCATGACCCGCGCCCGCGACACGCTGAACATTTATGCACGGGAAGGAACCGGCAAAATCAACAAGACTCCCGCCGGATACATGCGCGATCTGATCGCCGACAAAAGCCTCGCTCGCTACCTGGTGACGATTCCGGCGCGCGGCTCCCAAAAGAGCCTCGACATCTTCGCTGGGAGCCCGCTGGCTTATCCCGCCGAGTCGCAAACTAACGCGTGGTTCGAACTTCCTGTGCTCGACGGTCTGCATACTCGCCTCAGCGCGTCAGCGGTCGATACCTACGAGCGTTGCGGACTGCAGTTCAAGCTCGATCGCGACTGGCGCCTGGCAGCCAGACCCGCGGCGGCCATGCAGTATGGTGCTGCGATCCATCGCGTGCTCAAAACTTACTTCGACTCCGTGAATCTCGGGCGAGCCAAGACCGACGACGAACTCATTGACCTCTTCCGCTTCGACCTCGCCGAGGCCAAGATCCAGGAGGCCTACCAGCACGAACTCTACGAGCAGCAGGGAATCGCGCAACTGCGTGAGTTCCTCGCCTCGGCCCGAACGCTTCCATCTGCAGAGGTACTGCATACCGAGCAATCGTTTGAGATCCGCATAGGGGCGACCTTGGTCGTCGGCCGCATCGATCGCATCGACCGCCGTCCCGACGGCAGCGTGACCATCATCGACTACAAGACGGGAAAGGCTCGTGACCAGGAAGACGCGGATGAGAGCTTGCAGTTGTCGCTCTACGCGATCGCCGCCAAAGAGAAATGGGGATACACCGTCGGGGCGCTGAGTTTTTACAATCTTGAGGAGAACGTTCCGGTCATCACCACCCGTACCGAAGCGCAGTTAATCGGCGCTCGCGCCCGCGTGGAAGATGCGGCGCAAGGAATTGCGGATGGAAAGTTCATTGCGAAGCCGGGCATCCATTGCAATTTCTGCGCCTATCGCAGTCTGTGCCCGGAAAAGGAGAAGCGCATTCCCCATCGCGTGGAGAGCGCGACTGCAAAGCCGAATTAAATGTCGCCGCTGTCGATCATAGCCGCAAAAACTTAGGGGACGCTTTGAGCGTCCCCTTTTTTGCTTCAGACTTAACTTACTTAGTGTTTCTTTTTCTTCTTTGCCTTTTTCTTGGTTGCCATTGTTCCTATTCTCCCTTCCATTCTTCATGGAAAATGTCGCAGTGGTCTTCTACTGCAACTAGTTGATGTATAGAGTTAATGAAAAATGAAGTCAAGAAAAAAATGACGATCAAACTCCGCAAGTCGCGACACCAAAGTCACGACGACAGAGTTTTCGATAGCAAATGTCAAGAAGATTTTTGCGAACGCATCACGCGCTTCTCGATTTTTCTTCGGCACAACACTTCGTCACTCGCGTAGCGCGCAAAAAACCAGACAAAGAATCGCGCTGCGTCGATTTCCGTGGGAGCAGCGTCCGCGCTCTGCTCCGCGACCCTTTCCGGTTCTCCAGCATCTATAATGTGAATCGCGAAACCTTCGCGGGAGCTTGATCTATGGCCTCTTTTGACGATGTTGTCATCCTCTCCGGCTGCCGCACCGCAGTCGGAAAATTTCAAGGCAGCCTCTCGGATTTCAGCGCTCCGCAACTCGGCGCCATCGTGGTGCGCGAAGCTGTCAAGCGCGCCGGTCTCGCTCCCGATCAGATCGATGAGTGCATCATGGGCAATGTCGTTTCCGCCGGGCTCGGACAAAATCCTGCGCGGCAAGCCGCAATCTTCGGCGGACTCTCTTCCGCGACAGGTGCCATGACAATCAACAAGGTTTGCGGCTCGGGATTGAAATCCGTCGCGCTCGCCGCGCAAGCGGTGCAGACCGGAAATAGTTCCATCGTTGTCGCCGGCGGAATGGAATCGATGACCAACGCTCCCTATCTTCTTCCGCAAGCGCGCAAGGGCTACCGCCTGGGCAATGCGCAGATCGTTGACTCCATGGTTCACGACGGACTCTGGGATATTTACAACGACTACCACATGGGCATCACGGGAGAAAACGTCGCCGATAAGTACGGCATCACTCGCGAAGAACAGGATCAGTTCGCCCTCAACTCTCACCGCAAAGCTCTGTCGGCGATGAAGGAGTGCCGCTTCAAGTCGCAGATCGTTCCGGTAGAGATTCCCGCGAAGAAGAAGGGCGCGCCTCCCGCGATTTTCGAAAAAGATGAGAGCCCGCGCGAGGACACGACGATCGAAGTGCTGCGAGCCCTGAAACCAGCCTTCAAGAAAGACGGCACCGTCACGGCCGGCAACGCTCCCGGCGTCAATGATGGAGCCGCTGCCCTGGTTGTCACCAGTGCCAAGCGCGCCAGTGAGCTTGGTGCGAAGCCTATGGTTCGCATCGTCGCCCAAGCTACCAGCGGCGTCGAACCTAAATGGGTGATGATGGCCCCCGTCGGAGCGGTCCGCACCATCTGGGAAAAAACCGGCTGGAAAAATGAAGACGTCGATCTCTACGAATTGAACGAGGCATTTTCGGTGCAGGCTTTGGGAGTGATGCGCGAGCTGGGCCTGAATCCCGACAAGGTCAATGTGAATGGCGGCGCCGTCGCTATCGGTCACCCCATCGGCGCCAGCGGCGCGCGAGTGCTGGTTACCCTGATCTACGAAATGACCCGCCGCGACGTGAAGCGCGGCATCGCCGCCCTCTGCCTGGGCGGAGGCAACGCCGTAGCCATGGCCGTAGAGCGCTAAAGCCGGGTGGGAACGGACGCATGAATCGTGTGGGAACGGACGCATTCGTCCGTTCCGCGAAGGCGAAGCCGAGCGCTCCCTCCTCCGAGCTCGCTGAAGCAACCTCCGCCTACCCCGTCGCCGCCATCGGCAGCGTCACCGTAAACACCGCCCCGCCGTCCGGAGCATTCGCAGCTTCCACAGTCCCGTTGTGCTCCTTGAGCACCGACTTGCAGATGCTCAGCCCCAGCCCTGTCCCGCGCCCCGGCCGCTTTGTCGTATAGAACGGATCGAAGATGCTCGACAAGATTTCTTTTGGAATCCCGGGCCCGTCGTCGTGGAAGCTGACCCAGACCGTTCCTTCTCCTCTGCCCAAACGAATTCTCAGCGTCCCTTTATCGCGCGCCTCGCGAATGGCATGCTCGGCATTGAGAATCAGGTTCAGAAACACCTGCATCAGCTGGTGCGGATCGCCCAGCGCATACGGCACCCCGGTCTCCTTCAAAAAATCCACCGTGATGTTGTTCTTGCGCAGAGAATAGGCGTGCAGGTTCAAGGTGCGCTCTAACACTTCCGCCAAATTGATCCGGCTCTTGCCCGGAGCCGGCGGGCGCGAAAAATAAGTGAGGTTCTGAACGATCTCCGCAGCACGCCGCGCCTGCTGCTGCAGCATGGCGAGTTGCTTGCGCGAGGTTTCGTTGGTCTCGGTATCCTGCAGCAGTTCGCTGACGCCCATGATGCTGGTCAGCGGATTATTCAACTCGTGGGCAACGCCTCCAATCATCGCGCCCATCGCCGCCAGCCGCTCGCTCTGTACAATCTGCTGCTCCAGCTTTCGTTCCACCGTAATGTCGCGCACCGAAATGATCACGGCGCTGATCTTCCCCTCGGCATCCACTAACTGGCTGCCCGCGGCGCGCATGGTTCGCCAGTTTCCATCCCGGTGCCGCGCTCCGTACTCCGCCGACGCGAAAGATTGCTTGCCCGAAACGACCGTGTGATACAGCGCCGCCATCTCCGGCGAATGATCCTCAACCTCAGATATCTTCTTCCCCACCATCTCTTGCGGCTCATACCCCAGAAGGTCTCGCGCCCGCGAACTCACAAACGTGTAGCGTTCCTCCATGTCCACTACCAGAATCAGGTCGGGGAAGCTTTCCAGCAGCCGGCTGCGGAACTCGTCCTGCTGTTCGAGTTGCCGCTCCATCTTCCGCTTCTCCGTGATGTCCACCAGCGTGCCCTGGTAGCGGATGATGTTGCCCGAAGTGTCCCAAACTGCGCGGGAAGAATCGAGAAAAACTGCGGGCGTGCCATCTTTGCGCCGCAGCTTGACCTCCCGCGTGCGCACTCCTCCGCGATCGTCTACGGCGCGCCCCAGCACCGGCTGGCCGGGATTGAAATTCAGCGCCGCCGGTTCCGCCGCCAGCAACTCGCCTTTCTCTACATATCCCAGCATGTTTACCAGCGCCGGATTCGCGTCCAGCAGATGCCCGTCAGGTGTGCTGAAGTAAACCCCTTCCTGCAGCGTCTCGAACAATTCGGTGAAGCGCATTTCCTTCTCGCGCTGTTCGGTGACGTCCCGGCCCAGCATGCTGGCGCCCACCACTTCATCGCCTTTCACAATTCCGTTCAGCACGCATTCGAAATAACGAGGCCGGGAACTGTTCTTCAACCGGATCTGCACTGTTCCCGCCCACCGCCTTTTTTCCAGGAACCGTCCCAGGTTGCGCTCGACCTCCGCCTGGGTTGGCTCATCGATGAAGTCGTAGATCTTCCGCCCGATCAGCTCCGAATAACTCAGGCCCGTGATCTCGGTGATTCGCTTGTTGACCGTCCGCAAGGTGCCGTCGAGCGATGTCGCGCACGCGGGATCGTCGAACGAATCGATCAGTTCTTTGAAGTTACGCTGCGAGCGCAGAATGACCTGGCTGAGTTGGTCCAGCTGTTCTTCCGACGGCGCGGCGCCCACGTGCTCCTGCAACCCGTGCAGCAGTCCTTTGAGCTCGCTGACTTCACGCCTCCGGCCGTAGGCGTACACCGCGAACAGGATCGACAAAACTAAAATTCCAATGGGAATCGCGCGCAGCGAAAACGGAATGTTCTCCAGACGTTCCCACAACAATGCCGCCAGCGCCACTGCCAGCAGAATCATGAACCCCAGCGCCCATCTCCACAGCTGAGATTCTTCGCGTTCAAGATGGTCGGGAGTGCGAGGCGTGCGAGGTGCGTTACGGGAGTCTAAACTCATGAGAACTGCGAATCTCCGCTAAAAGCCATCGTACATTCTATACGTGCGAGCCGAGGATTCCCTGTATTTGACATCTTGGTTCACGAAAAACGGAAAAGCTTGAGCCAATGGGGGAAAATGCCCGCTACCTTAACCAACACGGAGAGAGAGGCTTGAACAAATAAAGAATATGAGCGCAGGCGTGCCGTAACTGAGGCGCCGTAACTGAAAGGCGGCTTACCCCACTGAGGTTCGGCTTTTCCACAGGCCGCGCGTGACATCCATCACAGCCAGCCCGGCGTTCCAAAGCCTAAGGTAGCTATCTGGCAGTCCAGGCCTTGGTGGGCCAGACCTGTTTTCGCGTTTTCGTACGAAAGCCAGCCTGATCCGCTCCGAAGTGCGGTTTTTATTTGACATGCTCTACAAAACTCTCAGCGCCGCCGTTTACGGCATCGACGCCAACATCATACAGGTCGAAGTCGATTGCTCAGGCATCAAGTGCGATCAGGACCACTTCCACACCGTCGGCCTGCCCGATGCCGCCGTCCGCGAAAGCCGCGACCGCGTTCGCGCCGCGCTCAAGAACTGCGGCTACGATATTCCGCCCACGCACATCACCATCAACCTTGCTCCCGCCGACATCAAGAAAGAAGGTTCGGGATTCGACCTGCCCATGGCCCTTGGCATCGTTGGAGCCTATGGCGGCCTCACAAAAAAGGAGATGACCGACTGCCTCTTCGTCGGCGAGCTCTCGCTCGACGGTGGCGTGCGCGGCGTGCGCGGCGCTCTTCCCATCGCCATTGAAGCTCGCGGAAAGAAAATCACCCGCATGGTCGTCCCCGAAGCCAATGCCAAGGAAGCAGCCATGGTCTCCGGCCTGGATGTTTACCCCGTGCGCTCGCTGCTGGATGTGATTCACTTCGTGAATTCCGGCAACGGCATCGTTCCGGTCAAGGCCGATGGCGACTCGCTCCTGCGCGAGTCGCAGCAATTCTTCGTCGATTTCAAAGATGTTCGCGGACAGCAGACCGCCAAGCGCGCCATCGAAATCGCCTGCGCCGGAGGTCACAACATACTCATGATCGGCCCGCCCGGCTCCGGCAAGACCATGCTCGCCAAGCGCATGCCGACTATCCTCCCGCCCTTCACGTTTGAGGAAGCTCTGGAGACTACAAAGATTCACAGTGTCGCCGGAGTGCTGGAGCAGGGAAGCGGACTGGTTGGAACGCGCCCCTACCGTTCGCCGCATCACACCATCTCTGACGCTGGATTGATCGGCGGCGGCGTTATCCCGCGCCCCGGCGAAGTTTCGCTCGCCCACAACGGCCTGCTTTTTCTCGACGAGCTGCCAGAGTTCCCCCGCAACGTCCTCGAAGTCCTGCGCCAGCCGCTCGAAGACGGCACCGTCAGCATTGCTCGCGCTTCGATGTCGCTAACGTTCCCAGCCCGCTTCATGCTGGCCGCCGCCATGAATCCCTGCCCCTGCGGCTTTCACAATGACCGCACTCGCGACTGCCAGTGCACCACGCCGATGATCCAGCGTTATGTCTCGAAAATTTCCGGCCCGCTCATGGACCGCATCGACATCCACATCGACGTCCCCGCCGTGAACTACAAGGAAATGCGCAGCACGCACGAGCCGGAAAACTCAGCCACCATCCGCGAACGTGTGATCGGCGCCCGCCGAAAGCAGCTCGCCCGCTTCACCAACACGCGGGAAAAAATTTACTGCAACGCGCAAATGTCCTCGCGTCACATTCGCACCTTCTGCGAGCTCTCCGCCGACTGCGAACGCCTGTTAGAACGCGCCATGACCCAGCAAGGTTTGAGCGCGCGCGCCCATGACCGCATCCTGAAAGTAGCCCGCACCGTCGCCGACCTGGAAGAATCCGCCAACCTGGAGCCCAAGCACATCGCCGAAGCCATCCAATATCGCAGCCTCGACCGCACCTACTGGGCGTAAGGCGGGGGTTAGAAAAACCGTCGGTGAAGTTGACTCTTCAGTCTCTACAGCCCCTTCGCCTTCAACAGGACGTCCAAATCCTCGGGATGCAGCGCCCGCAACATCGCATCCTCGCGTCCCAATTCTTTCTGCGCCACCAACTGCGCTAAAGATTCCTCGAGCGTGAACGATCCCTGTTTGCGCGTGATCGTAATCTCCTGCTGGAGATGCTGGAGCGCATTCTTGCGGATGTGCTGGCGGCCGCCGTAGCCGACCATCAGCAACTCGGCGGCCGGGACTCGTCCGCCATTCTTCCGCGGAATCAGCGTCTGGGTCAGGATCGCCGCCAGCGCCATCGCCATCTCTGCGCGGATCGAGTGCTGCCGCTCCTGCGGAAATGAATCCGCGATTCGCGACACCGTCGACGCCGCGTCCGTCGTATGCAAGGTCGTAAAAACCAGGTGCCCCGTCTCCGCCGCCGACAAGGCAATCCGCGCCGTTTCCGGATCGCGCATCTCACCCACGACAATCACGTCGGGCGCCTGCCGCATCGCTGCCCGCAGCGCGGTGGGGAAGTCGGGCGCATCGATGCCGATCTCCACCTGTTCGATCAAGCTTTGACGGTGCATGTGCTCATATTCAATGGGATCTTCCACGGTCACAATATGCCGCGCCTCGCGCTGGTTAATCTCATTTAGGAGCGCCGCTAGCGTCGTTGACTTGCCCGATCCCGTCGCCCCGCCAATAATCACCAGGCCGCGCTGCAGCTTGGCCAGCGCACCGACACCCGCGGGGAGATGCAGTTCATCGAGCGCCGGTATTTTCGATGGCAGCGCGCGTACGGTAGCGGCCGCCCGCCCGCGCTCGCGATGCAGATTGATGCGAAATCGTCCCAGCCCTTCGAGGCGATAAGACGAATCCGCGATATGGGTCTGCTCATACTCCTCGCGCGCATGCGGGGCCAGCGCCGGCAGCACCGCGGCCTCGATCTCGTCGCCACTCAAAGGCCTGTCGCCGATCACGACCAAACTTCCTTCCACCCGCAGCGACGCCGGCGCATTCGCTACCAGCAGCAGATCACTGCCACTCCGCGCGACCAGTTGCTCCAGCCACGAATTCAGCTGGACAAATTCGTGCCGCCGCGACTCCGCATGAATCACCTGAACATTTCCGTCTCCAGTCATCATCCTCCTTAGATGCAAAACGGTCCCGCTATGACACCGCCTTATCCCCGCCGAACTAATGCAGTGACAGCCGCCTCGGCTGTCTGCCGGGCGCAGATCGGCTGTGTTGCCTTTAGCCGGGATGGCGGCCAATTCCCGTGCTCTGTGCGAGCAAACGGGCCTTTTCCGCGGAATTAATTACACAATAAAAAAGAACGCAGATGCGGCAGATTCTTGCTGCTGAAACACCACGGACAACAGCTGGTCTTAAATCCTAGTCTCTTGACCACTGCGGGTTCGCAGCGTAGCCTCCCCGAGAAGCTGGAATTCCGAGCCACAGGAGGCTCCGCATGACGCCGCTTTCCGCCCTCTGGCTGCCCATCGTGCTGTCTGCCGTCATCGTATTCGTGGCCAGTTCCATCATCCACATGCTGTTGCCGTATCATCGCAGCGATTACCAGAAATTACCCGACGAAGACAAACTTCTCACGACCCTGCGCGCCGCAGGACTGAAGCGCGGCATGTATGTGTTTCCTTTCTGTACGCACAAGGAAATGAAGTCACCGGCCATCGCCGAAAAGTACAATCAAGGCCCCGTTGGCATGATGACCGTGTTCCATAATGGCCCGCCCGCGATGCCGAAATTCCTTGGCCTGTGGTTCGGCTATTGCCTCGTGATTGGTGTGGTCGTCGCTCATCTTGCGGCCCACACGGTCTATCCGTATACGTCTCATCGTCACATCTTTCGCGTCATTGGGGAATCTGCGTTTCTTGCGTATGGCCTGGGAAATCTCAGCAACAGCATCTGGAAGGGCCAAACCTGGAGCGTGACGATAAAGGAAGTAATCGACGGCTTGATCTATGCGGTCCTGACTGCCGGCACATTCGCCTGGCTCTGGCCGCGCTAACGCATGAGAGGATGTTGCCGAGTTCGAGGCGCCCCGGTGTCTCGCGCTCTTGGCGAGACACGGGTAGAGCTTTGGATTGGAACCTTTAACTACGGTGTTCCTGACGGCGCACCCGCCATCTGCCACGAAAATGCCAGGAACGACGATGCCGTCAAATCAATAGCAGGCTCCACAGTCGAATAGGACTGCACGAAGTCCTTGTAAACCGCCTTGCCGTTGAATTGCGCGAAGACGTCCACGCCATTCGGCGGACATGTCACCATGCCGCTCAGAGTGCCCTTCGCGGCGATCGAGTTTGGACCTTCCACGGCCGCTCCCGACAAGAAGGGCGGACCATTTGGAGGCGTGGGCACCAGGTTGGTGACCTGGTGCTGCATGCAAAGCGGGAAGGTCGTGCCATCGTTCACGATAAGTGAGGTTCCCCACGCGTTCGTTCCCAACACATTCGCCAGCTGCCGGTTTGCGTACACCGCTGGCGATGTGTTGTTCAGGGTACAAGCCGCACCCAGGGAGGCAAGATAACTGCATTCCGCTGCCATCACGGAAAGGCCGCCACCGTGCGATGTTGTGTCGTAGGCCGCCCACTTGAATCCAAACCCGAACGGATCGGTCGCGCTCTGGGCAATGGCCTTGTTCAACTGCTTCACGAGATCAGCCACTAATGCCGCTTGCGTAGTTTCCAGGCCAGATGGATTTCCAGCGAGCGCCAATGCACGATATAGCTCGAAATGCGCCAGCCCGCTCACGTCGTAAAGATTGAGGGTGTCGGCAGCATCATTCGGTCCCGTGATGTAAGCGTTCGCCCAGTGCGCCGCCTGCTGCAGGTAATAGGACGCCGGATGCAGGTTCACCGGGCAACTGCTGCCGCAACCCTGCACCGCAAAATAAAGTTCGGTCGCGCCCAATTCCATGTCGTCGCGCCACTCTGTTTCGGGATAAAAGCTGAACGGTATGGCTGTCAGCAGATTGCCGCTGGGAGCGGTGTTGGCCAAGTCAAAGATATGCTCGGCCGAGCTCAAACACCTGTTGGCATACGCCGCATTGGAACTTTGATAGAGGTGATAGCAAAGCGCGAAATCAGCGGCCAGCCTTCCCGCCATGTTGGGGCTGATCGATGCGCCTGATTGAATTTGTCCGGACGAGTTCAATGCCGCTGGATTCACAAATACCGGACGGTGGCAGATATAGCGATACTGCGAGGTGCATCCGCCATAGGTATCGTCGGCCTGCGGCAGCCGCCAGATGTCGTGATCGCTCACGGTTTGCGCGTTCCCGTTCCCAATTGCCATCTGGTAATAGAGGATTGCGTTGGTGTCGTCCCACATCTCTTGCAGCCAGTCGAGCCCGAACTTCGCCTCATCCGGCCAATGAAGCCCATTCTGTGTCACGCCGCTGCTGCCCATCTGGTTTGGAAAATCCCGGACTCCCACCAGCATCATGGCTACCGTGTAGGTGTGCGTCTGCACAAACTTCATATAGTCGCCGGCGTCCCACCAGCCGCCCGCGCCGTCAATGACGGGTTGCGTTCCATTGAATGTGGCTGGAGTCAAGTCACCAGAAAAGCGTCCGTTGTTGTTGACATTCGGTGTGACGTAAACCTTCGCGCTCTGATCGTTCAGATGTCCAGCGGCCGTGCGCAGCGCCGTGGTAACAAAGTTCGGGCCATCGCGTTCGTTCTGGTAGAAGAAAAGACTGTTGGACAAAGCGCCGCTATACAGATTTGCCGCCGTGTCCACATTAAAGCTCGGCGAAGACGCGGCAATCGGTCCACTCACGCTGATTGTGTAATTTCCCGCGGTAGCAAAGCTGTCGAAGTCCAAGGCATAGACATCAGGATAAGCACTACTCCACAAGCCCAGGTTGGCGCCGATCGCGGCCGGCCCGAAAACGGTCGACCCGCTGGAATTCTTCAAGGTAAACGTCGCCCCAGTTTCGGCTCCCGAGGAAATCAGGTAGGCCCTCTTTGTAGCGCCGGCGACATAGCCCACTTGGTTGACTCGAACGAACGCCGTCTGCGCAGATGCTGTCACGGTAAGAACAGCCAACGCGAGAAGGGAAGGGATCGACGGGAAGAACCGGTTACGGCGATAGGAACCGCGGGCGGAGGCAGAGGATCTCATGGAGGCTCTCCGTAGTGAAAGGTTTTAATAAAACGAATGAATACTGCTACGCGTTCCATAATCTGTCAATAGGTAGATTTCCCTAGAGTTGTTTCCAGGTCTGATAGGTGGGTCGCCCTGTTCCCATGCGCCCTCGATCGCGGGCAGGTGTTAAGCCGCTAGTTCTCTTCCCGAGGCCGCATATTCCCGCCCCGCAGATAGCGGTTATGCCACCCCAGCGATTCGGTCAGCAAATGCGGGGTATGCTTGCCGTACGAGAGCCGCTCCGCCCGCGCCAGATAATCTGCGAGCAGCGGCTTATAGTCCGGATTCGAGCACTTCTCGATAATGAGCTTTGCTCTCTGCCGCGGAGAGAGCCCGCGCAGGTCTGCCAGTCCCTGCTCGGTCACAATTACCTGCACATCGTGCTCGGTATGGTCCACATGCGACACCATCGGCACCACGGTTGAGATCGTCCCTTTTTGCGCCGTCGACGGCGCCATAAAGATCGACAAATATCCGTTGCGCGCAAAGTCTCCTGACCCGCCAATTCCGTTCTGAATGCGCGATCCCATCACGTGGGTGGAATTCACGTTGCCGTAAATATCGGCTTCGATCATGCCGTTCATCGCAATCACGCCCAGGCGCCGGATGATCCCCGGGTTGTTGGAAATCTCCTGCGGCCGCAGGACAATGCGTTTCCGGTAACTGGCCATGTCGGCATTCACTTCGTCGAGCATCGCGGGACTGAGCGAGAATGCCGTCGCCGAGGCCGAAGTCACTTTGCCAGACTTCAGCAGACGAATCATTCCATCCTGAATGACTTCGGTATAGGAAGTAAGGCCCTCAAACGGCCCCTCTTCCAACCCGAATAAAACTGCATTCGCAATGTTTCCTACGCCCGATTGCAGCGGTAACAAGTTTTCCGGCATCCGGCCCTTTTTTACTTCCCAGCTGAGAAACTCCAGGATGTGCCCGGCGATCAGCTGAGAAGCCGGATCCGGCGGCTTGAACGCACTGTTGCGGTCGGGCGAATCGGTTAACACGATGCCGGCAATCTTCTCGCTCGGCACGTTGAGATAAGGCGTTCCGATCCGATCCCCCGGCCGTACTAACGGGATGGGCTTGCGATTGGGCGGCGGCTCCAGACCGTAGTAAATGTCGTGCATCCCCTCAAGCGCCATGGGCTGCCAGGAATTCACTTCCAGAATGATTCGCTCGGCGCAATCGATCCACGTTTTGTTATTGCCGATCGAAGAACTCGGCACTACGCGGCCATCCTCGAGGATTGCAGCCACCTCGATCAGCGCCACATCCAGCTTGCCCAGAAATCCATACTCCACGAACTGCGCCACATGGCTCAGGTGAATATCCATGTAATCCATTTCGCCCGCATTGATCCGCTTGCGAGTCTCCGGATCCGACTGGTAGGGAAGCCGCAGGTTCACGCCTCCGGCCATCGCCAGGGCGCCGTCGAGCTCCGGCCCCGTGGAAGCGCCGGTGAATACGCTGACCTGAAACTTCTGGCCGCGGAAGTGGGCGTCCGCCATGCGATGCGCTAACTCAATCGGCACCGCCTTCGGATATCCCGAGCCGGTGAACCCGCTCATCCCGATCTGGTCGCCGGAGCGAATCAACGCCGCCGCCTCCGCGGCGCTCATGATCTTTTTCTCCGAGGCAGAATTCAAAACGCGTGTATTGGTAGGGATTGCAAGCGACATAAAACGCCTCTCCGTTCAATGTAGGGCGGCCGTCCAAGACCGTCCGGCCCCTTAAACGTAGTGACCCCCACAAGGCCGGTCTGTGATTTCAATCACGGTTCATTGTGGCGGGTGAACTTGGGGCTCCTATGGCGCAGAACGTCCGAAAAGGGGGGTGAAATCGTTGAGTTCGTCAACCGTGGAGCAGAGTGGTTTGGGAGTTGGATTTGTCGACGAAAAGCACACTGCCGCGAGACTGTTTTACTGTGTGGTCACTTATCTAAGCAGCGGGCTCATGACCCTTCCGAGGACTATCGTTCTTCGGAATGGAACCGGGCCGGCTGCCAGGCCCGGATTTTAAGACTGTCTTATCGACGTAGCAGAGCTCATGAACGGGAAGTCCCAGTTCGTCTACTTTACATTTGGTGAGGTCAACTTGTCCGCCGCATATCCAGCACGCAAGGGGGTTAGTGACCATCTGACACCTCTCACGCATTGAAAAAGGGTACCCTGGAGGGCACCGCTGGAGAATGTTTTGCCATAGGCTATGGCGCAAGTCAAGGGGCGGGGACCTCAATCGGTCGAACACCCCAAGAGGGCTCCTTGAGCAGCGAGTCGAGCAGCATTTTCGTGTGACAACGAATTAAATCCGCAGGGCCGACGCGTAGCTAAGTTGCTGATTTTGAAGTTATTCGCAGGTTTTGCCCCGGCGTATGGGGCTGTTCTTTTCGAGCGGAGGTGCCTTCTCATTTTCCGGTTGACAAATTAATACTTGACCGTACCCGACCTTCCAGATACATTAGCCAGTTCCCGGGACACTAGGAATCATTTGGGCTTGGTTTAAATCGTTTGCGCGTAGGAACAGAGCCCAGAAAATCGAGCATCTTCACCGTCCCGTCGCGCATCTATTCAAAAAGTGAGTTTTTACGCTAACTCCTTTACAACCTACTAGGAATCAGTGACATATAGCGGTCTGTGGGGTTCCGGTCACCCTCCTCGATAAAGGACGAATGCGGAAGGCCACCATCATAAAGTAAGGAGACAGAAAGAACATGCGCTCTGATCGTGTCTTTGATGCTTTACAGACTCTACGTAACCGGTATATGCTTTGTCAGCTTGCCTCCAAGGCCACGCGGAAGTTCCACCGGCCCAGCACCAGAATCCAGGAAACCATGAACGGTGTATTGGACCGGATCGCTGACTCGGAGCGGCAAGAAGTTTTGTCGGAACCAGAGAATTTTGCTGAGGCACAACGGCGGGCTGCTTAACCAGCCCCGCCTTCCTGCCCGGTAGTATTTGCGTCTTCCCTGCGTCCCCTCCTTTTAAGAATCTCCCGCTGACACTAACGAATACGTTCTGGTGCGCGGGTTCAGGTGAATCATGACCATTGCTGAATTGAAAGAAAAGAACATCACCGAGCTGACCAAGATCGCAAGGACCTTGGATCTGCCCGGTGCCAGCGGTATGCGCAAGCAGGACTTGATCTTCAAGATCCTGCAGGCGCAGAGCGAAAAAGAGGGCCACATCTTTGCTGAAGGTGTCCTCGAAATCCTGCCTGACGGCTACGGATTCCTCCGCTCTCCCGACTACAACTACCTTCCCGGGCCCGACGACATCTACGTCTCGCCCTCGCAAATCCGCAAATTTGACCTCAAGACGGGCGACACCATCAGCGGACAGGTGCGTCCTCCTCACGAAGGCGAGAAATATTTTGCGCTGGTGAAGATCGAAGCCGTTAACTTCGAATCGCCTGACGAGGCCCGCAACAAAATTCTTTTCGACAACCTGACGCCGCTTTATCCGCAGGAGCGTCTCAAGCTGGAAACCACGCGCGAAAACGCGAGCGCCCGCGTCATGGATCTGCTCACGCCTCTGGGCAAGGGCCAGCGCGGACTGATCGTCTCTCCGCCGCGCGCCGGCAAAACCATGCTGCTGCAGAATGTCGCCAACTCCATCACCACCAACCATCCCGAAGTTGTCCTGATGGTTCTGTTGATCGACGAGCGTCCTGAAGAAGTCACCGACATGCAGCGCTCGGTCAAGGGCGAGGTCATTTCTTCCACCTTCGACGAGCCCGCCGCGCGCCACGTACAGGTCGCGGAGATGGTGATTGAAAAGGCCAAGCGCCTGGTCGAACACAAGCGCGACGTCGTGATCCTGCTCGACTCCATCACCCGTCTCGCCCGCGCCTACAACACGATTGTTCCGCCTTCGGGCAAAGTGCTCTCCGGCGGCGTCGACTCCAACGCCTTGCAGCGCCCGAAGCGCTTCTTCGGCTCTGCCCGCAACATTGAAGAAGGCGGCTCGCTCACCATCATCGCGACGGCGTTGATCGACACCGGTTCCCGCATGGACGACGTCATCTTCGAAGAGTTCAAAGGCACCGGCAATTCCGAAATCATTCTCGAGCGCAAACTCGTCGACAAGCGCGTTTTCCCCGCCATCGACATTCAGCGCTCGGGTACGCGAAAGGAAGAATTGCTGATTCCCAAGGAAGATCTCTCGCGCATCTGGGTACTGCGGAAAGTTCTGAACCCGCTCTCCCCGGTCGAAGCCATGGAACTTCTCATCGACAAGCTTTCGAAAACGCGGTCCAATACTGAGTTCCTGTCGAACATGAGCTCGCTGTAAGAGCACTCATTGGCGCCCCAGGTTCGCGCCGTTCTTTGGCGCTAAC
>DASSRO010000235.1:0-2767 GCA_035701745.1 Candidatus Sulfotelmatobacter sp. | reverse complement strand
CGAAGCGACCGGGCACACACGCTGGTTCGAGCGGATGCTGGCCGAGTTGGGGCACGAGCTCTGGATCGGAGATGCGGCGCAGATTCGAGCCTGCGTAGTGCGCAAGCAGAAGACGGATGCGCGCGACGCGGCGCACTTACTAGAGCTGCTGCTGGACGAAATGCGGGGACAGGCGGGACGTTTATAGACGTTTCGGGAACCCAGTAAACCAGAAAACTGGCGCGTTTCCGGCTGTCGTAGAGTCCATCCCTACTTCTATCCCGTCCGCTTCTTCCCCTCCATCATGACTCTTCTCAATATTCGGTTGATTCGCGTCTGGTAACCCGGACCTTTGGACTTGAACCAGTCGACCACCTCGGTATCCACGCGCAACGAAATCCTCTGCTTGCGTGGACGGTTCCAGCGCGCCTCTGCACCCCTCTCCTCCTCCGCCAAAAACAACACGTCGTCCTCTACCGACGCTTGCAGTTCGATCACTTTCCCAGGCCGCGCCCGCGCCTTTCGCTTCTTTGCTTTCTTGGGCTTAGATGTCATGACACAATCGTACACCCCTTGTCGTCATCACGCTACGTTCCTGCAGGAACATTTTGCTTTGTGACGAGCGCCGCCCGGCTTTGGCTTCGCGGGGCGGACGAATGCGTCCGTCGCTACGTGGGTTAGCTACTTCCCTCGCCGACTTTTAGCGCGGCTAGAAATGCCTCTTGCGGGATATCGACGCGGCCGATGCGCTTCTTGCCTTCTTTCTGCTTTTCCAGCAGCTTGCGCTTGTGAGAAATGTCACTTGGCCACAGACATTTTTGCGCATGGCGTGTACTGTTTCGCGGGCAATGATTTTGGCGACTATGCCCGATCGCGTGTGATTGCCGGATTCGGTCCTCGTGCTATACTCCCGCGACTCAACCGAGCGGAGGCCAGCATGGCGCACAACCTGCATCATAGCCATCATCATTCCCATCACACCCACATCCATCCTGGGACGGGCAAGCCTACGCGTCGCGACTTTATCTCATCCCTGGTTTCCGCTGCCGCTCTTGCTCCATGGGCGCTGGGCCAGACGCAAACTCAGAGCGCATCTGATATGGCGGAGCGTTTTCGCCAGATGTCCGAGGAATACGAGAGCAAAGGATTGGAGACGCCGTTCAAGGGAATCACGACCAACGGAGAGGTGGCGCCGGGTCTGTTCGAGATCAAGCCGAGCGGCGTTTCAACCGAACCCGTGCGCCATGCCGCGGAGGCCTTCATCGCCACGCTCACGCCGCTCCAACTCGCCAGAACCATATTTCCGGTGGACGACGTCGAGTGGCGCAAATGGATGAATCAGCATTTTTACGCGCGGCAGGGAGTGTGCTTCGCGGAGATGACCGACGCCCAGCGGCAGGCCGCCTTCGGATTGATGCGCGCTTCCCTTAGCGCAGACGGCTTTGAGCTGACGCGCAACATCATGCGCCTCAACGAAACGCTCGCCGAGCTGGCCGAGGATCACGCGTTCCTGGGAGAATGGTTGTACTACATCCAGATTTACGGCAAGCCGTCGGCGACCGAGCCCTGGGGCTGGAAACTCGAGGGCCATCACGCCATCATCAATTACTTCGTCCTCGGGGACCAAGTGGTGATGACTCCCTTGTTTATCGGCTCCGAACCAGTAAAAGCGCCGTCCGGAAAATACAAAGGTCTCGAGATTCTGCAAAAGGAACAGAACGATGGTCTTAGTGTTGAACGCACTCCCGGAGGCTCAGCGGAAACAGGCCATTCTCAACTTCTCGAAGACGGGCAACAACAATCTGACCGAAGCATTCAAGGACAATGTCGTAATCGATTATGCGGGATTGCGCACGAATGATCTGTCAGGCCCCGCGCGGCAACGCTTCCGCGATTTGATTCACCTGTATATAAAGAACATGGACGAAGGTCACGCCCGCGTGAAGATGGACGAGGTGGACCGGTATCTTGACCAGACTTGGTTCACTTGGATCGGTGGAACGCAGCCGGATAGCGCGTTTTATTACCGCGTGCACAGTCCAGTGGTCCTCATCGAATTTGATCACCAGCAACCCGCCAACCTGCGGAAGTTTGCTGCAGACCCCACGAAGCCGACCCAGCAGCACATCCATTGCGTAGTGCGAACTCCGAATGGCAATGACTACGGCAAAGACCTGCTGCGGCAACACTACCTAGCCCATCCCCACACGACCTAAGCGATTGCATGCAAAGAGAAACCGGAACGCTTACCAGATCGTAACGATAGTTGTTGGAAACTTAGGGACAGTGGCTAGGGAAGTCAACGTAGATGCTGGCGTGTTTCGCCCCACGATCCATGGCCCCTAAAGCGGCGCAATTCAGCGCGAGACGGACGAATGCGTCCGTCGCTACGTGGGTTAGTTGCTGCCCTCGCCGACTTTTAGCACGGCTAGAAATGCCTCTTGCGGGATGTCGACGCGGCCGATGCGCTTCATGCGCTTCTTGCCTTCTTTTTGCTTCTCGAGCAGCTTGCGTTTGCGGGTGATGTCGCCGCCGTAGCACTTGGCGAGGACGTTCTTGCGCATGGCATGAACCGTCTCGCGGGCGATGATCTTCGCTCCGATCGAGGCCTGGATGGGAACCTCGAACATCTGGCGGGGGATCAGTTCGCGCATCTTTGAGACCAGCGCTTTGCCGCGTTCGTAGGCGAAATCGCGATGAACGATGATCGAGAGCGCGTCGACAGGATCTCCGGCGACGAGGATGTCGAGCTTCACCATGGGGGAATCCCAATATCCCGCGAGGTGGT
>DASSRO010000234.1:0-4581 GCA_035701745.1 Candidatus Sulfotelmatobacter sp. | reverse complement strand
GTGGCGAAAATGCATTTGCAGGCCCGCTGGCGAAGAATTTTGTCCCGGAGGAGCTTTGCCCTGGGTCGTGAGCCGATCATCGATGCCAGCCCCTCTCCGGCCCCGCAAAGGGTATTTTAGCCGCGGAGCAGGAGCGGTTTTGCCGTGACCGGAAGCGCCGTTTCTGTCTGTTGTACGTACAAATATGTACTCCATTGCGCTCTAACTGATTAGAGCAATTGCACTTGCCTAGATTTCGCCCGCAACGGCCTCTTTGGCCACTATCAGAGGCTCGGACGTTCAGTCGCAGGACCTGCCCAACTAAACACCGGCCACTGATCACTGGCCACTGCCCACTGACCACTGCCCCGGTGTAATCTGATACCAGGAGCCGTAACTTGATTTTCGTCCTCGATAACTACGATTCGTTCACCTACAACCTGGTGCAGTACATCGGCGAACTGGGAGGCGAGGTTGAGGTGCGCCGCAACGATCAGGTCAGCGTGAAGGAAATTGAGCGTCTGCGCCCAGAGAAAATCGTTGTCTCCCCCGGCCCGTGCACGCCGCATGAGGCCGGCATCAGCATCGATCTCATCCGTCACTTCGCCGGCAAAGTTCCCTTGCTCGGGGTATGCCTCGGACATCAGGCGATCGGCGAAGCCTTTGGCGGACATGTGGTTCGCGCCGCTCATCTTATGCACGGCAAGACCAGCCCGGTTATGCACGACAATAAAACCGTCTTCCAGGGCCTGCCCATGCCCATGACGGCCACGCGCTACCACTCGCTCATCGTCGAAGAAAAGGATTTTCCGGCTGAATTGGAAGTCAGCGCCTGGACCACCGAGAAAGACGGCACTCGCACCATCATGGGCCTGCGCCACCGCCGCTATCCAGTCGAAGGCGTGCAGTTCCATCCAGAAAGCGTGCTCACCGCCGCAGGGAAAAAGCTGGTGGAAAATTTTTTACACCAGTGAAGTGGTCAGTGGTCAGTGTTTCGAGCATTCTCTACAGATCTCAGCAGCGCCTGCGCTTTGTTCATCGACTCCTGAAACTCGCTGGCTGGATCCGAGTCGGCCACAATTCCTGCGCCCGCTTGCAGGTACGCTTTCTTCCCCTGCATCAGCAGCGTGCGAATTCCGATGCACGAATCCAGGTTCCCGGCAAAATCCGCGTAGAGCACCGACCCTCCGTAAATTCCACGCCGCGTCGGTTCGAGTTCTTCGATGATCTGCATGGCCCGCACCTTGGGCGCTCCGCTGAGCGTGCCCGCGGGAAAGCAGGCGGCAAAAGCGTCGAGCGCGTCCAGATCCGTGCGAAGCGTTCCTTCGAGCGCCGACACCAAGTGCATCACGTGCGAATATCGCTCCACATACATCAGGTCTTTCACTTTCACCGAGCCAAATTCGCTGACTCGTCCCAGGTCGTTGCGGCCGAGGTCGACGAGCATGACGTGTTCGGCGCGTTCCTTTTCGTCGGTGCGCATCTGCTGTTCCAGGCGCACATCCTCAGCCTCGTCGCGACCGCGCGGATGCGTGCCCGCAATCGGCCGGTATTCGAGTTTGCGCCCCGTCACTCGCACCAACATCTCCGGCGAAGAGCCGAGAATGTGCCTGTCGCCGCTCCGCAGAAAATACAGATAGGGCGAGGGATTCACCTGCCGCAGCGAGCGATACAAATCAAATGGCGCAACCTCCGGAGTGAAGTCGAGCCGCTGCGACAGCACCACCTGAAAAATATCGCCCGCCGCAATGTACTCTTTGCACCGTTCCACGCTGCGCAGAAAAGTATCGCGCGTGGTGCCGGCGTGCACCTTGAGCTTGCCCGCTTTTGCCTTAGACGGTTTGCGCCAGAGCGCCGGGGAAAGTCCGGCGGCAAGCTTGCGCTCCAGCGCCGCAATGTCGCGAAGGGCGCGATCGTAGGCGTGGCGCGGCGTTTCGCGCACCACGTCGGCGGCGGCCACAATGTGGATCTGATGCCGCAGGTGATCAAATGCCAGCAGTCGGTCGAAAAACATCAGCTCGGCGTCGGGCAACTGCAAATCATCCTTCGCACGCTCGCCAATCTTTTCCAACTGCCGGACCACATCGTAGGCAAAGTATCCAACAGCGCCCGCGGTGAACGGAGGCAATCCGGCAACGTTTGCCGGGCGATGTTCGCGGAGCAACCGCTTCACAACCTGGAAGATATTTTCTTCGATCACTTCGCGGCGGCGTCCGCGCTCAATTTCGACGGTTCCCTGCCGCGCCTTGACCCGCATGTAGGGTCGCGCGCCCAGGAACGTATAGCGCCCGATCTGCTCGCCGCGCTCCACTGACTCGAGCAGAAAAGCGTGCGGTTCGTCGGCGGCAATCGCGAGAAATGCGGAAACCGGCGTGAGCAAGTCGGCGCTCACCGACTTCACCACCGGAACCAGCGTGGCCTCGCGAGCCAGCCGTGAAAATTCTTTGAAGTCTGGTTGCAGCATCGTTAGAAATCCGCGCGATGGCGGTTTAAGATTTTCCTTCGTGAACCTCAGGGTCCGATCTTACCTTCGCTCAGCGCACCCGGCAGCGGGTTTTTCATTATAGGCGAGGCTCAACTGCATGATGTCAGACAGAAAGTTTGCGGCATTCTCTGCGAACTCTGCGATTAAAAGCTATGGACTGCAGAGTTCGCTGAGGGAAAGGAGATCACTGAGAAAATCGTGGCGAGCCAATTGACGGCCTTTCTCAGCGTCCTCTGCGGCCTTCTCTGCGTGCTCTGCGGTTAAAAGCTTCTGACCCCGCCAAACTTTGGTCACTTGTTGACTTTGAAATCATCGTTAAAATCTCTAATATCCCGATTCCTATGAACATCTTGGCCCGAAGGGCCCGG
The DNA here is from genome assembly GCA_035701745.1 of Candidatus Sulfotelmatobacter sp. Classification (GTDB taxonomy): domain Bacteria; phylum Acidobacteriota; class Terriglobia; order Terriglobales; family Acidobacteriaceae; genus Sulfotelmatobacter. The sequence continues at coordinate 1,749 of DASSRO010000234.1, read as the reverse complement.
GAGATTACTGGCTGAGCAGCGCCGAAGTCTATGCGAATTAAATTTTGGGGCGTACGTGGCTCCACGCCCACTCCTCAGGCCGAGAACCTGCGCTACGGAGGCAATACCTCCTGCGTCGAAGTTCGCCTGGGAGAGCAGATTTACATTTTCGACTGCGGCACCGGATTCCGCGTGCTCGGCCACGAACTCGAGCGAGAGTTCGGCGAGCGGCCCTTCTCCGCGCACGTCTTCCTCTCGCACTTTCACTGGGACCACATTCAGGGCATGCCGTTTTTTCGCCCCCTCTACAACAGTCCCAAGAACCAATTCATTTTTCACTCTTCCCGCCAGACCAGTAGCCTGGAGCACGTTTTTGCCGAGCAGATGGCATCTCCGTATTTTCCCGTCAACCTCGACCAGATGAAAGCCCAGCGGAATTTTTACGACATCGAGAATGGCTGCCTGCCCATGGGCGACGGCATTCAGATCAAGACCGCGTGGCTGAATCATCCGCAAGGCTGCATGGGATTTCGCGTGGAGACGAAAGAAGGCGTGCTGGTCTATGCCACCGACAATGAGCCCGGCGACGCCAATTTCGACAAGGCCGTGCGCAAACTCGCCGAAGGCGCCGACATCCTGATCTACGACGCCCAGTATCTTCCCGAAGAATACGAAGCGCGCCGCCGCGGCTGGGGCCACAGCCACTGGCGCGAAGCCATCAACATCGTCATGGAAAGCGGCGCCAAGGAATTGATCCTCTATCACCACGATCCGGATCACACCGACGCCATCGTCGACAAAGTGGTTGCCGACGCGCGCAGCTACTATCCCAAAGTCCGCGCCGCTTCTGAAGGCCTGGAGATCGTGCTGTAATCCTCTCCGAAATGTTGTCCGTCGCCTTCGGTTTGTCATTCCCCGTATGGACTGTCATCCGCCGTATGGTTTGTCATCCCGAGCAACGCGAGGGATCTGGGTTTCTGCTTGCGGCACAGGCCGGTGCCCGCGCCAGCGAGAAGCCAGATCCCTCGCGTTGCTCGGGATGACAACCATTTGGGATTACAGCCATTTGGAATGACAACTACGATGGAGTCGCTCGGGATTACAGCCATTCGCGTCGCTGGAATGACCTCCACTCGGAGTTCCTCGGGCCCGCGATAGATGCCGCTAATGTCCCGCGCTGATGCGTCCCTTCATCCCGACAGCTTTCTTCAGTCCGAAAACAATGGGGACGCAGGCGAAGCACACTAATGCCATATAGCGGAAGTCGTCCACGTACGACCACAGGCGCGCCTGGCTGTCGAGCGTGACATTGATCAGCCCATAAGCTCTCTGCAGGGCCGTAGTCGGCGACGCTCCCTGCGCGCTCAGATATTGCTGCATTCCTCCTAGCGCGCCCTGCACCTCGATCCGCCCAGGACTCAGCGAAGCTGCCAGTTCGTTGCGATGGATCTGTTCGTGTCGCGCCACGATGGTGTTCACTACCGAGATGCCAATGCTGCCCCCAATATTGCGCAGCAGGTTGTAAAGGCCGCTGGCATTACCGATTTCTTCGTTCTTCAAAAACGCCATGGTCGTGGTGGAGAGCGGGACAAAGATGCATCCCGACCCGAAACCGCTAATCAGGATCGCCCACAAAAACGTCCACTGCCCAATAGAAAGATTTAGTTGGCCGAACCACAAGCTGGCGACCCCGAACAAAGTAAATCCGAATGCGATCAAATAGCGGTTGTCGATCTTCGCCGTCAGGTAGCCGATCATTGGCATGGCGAT
>DASSRO010000233.1:0-11702 GCA_035701745.1 Candidatus Sulfotelmatobacter sp. | reverse complement strand
CGAAATAGTTAGCTCTTAACGAAAAGCGTTCGAGCTTCGCTCGAAGGACAGCCGAGGGCGGCTGTCGCCACATTTAAGAGCCGCAAATCGAGCCTGCGGGACGATTTCCCATTTCTTTCGATATACTAAATAAGTATGCCGGTGCTGAAGAATATCGCTGCCATTGCCAAAGGCATGAGCATCACCTTCATGGAGATGTTCCAGCCGACGACGGTGGAGAATTATCCCGACGGCAAAGGCCCGCTGCGGGGCGCGCGGATTGAAGCCCGTTTCCGCGGCGCGCACGTGCTGCAGCGCGATGAAAACGGACTGGAGAAGTGCGTGGCTTGCTTCCTCTGCGCCGCCAATTGTCCGTCGAACTGCATCTATATCGAGGCCGCCGAAAATACCGAGCAGAATCGGGTAAGCGGCGCAGAGCGCTACGCCAAGGTCTACAACATCGATTACAACCGCTGCATTTTCTGCGGCTACTGCGTGGAGGCTTGCCCCACGGATGCGATCACTCACGGCCACGGATTTGAACTGGCAACTTTCAATGCCAGCAATCTGGTCTACCGTAAGGAGCAAATGCTGGCCCCCCGGCCAGCACACATGGGAGCCAACATCGTATTCAATCAGGCCGACGTGAACGGTGGCGCTCCAACCGAGATGGTGCCGGGGAGCTAATTTCGAAGCTCGATTTCGAGTTCAACCAACGCCGGTCCTATCGAGACCGGCGTTCGTGTATGGGGCACGGTCGTTGGTCGTTAGGCCATCATCAAAAACGGACGGCCGGCAAGAGCCAACGACAAACGACGTAACGACTAACGACATTTATCTATGACTGACTTTTTACAGACCGTGAAAGAGCGCGTCGTGGTGTACGACGGCGCCATGGGGACCAACATTCAGAAGCGCAATCCCACCCTCGACGATTACTGGGGCAAGGAAAATTGCAGCGAAGTGTTGGTGCTGAGCCGCCCGGACATCATCCGCGACATTCATGCGGACTTTTTCCGCGTGGGCTGCGACATCGTCGAGACCAACACCTTTGGCGGAAGCTCGATCGTTCTGGGCGAGTTCGATCTGCGCGACCGCGTCCGCGAGATCAACCTGAAGGCGGCACAGCTCGCTAAGGAAGTGGCACAACAATTCTCAACGAAAGACCGCCCGCGCTTCGTCGCCGGCTCCATGGGGCCAACGACCAAACTACCGTCGCTGGGTCACATCGGATTCGAGGCGATGGTGGCGTCCTACGAAGAGCAGGCCGCGGCGCTGATCGAGGGCGGCGTCGACGTTCTGCTCATCGAGACGGCACAGGATTTGTTGCAGGCGAAGATTGCGACCATCGGCGTACTGGAAGCGATGCGGAAATCGGGCAAGCGATTACCCGTAACCGTGCAGGTCACCCTGCAGGAATCCGGAACCATGCTGCTGGGCACGGAAATCGGCGCTGCTCTCACTGCGCTCGAACCGTTCGAAGTGGACGCGATTGGGCTGAATTGCGCGACCGGGCCGAAGGAAATGAATGACGCGGTCCGCTACCTGGCGCTCAACTCCACCAAAGAAGTTTCGGTGCTCCCTAACGCCGGCTTGCCGCAGAATGTCGGCGGGCACGCAGTCTACAAACTATCGCCGGAAGATTTGGCTGAATATCACAAGCACTTTGTGCAGGATTACGGCGTCCGCATCGTGGGCGGCTGCTGCGGTACGACTCCGGAGCACCTGAAAGCCGTGGTGGACGCGGTTTGCGGCGTGGAACCCGCGAAGCGCGAAGTCAAGCGCGTCGGCGCTGCCTCCAGCGCCTACACTACTGTTCCGCTCGACCTCGAACCCAAACCTTTAATCGTCGCCGAGGAAATGAACACGACGACGCGCGTCGAGCATTTCCGCAAACTGGTGCAGGGGAAAAAGTACGACGACATTCTGACGCTCGCCAAAAAGCTGGTAAACGAAGGTTCGCACATGCTCGACCTTTGCTGCGCCATCGTTGGTGAAGACGAGAAGGGGTACATCACGTCGATTCTGGAAAAAATCGCCACACGGGTTCCAGCGCCGATCCTGGTGGATTCGACCGAAGCCGACGTGGTGGAAGAGGCACTGAAGCGCATTCCGGGGCGCGCCATCATCAACTCCATCAATCTGGAAGATGGCGAGAAGCGCACATCCAAAGTTCTGCCCATGGCGAAACGCTACGGTGCGGCCGTGATCGCGCTGACCATCGACGAAGACGGCATGGCGCTAACCGCGGACAAGAAAGTTGCCATCGCGCACCGGATCTACGATCTCGCCACGAAAAAATATGGCCTCGATGGCACCGATCTGATTTTCGACGCATTAACTCTTCCGATTTCTACGGGACAGGAAGAGTACCGCACCGCCGGAATGGAAACGCTCAAGGCGGTCGAGCGCATCAAGAAGGAACTTCCTGAGGTGAAGACCATCCTCGGCGTGAGCAATATTTCGTTCGGCCTGGACGCTTACCCGCGCCGCGTGCTGAATTCGGTCTTCATGCACGAAGCCGTGGACCATGGCCTCGACATGGCCATCGTCAACTACACGAAGATTTATCCGCTGTACAAGATTCCGCAAGAGGAAGTGGAACTGGCGCGCAAGCTCATTCATCGGGACGCCAACTCCGACGGCGATCCGCTGCAGAAGTACATGGCGCATTTCGCCGGAATGAAAGGCAAGCCTGCGGCTTCGACCACTGCGCACGTCGATACGCTTTCGGTGGAAGACAAGCTGAAGTTCGCAATCATCAATGGAGAGAAGTCCGTGGGCGATGGCGCGAACAAGAAATCGCTCGAACAACTGCTGGACGAGGCGCTCGCCGACTACTCGCCGCTGGAGTTGATCAATACGGTCCTGCTCGATGGAATGAAGACGGTTGGCGACCTGTTTGGCGCGCGCAAGATGCAGTTGCCGTCAGTGCTCGATTCCGCCGGCGTAATGAAGGCGGCCGTGGCCTACCTCGAGCCCAAGATGGAGAAGAAGGCCGGTTCGCAAAAAGGCACGATAGTCCTCGCCACTGTAAAAGGAGACGTCCACGACATTGGCAAGAATCTCGTCGACATCATTCTGTCGAACAACGGATTCAAGGTGGTCAACCTGGGCATCAAGCAGCCAGGCGACACGATTATTCGCGCCGCCCAAGAAAATCAGGCGGACGCTATCGGCTTGAGTGGCCTGCTGGTGAAATCGACGCTCGAGATGAAATATGTGATCCAGGATCTGGAGCGGCAAAAACTCGCCTTTCCCGTCATTTGCGGCGGTGCTGCCCTCACCCGCAAATACGTGGAGGACGACCTGCGCCGCGAGTATGCCAACGCCGTCTTCTACGCCGACGACGCCTTCGCCGGGCTACACATCATGGAAGACCTGGCCACCGATAACGGCGCAAAACAGACGCGCCTGACCGAAGGACGGACCGTGAAGGAATACGCGAAGGCGGCCGCGGTCGATGAAGAAACGGGGCCAGTGTTTGCGGAACGCAGCTCGGTCGTGACCGATGCTCCCAACATTCCGACGCCCCCGTTCTGGGGCGTGCGCGTTCGTAAGGATTACGATCTGCGCGAAGTGTTTAGCTACATCAACGAGACCGCGCTCTTCAAGAACCAGTGGCAGCTGAAGACGGCGTCGCAGTCCGACTATGTGCGACTCGTGGATGAGAAATTCCGTCCGATCCTGCATAAGTTGGAAGACGAGGTTGCGGCATCCGGCTTGTTTGAGCCGAAGGTCGTGTATGGCTACTTCCCTGCTCAATCCGACGGCAACGACGTCATCGTGTATGAGCCGTGTGGGGTGGACCCGGGTCGCGGGCAGGAGTGCCCGCGCCACACGGGCCCCACACGCGAACTGTTGCGCTTCACCTTTCCGCGTCAGCGCGAAGGCAGGCGCTTGGCCGTGTCCGATTTCTTCGCGCCCAAAGCTTCCGGAAAGATGGACGTGATCGGTCTCTCGTTGGTTACGATTGGCGCAAAAGCGAGCGTTGAAACGCAGCGGTTATTCGAAGGTGGAGAGTATACGAAGTATCTTTACCTGCACGGTTTGAGCGTCGAGACGGCGGAGGCGCTGGCTGAACTGCATCACAAAAAGATGCGCGAGGAACTGGGAATTGCAGGCGAAGACGCCGCCGAGATTCGCGATCTATTCCATCAGAAGTATCGCGGCTCACGGTATTCCTTTGGGTATCCCGCGTGCCCGAATCTCGAGGATCAAACCAAGTTGTTTGCGCTCCTCAAGCCGGAGGAAAATGTGGGCGTTCGCCTGACCTCTGGATTTTTGCTGGAGCCGGAACAGAGCACCTCCGCGATCGTGGTGCATCATCCCGCAGCGAAGTACTTTGTGGTGTGAGTCAACTTTGTCGCTTTTTACAGGTTGCAGACAATTTAATGACAACCTTCATCGGCCGCTGCGGCAAAGTCTAATCAGATCCTGACAGCGGCATCCATTCCAGCCGGTCGCAACTCCGGATCACAGACTTCACGCCTCCGTCACCGGGAAGGCATGGGGAAATACGGGCGCTCGCACCGCAGGGGGTACGAGCCCCGTTTTTTATTTGAGCCATCACTCGATCGCTAGCGCTGCACACCTCAACACTAACGAAGCGTGCCTCCGACTCTGCCGCCAGCGTTACTGTTACAATTTCGAGGAACTGACAGAATAGTAGATTCCCTCCATTTGTTTTTCTTCTTCGCTGAAGCGTTGGAACGAAAACGAAAGAGGGATCGCCCAGTCGGAGTTCGAAGCTAGCGCCATGAAATGTCCTTTTTGCGGATTTGCCAATGACAAGGTCGTCGACTCGCGCGAGAGCAAAGAGGCGGAATCGATCCGCCGCCGGCGCGAGTGTCTCAAGTGCAGCAAGCGCTTCACCACCTACGAGCGCATCGATGAAATTCCGTACATGGTGGTAAAAAAAGACGGCCGCCGGGAAAAATTTGACCGCCAGAAAGTGCTTAATGGATTACTGAGGGCCTGCGAGAAACGCCCTGTCCCTATTAGCAAGCTCGAGCAGATCGTCAACGAATCCGAGTCCTTCGTGATGGAATCGCCGGAGCGCGAGCGCAAGACCAGCGAACTGGGCGAACTGATCATGAATCGCCTGCGCCGTTATGACAAGGTCGCCTACGTGCGCTTCGCCTCCGTGTATCTCGACTTCAAAGACATCAAAGAGTTCATGAATGAGCTGAAAGACCTGGTGAAGGTCAAAACTCCCTAAGCCACATCGCATCAGCCGCTACACATTTTGACGAAGGAAAATGATTCATGAGTCATAAAGTAACGCTCATCCCAGGCGACGGCATCGGCCCCGAAGTCACAAAAGCAACAGTGCGCATTCTGGAAGCGACCGGAGTGAAGTTCGAATGGGAAACTTTCGCAGTCGGCGCGGAAGCTTATGAGAAGTTGGGCGAGTACATCCCCAAGGAGTTGACTGAGTCCATTGAAAGAACCCGCGTCGCCCTCAAGGGCCCGGTGACCACGCCGGTTGGCGGCGGCTTTGCCAGCATCAACGTAGCGCTGCGCAAGCAATTTAATTTGTACGCGAATTTCCGGCCCATCCGCAATCTGCCGCACATTCCCACCCGCTATCCCGACGTGGACCTCATCATTGTGCGCGAGAATACCGAAAGTCTCTACTCGGGGCTGGAACATGAAGTGGTACCGGGAGTGGTTGAAAGCCTGAAGATCATTACGGAAAAAGCATCCACGCGAATCGCCAAATTTGCATTCGAGTACGCCCGTAAAAATAACCGCAAGAAACTTCACGCCATTCACAAGGCGAATATTATGAAGTTGTCGGACGGCCTGTTCTTGCGGTGCTGCCGGGGAGTAGCGAAAGAATTTCCTGAGATTACTTATGGCGAACACATTGTCGACAATACCTGCATGCAGTTGGTGATGAATCCCTATCAGTACGACATGCTCGTCATGGAAAATCTTTACGGAGACATTCTGTCGGATCTATGCGCGGCGTTTGTGGGTGGACTCGGTTTTGTGCCTAGCGCAAACCTGGGCGATGAATGTGCGATTTTTGAGGCTGTCCATGGATCAGCGCCCGATATAGCCGGAAAGAATCTCGCCAATCCAACGGCCTTGTTGCGATCCGCCCTCCTGATGGTGCGGCATCTTGGCGAGCACGAGGCCTCGACGCAGATTCGGAACGCACTAGAGCGAGTCTATCGTCACCCGGAAAAACTGACGCGCGACATCGGCGGCAAGGCCGGAACTTCGGAGTTCGCGGACGCCGTCATCGAAGAAATGTCCAATGAAGTTCCCGCCGCTTGACGAGTTTCACCTCGGGTCTCGAAACAAATGCGATTCCGCCATTGACTCGCACGCTCCATTCGGAGTACATTGCCTGCGTTCTGGGGATTCTGGGGAAATGACGCGCACAACACGGCGTGTGGGGATAGTCCTCTTTCAGCTCGGTGGACCCGACACGCTGGAAGCGATCGAACCTTTTCTTTACAACCTCTTTTGCGACCCCGATATTATCGACTTCCCTTTCGCTCGAATCGGGCGTAAGCCCTTAGCCAAACTCATCTCTGCGACGCGGGCGCGCAAGGTGCAGCATCACTACGCGACCATCGGCGGAGGGTCGCCCATCCGCCGCCATACAGAACGACAAGCGCGGGCGCTGGAGACCGAGTTACGAAATCAAGGCTTGGACGCGCGCTGTTTCGTCGCTATGCGCTACTGGCATCCGTTCACCCACGAAGCGATCAAGCAACTCCAGACTGCCGATTGCGACGAAGTGGTGCTGTTGCCGCTCTACCCGCAATGTTCGTCTACCACAACCGGATCGAGCTTAAATGAATGGCGGCGGCTGTTCACCCAGGATGTGCCGGTGCATTGCGTTGAAAGTTTCTATCGTAATACGATGTATCTGGATTCCGTTGTTGAAAAAGTGAACGAAGCGCTTTCCCGCTTCGCCGATCCGGAGCGGCCGGAAATAGTTTTCAGCGCACACAGCATTCCCATGTCCGTGATTGAGAAGGGTGACCCCTACCAGCGGCAAATCCAAGAGACTGTCCAGCTGCTGATGGAGCGAGGCGGATGGCGCAACCCGCACCGCCTCTGCTATCAGAGCAAGGTCGGCGCCAGTCGATGGCTGCAGCCTTCCCTTCACCAGACTTTGCGCCAACTTGCAAACGAAAAAGTTCGAGAGATGTGCGTGGTGCCCGTGGCATTCGTTTCCGATCACGTGGAAACGTTGGGAGAAATCGATCACGAGGCCCGCGAAGAGGCGGCCAGCCTCGGTTTCACCCAATTTGAAATGAGCGCCGGGCTCAATGATTCTCCAAAATTTATACAGGCCCTCAGCCAGATCACGCAGCAGGCCCTGGGCGAGGCAGCTTACCCGTTGATTCCGATGGAAAGTGTTCAGAGGACGTTGGCGGCGCCGCGGTATGCGACGGCCGCTGGTTTGGATTAGTTCGCAGTTACCTGCAAGAGGAGGGAGCGCATGGCGGAGCCGGAGACCCCGAAGGTCAATCCGAATCCCGAGGCAGTGAAGCCCGCAGCCCCGAGACCCGCATCCACGGGCACGGATGCCACGAAGTATGTGGGCACGCCGGCGGTAGGCACCTCAAAAGCGGCCGCAGCCGCGGGCGTATCCGGCACCGCCCCGTCGACCGAAATCGACCGCCACCGTCGCCGCTTCGTGTGGACGATGGTGACCGGGTTCCTGATGGCGTGGTTCCTGGCGTTTTTCCGCTTCTTTCTGCCGCGCACTCTGTTCGAGCCTAACTCCGTTTTCAAGATTGGCTATCCTTCGGAGTTCGCCCTCGGCGTTGATACGAAGTTTCAGCAGAAATATCGCATCTGGGTCGACCGCACGCCGGATCGCCTGTTTGTGATCTACGCGCGTTGCACGCACTTAGGATGCACTCCCGACTGGAAGCCGAGTGAAAACAAGTTCAAGTGCCCCTGCCACGGCAGCGGCTACGACAGCGAGGGCATCAACTTCGAAGGCCCGGCGCCGCGACCAATGGACCGCGCGAAGGTCGATATCGCACCGGACGGGCAGATTCTGGTTGATACATCAAAGCTGTATTCATGGCCGAAGGGACAACCTTCGCATTTCAACGATCCGGGAGCATTCTTGACGGGAGTTTAAGTGTGGCGCGGGCACTTTTGCCCGCGAAGGCCGGGATTCTTCACGAAGATCGGTGAACAATAATTGGACTCATATGGCTGACGAAAAAAATCCGAACAGCACCAACGGCGGCAGCACGAATAGCACCAACGGAAAGAACGGGAACAAGGTCGGCGTGTTAGAGAAAGTCACGACGGGCGTTAAAGAAGATATTCAAGCCCTCAAGACCGACATTCCCACCAAGGCGAAGGAACAGATTGAAGGCCTGAAAGATCCGACGAAGACCCAAGTCTATACCTCGATCTTTCGTCATAAGCACGACGACACACCCCGCAACCGCGCGCTGGGCGTGCTCTCCAACGTGTTCCTGCATCTGCATCCGGCGAAGATTAACCGCGACGCCGTTCGTTACAGCTACACCTGGGGAATGGGCGGTATCACGTTTTACCTGTTCATCATTCTCACCTATACGGGCGTGCTGTTGATGTTTTACTACCACCCGACGAAGGTGCAGGCATTTCGCGATGTGCTCTATCTGGAGCACGACGTTCCCTTCGGGAAAATTTTGCGCAACATGCACCGCTGGGCCGCTCACCTCATGGTGATCGCAGTCTGGCTGCACATGTTCCGCGTCTTCCTGACCGGATCGTACAAAAAGCCGCGCGAGTTCAACTGGAACATCGGAGTGCTGCTGCTGGTGTTCACGCTGCTGCTTTCCTTCACCGGATACTTGTTGCCCGATGATCAACTCGGTTTCTGGGCGGTAACAGTCGGCACGAACATGGCGCGTGCCACGCCGCTGCTGGGCCATGAAGGGCCGTTCGGCTCCATGCTCGGCATGACGCCCTACAACGACGTGCGCTTCGGATTGCTCGGCGGATCGATCGTCGACGCCAATGCCCTGCTGCGCTCCTACATCTGGCATTGCATCGGCATTCCGATCGTGGCCTCGGTGCTGATGATTGTGCACTTCTGGCGCGTGCGAAAAGATGGCGGCATTTCAGGCCCGGCTCCGGTCATGCTCGAAGCTGAAGCGGACAAGCCGCGCCGCGGGCCGAAAGCGGCTGGAGAGTAATAAGTTTATGTGGGGACAGCCGCCCACGGCTGTCCGGTCGAGCGTACCTCGACAAGCGTTTTTTGGGAATGGCATAAACCGCCGGGCTTTGCCCGGCCGACAGCCGAGGGCGGCTGTCGCCACATGGTTGTTGGAGACTTTATGGACTGGCGACAACTCTGGGAGATTTGCTCGGCGCCCGACAACGTACCGATCGTTGGGTTGATCCCGCTGCTGGGCTTCTACATCTACCTCGCAGTCAAACAGGCCCGCGCCAACGATCAGTTAATCGAGCAACTCGAAGCCGATCCCGCGATGGCCAAGACTCACCATCGCAAGACCTGGCCCTTCAAGCCCGGCTGGCAGAAGGAAGTTCACGTCTGGCCGTTTCTACTACGCGTCGAATTCCTGGGCGCAATCATCGTCACGATCATTCTGATGGTCTGGTCGATCACTCTCAACGCCCCACTGGAGGAACCGGCCAATCCCAACCTCACTATGAATCCGGCCAAGGCCCCGTGGTACTTCCTCGGCCTGCAGGAGATGCTGGTTTACTTCGACCCGTGGATTGCGGGCGTGGTCATGCCTACGCTAATCATCATCGGCCTGATGGTCATTCCTTACATCGACACCAATCCGCTGGGCAGCGGGTATTACACATGGAAGCAGCGCAAGTTTTCCATTTCAACATTTCTGTTCGGCTTCATCATTTTGTGGGTCGCGATGATCATCATCGGGACGTTTATTCGCGGGCCCGGTTGGCAATGGTTCTGGCCGGGTCAGACCTGGGATCACAACCGCCTGATCTATGAAGTGAACCGCGACTTGCCCGATATTTTTGGCATCGGTTCGAATTTAGGGAAGGCGATTTTCGGCGCGATCGTGGTGGGCGGATTTTATCTGATCGGAGGCGGCGCCGTGTATTCACTGTTCCGCCGGAAGATGCCGAAAGATTTTCAGCGCATGAGCCTGCTGCAGTTTTCGCTCATGGCGTTTCTGTGGCTGACCATGGTGGCGTTGCCCCTGAAAATGGGCCTTCGCCTCTTGTGGCATATCAAGTACGTGTGGATTACGCCCTGGTTCAACATATGAGAAACGTCATCCGCCACCAGTCGTTAGTCGTTAGGGAGGGCATCGCCCCCTCCGCAGGCCGACGATCGACCGACGACCAACGACCAACCACCGACTTCGGAGGAACTGGTGCCTGACAAACCCATCCCGGAGCAGGATCCGATCACCGGAAAATCGTACGCCATCCATTACTTGATCGCGACGATCATTCTGATTGCCACGCTGTTCTGGGCTTTGTATGACGAAGCCTGGGGACAGCGCCCGTGGAAGGCCTTCCAGGATCAATGGAAGACCCGTTACAGCGCCTTCCTCGACAAGGCGACGTCTTCATCGGCCAAGTCGGAGCAGTCGGTCGAACAGGATCCGCAATACGCCAATCTCCAGCAGGATTATCAGAAGGCTTACCAGGATTCCAAAGCGCAAGCCGACGAGGCTCGCCGCAAACTCGACGACGCCAGCGCTCGTCTGCTGGCGGTCCAAAGCGTATTCACCGACCGGCGTGCCTATGTCAACGCGTTAACTTACGAGCTGGAAACCAGCGACAGTAGCTCCGAAAAAGCCAGCAAGCAGAAAGAAATCGACAAATACAAAGCTGAACAAGCGACGGTCGAGTTTCCCGATGGAAGCAAGAAGAAATTTAATTTCCAGCAATTGGAGGAAACCTACAACGAAATTCGCGACGAGCGCACCAAGCTGAGCCTGGAACTCGGCGACGTGTTGAAGCCCGTGACCGCAGCCAAGGCCAAGATGGACGGCTACATCTCGGATCACATGGTCGACCTGACGCCGCAACAAATTCAGGGCCTGAAGAGACGGGCGACCGAATGGGATCCGGCGATTGTGCAGATCAACGTCGCAGAAGCGAACATCGTGGACCGCTGCGAATCCTGCCACATGAATACTCGAGAGCCCTTGAAGGTGACCGCTGCGGCCATGACCGAGAAGGGCGCCAAGAACCCGGACGAGTACGCCAGAGCTTTTGCCAGCCACGCCGAGCCGGAGCTACTACAGATTCACGATCCCGAGAAGTTTGGCTGTTCGCCTTGTCATCAGGGAAATGGACGCGCCACTACCAGCATCGAAAAGGCGCACGGGAATTACGAACATTGGCTCTGGCCGCTCTACCCCAAAGAAAATTCCGAAGCCGGCTGCCAGAGTTGCCATGCTGCCGACATGGTTTTGGCCAGTGGCGACGTGCAGTTTTCTACCATCAACGCCGGCAAGGAACTGTTCCGGCGACGCGGCTGCAACGGCTGTCACCGCTATGAAGGCTACGACAAAGAGCCCGAGGATATGAACTCCGTCGGGCAGCAGATCAAGCAGATTGAAACGCAGAAAAAAGAGAACGTAAAAAATTCGGCGGACTTGATGAAGCAGGCCGATGCCGCCCAGTCCAACGATGAAGCCAACAAGTTGAATACGCAGGCCGTCGATCTAAGAGTCGCCAACAGCAGGTTGGACGCACGTGTGCAACAACTGGACTTCCAGTCGCACAGC
>DASSRO010000232.1:0-8380 GCA_035701745.1 Candidatus Sulfotelmatobacter sp. | reverse complement strand
CGAAAACATCAGGAACATGTGCGCGGTCCACACGCCGACGCCTTTCACTTGTGTCAAGTGCTGGATGACCTCGTCGTCGGACAACTCGTGCAGCCGCGTGAAGTCGAGCGCGCCGGACGCCGTTTTTGCGGCAAGATCCTTCAGATACGCCGACTTCTGCTTCGATAGCCCGACGCCGCGCAACTGTTCATCGCTCAGTTTGAGAATGCCTTGTGGAGTGAGGGGATCGCCGGCGAGCGCCGCGAAGCGATTGAATATCGTCACCGCCGCCTTGCCGTTCAATTGCTGGTAGACGATCGCCTCCGCCAGGCTGCTGAACTCCGGCAGGCCGAACTCCATGCGGCAAGGACCCACCTGCTCAATAATCGCCCGCAGAACGGGGTCGACCTTCTTCAGATGATTGACCGCTTTTCGCATGCCATAGAATTACCACAGAATTGAGTATTGGGCGAACAAAAAACGAATAATCTGCGTCATTGCTTCTTTACTGCAATGCCCAGCACTTCGAATTTCCCGTTCCGCAGCAGACTCCCCGCCCCGATGAACGAGCGCGCTGGATATTTGCCGTGGAAATAAGTCTTATAAACCCCGTTAAATGTTTCGAACTGCTTGAGATCCGTGCAGAAAATCTGAACCGAAACCACGTCGTCCATCGTCAGCCCGGATAATTCCACCGTCTGTTTGAAACCCTCCATCACCAGCCTCGCCTCTTCCTCTACGCTCGCAGGCGGCATACCCGTTTTTGCATCTAGCCCAATGTGTCCCGCAATATAAAGCGTATTGCCAACCAGCACGGCGTCGCTGAAAGGGAGTTCGGTCAAGCCGCTGGCCCGCGGTTTCACGATCTGCTTCCGGTCTTGCGCCACTGCCGAAAGGCAAACGGCCAAGATAACTAGGACAAGAATTCGCAGTTTCATGGTTTCTCCTCAGAATGGAACGAAGATTGGACTCGAAGACTATCACTATCAGCGGAAAGCGGCCAACAGAAGCCCAGCAACCCCGCCACCTAACACGATCCACGCGGCACTTACCTTCCACCGCAACAATACACCCAGCGACACCACCGCGACGGCCCAGGCAGGCCAGCCTCGCAACGCATCGGCTGCCAGTCGAAGGGTGACACCCGCCATCAGAGCGACCGCGCACACATTCACAGCATCCAGAAAAGCCGCTATCCACGGGGATTGCCGCAGCCGGAACAGCACCGGAGCCAGCAGCGCGACATAGAAAAACGAAGGCAGAAAAATTCCCAGGGTCGCAACCACTGCTCCTGGCACGCCGCCCAAAATATATCCGATAAATGTCGCGGTCGAGAGCACCGGTCCCGGCGTGAATTGCCCGATCGCCACCGCGTCGAGCAATTGTTGCTGCGTAAGCCACGCATGCTGCCGCACCAGTCCTTGCTCCAGGAATGCCAGCAACACATAGCCGCCGCCGTAGAGAACAGCTCCAACCTTCAGAAAAAACAATCCGATTTTGCCAATCGACGGCCGCGTGATGACTGCTCCCGTTGTGACCATCGCCACCGCTCCGGACCATCGCATCCACACGGCCCACATTCTTCCCGTACCTCGCGAAACAAAACCGCTTCGTGAAATCGGAAAAGAAATCAACGCTGCGGATCCCCTCGTAATCCTTCGCGCCAGCATGCCCAGCAATCCGCCGCCAAAGAGAATTACAAACGGATTCACGCCCGCTAAGAATGCCGCCAGTGAGATAACGCCGAGTCCTGCCAGTCCGCCGTCCTTCACCGCGCTTTTGCCGAGACGCCAGATCGCAACCGCGATCACCGCAATCACTGCCGCTTTCACACCCGCCAAAACCGACACTGCCTGCGTCCGCGTTCCGAATCTCACGTACGCCCAGGCGAATACTCCGGTGATCAACGCTGCCGGCAGTATGAAACACGCGCCCGCCACACACAGTCCCGCCCAGCCAGCGCGCACGAAGCCCACGTTGATCGCCAATTCGGTCGAGGTGGGACCGGGGATCAGGTTGGCCGCGCCTAACATGTCGAGAAATTGTTGTCGCGTAACCCATGCGCGCTTGCGGACGATTTCTTCTTCGATCAGCGCGATGTGCGCCGCAGGACCGCCGAAACTGATGACGCCGAGCTTCAGGAAGAGAGTCGAAAGCTCAACTAAACGCGCTCGGACGGACGTGAGGTCTGGCTCCGGCCTTTGTATTTCGTGCGTCACGCTCGTTCGATCGTTGGGCTATTCCTTGTGTTTGCCGCGCCGAACATTCTCGATCAGATATTCAGACGTGCGCCAATGAGAATGCCGGAATGCTGATCGTCGTGGCAGGCTGATTGTTTCGTACGGCCAATCCACGTCATAGCCGTCGAGCAAGCCGCCTTTGAAGTCGATTTCGACGAAGCGCGCCGCACTTCGTCCCCACAAATTGGTCTTTCCCCCGACGGCGTTGCAGCGCGGTCAATACAGGCCGGAGACGGTGTACTCGCTCATCATGCGGAGGAAGTGCCGGCCGGTTCCGTCGCCCGCGCGCGATTTGTTTTTGAAGCCCGGCGGTTCCAGCAGGGAAGTCTGCGCCGCCGAAGCGGCCGCTTTCGAAACCCGTAAAACCTCCCGTCGTCGAATGCCCTGTCCCGCCATCGTCTTCTCCGCAGAGCGTATTGTTCAAGCGATGAATTGTCATTCCGAGCGCAGCGCGGCTGCTTTTCGGCTAAGAGAGAAACTCAATCGTTTTCTGCACTAGCTCCGCAGTCGGTTTGTAAGGATCGCCCGGGGCGTCATACTCGATCGAGCAATATCCCTTGTAACCGCGTTTTTTCAGAATGGCGAATGTGCGCGCCAAGTCGACATGCGTAGGTTTTCCCTGTTCGTCGACCTCGCCGTCCTTCACGTGGCAAATGCCGTAAGCATGGGCAAACATCGCATCGACGGCGCGATAGTTGTAGTCGTCATCGTGTGTATTGAGCGTGTTACCGAAATCCGGGAGAGCGCGCAGCCACGGACTGTTCACCTTCTCAATCACTTGCACAACAAAAAATGGATCCTCGCTCACAGCATCGTCATTCTCCAGATGGACCACGACATTCTTCTTCCCGCCATAGTCCGCCACGCGCGCCAGCGCATCGGCCGCGCGTTCGACATTCGGCTTCACATCCTTCGCGCCTTGCACATGTATGCGAATACCGGGAGAACCGAGCGCCGCGCCTACGTCCACCCATTTCTTGCTGGAAGTCACAGACCGTGCGCGCTCGGCCGCATCCGGAGAATACTGGCTATGCTGTTCGTCGACCGCAATGTCGACGATTGAAGAGTGAGCGTTCGCCACTGCCGTGCGGAACTGTTCCAGGTATTTCGCCTCGGTCGATGGGAAGAGTCGGCTCCACGGTTCGATGCAGTGAACGTTGAACTTTTCGGCCACATGCGCCGCAAAATCCTTCAATTCCATTTGGTGCGAAACCGGCACGGTGCTGGCAGATTTTCCGTCCCATCCTTTCCATCCCACGATGAATTCGCGAAAGGGATAAGCCGCGACCGATACCCGTGCCCGTGGATCGGTAGGGAATTGAACCGACGGGGCAGAACCCGCTTCCGCGGCCGCAACTAAGGGCAACAGCCACGCCGCTGCCGTGGTCTTTCCGCACTGCTCAAGAAATTGTCTTCGATTCGTCGGGTTCATGCGCGTCAGTGTAACAGAGAAATATTTCCGGCATCAGCGATCGCGCCAACCCCAACGACCTTGCCTGAATCTAACGCCAACGATCCGGAATTTTCACCGCAACGAAACCGCGCGAGTGAGTGACGACAATGTCTAACAAAAAATTCCCAGGAGTGCCCGATCTTGAGCCTGCTCCGGAACAAATGAAATCGCTGTCCAACAAGGGTGGCGTGACGCGGCGCTCGTTCCTGACCCGCTTGAGCGCTGGAGGAATCGCCGTTTCCACCGCGCCTTTGCTGCACACAATCTCGGCGGCGCAAGTCGAAACCTCTCCCGCACCGCCCGCCACTCCCGCCGGAACCGTTCCGCCGGTGCCGATCGTGCTCAACGTCAACGGCCGCGATTATCGTCTCAAACTCGAACCCCGAGTCACCTTACTCGACACGCTGCGCGAACGCCTTCACCTGTTCGGCACGAAGAAAGGATGCGACCACGGCCAATGCGGCGCCTGCACCGTGCACGTTAATGGACGCCGAGTGAATTCCTGCCTCACCTTCGCCGTCATGCACCAAGGCGATCGGATCACGACCATCGAAGGCCTGCCCAGCAATGGCGAATTGCATCCCGTGCAAGCTGCATTTCTAGAACACGACGGATTCCAGTGTGGCTATTGCACCTCCGGCCAAATTATGTCGGCTGCAGCTCTGCTGAAGGAACCTTGCGGCGAAGATGACGACTCCGTTCGCGAATGCATGAGCGGGAACATCTGCCGCTGCGGCGCCTATCCCAATATCATCGCGGCGGTGCAAGAGGCTCGAAAGCGCACGTGAACCGGTAAGGAGAACGTTCCCATGCAATCCTTCCAATACAAAAAAGCTCGTGATATCGAAGGCGCCCTCAGCGTGTCCTCTGCGCCACATGCCAAATTCGTGGCCGGCGGCACCACTCTGATCGACCTGATGAAACTCAACGTGGAGCGCCCCACCACTCTGATCGACATCAATTCTCTGGCGCTCGACAAAATCGAAAAAATGCCGGCAGGCGGCCTCAGAATCGGAGCCATGGTTCGCAACAGCGACCTGGCGCACGATGCAACGGTTCAGAAACAGTACGCGGTGCTATCCCAGGCGCTGCTTTCCGGTGCCTCTCCGCAACTTCGCAACATGGCAACGACCGGCGGCAATCTGCTGCAGCGCACCCGTTGCTATTATTTTCGTGACACAGCTTACGCCTGCAACAAGCGCAACCCTGGATCCGGTTGCGCAGCTATCGACGGCTTCAACCGCATTCACGCCATCCTCGGAACCAGCGAACACTGCGTTGCCACCCATCCTTCGGATATGGCCGTCGCCATGATGGCTTTGGAAGCTACGGTTCACATTCGCGGGCCGAAAGGCGAGCGCGCGGTCCCGTTGAACGATTTCTATTTTGTGCCCGGCTCAACGCCCAATCGCGAAAATGTTCTGCAACCGGGCGAACTGATTACTCATGTGACCCTGCCTGCTCTCGCCAGCGGAACTCGTTCCTATTACCTCAAGCGCCGCGATCGAGCCTCCTACGAATTTGCTTTGGCCTCGGCCGCCGTCGTTGCGCAGATGCAGGGCCGCGCGGTGCAGCGAATCAGGATTGCCATGGGCGGCGTCGGCACGAAGCCATGGCGTTCCAAAGAAGCCGAACAGGCACTGGAAGGCCGCGAGGCGAACGAAACCAATTTTCGCTCCGCAGCCGAAGCAGCACTCCAAGGAGCCAAGCCGCTTCACGACAATGCATTCAAAGTCGAACTCGCCAAGCGCACGCTGACCCGCGCCCTGAAAGTTGCAACCCAGGCCGCTTAAGTTCCGCAGAAATTTACGGGAGAAGTTCATGAGCACCACGCCAATTGGTCAACCGGTTACGCGCATCGACGGAAAACTCAAGGTAACTGGCCGCGCCCCCTACACGCTGGAACATCCCATCGAGAATGTCGCCTATGGAGTAGCTGTCGCCAGCACGATTGGCCGCGGAACCGTCAAACGCATCGACACCGCCGACGCCGGGAAAATGCCCGGCGTGCTCGCCATCCTGCATCACGGGAACACCCAGAAGCTCTATCGCCCCGCCGGATCGCTCGAAGAATCCAGCCGGCCCGGCGAGAGCCGTCCCCCGTTCGAAGACGAAAACATTTATTACTACGGCCAATATGTGGCGCTCGTAATTGCCGAGACCTTTGAGCAGGCACAGGATGCGGCCTCTCACGTGCGCGTGGAGTACGATGCGAAACCTCCGGCCGTCCGCCTCGCCGATGGCGAAAAGCAAGGCAAGGCCAGCGCCAACTACAGCCGCGGCGATTTCGATTCAGCTTTTCAGCAAGCCGAGGTCAAACTCGACGAGACTTACATCACTCCCATCGAAGTTCACAATCCCATGGAGATGCACGGCACGATCGCCATTTGGGATGAGGAAAAAGATCGCTTCACACTCTACGAAAGCAGCCAGGGCGTGGTGAATCACCACAACGTCGCGTCACAGGTGTTGGGCATGCCGCCCGAATCTATCCAGATCCTTTCTCCCTTTATCGGATCTGGTTTCGGATGCAAGCTTTTTCCATGGCCTCACTCCTGGATGGCTGCAATAGGAGCGCGCCAGGTGAAGCGTCCAGTCAAGGTCGCAGTGCCGCGCCAGTTGATGTTCACCGCGGTAGGACATCGCCCGACGATCGAGCAACGAATCCGCATCGGCGCCAATCATGACGGCAAGCTGCTGGCGTTTGCAAATGATGTCTTGCAGAGTTCGTCGCAAGTCGACGATTTTCTCGAAGACTGTGTCGACGCCACGGCAATGCTTTACAGTTGTCCCAATGTCACGGCGTTGCAGCACCAGGTCTCGCTCAATACCGGCACTCCCACCCCCATGCGCGGACCCGGGCGAACCCCCGCCCTCTTCGCCATTGAATCCGCGCTCGACGAACTGGCCGAGAAATTGAATATCGATCCTCTGGATCTGCGCCTGCGCAATTACGCTGAAACCGACGAAAGCTCGGGTCATCCCTGGTCCAGCAAACATCTGCGCGAGGCCTACCAGCAGGGCGCCGAACGCTTCGGATGGAGCAAGCGCAATCCCAAAGTCGGCTCCATGACCCAGAACGGAGAAATTCTCGGCTGGGGAATGGCGACTTGCACCTGGCCCGCACACCAGCGAGGCGCCGAAGTTCGCGTGCGCCTGCTTGCCGATGGAACCGCGCGCGCTTCGTGTGCCACGCAAGACATCGGGACCGGAACCTACACCGTTTTCGCTGAGATCGTCTCCGACAAAACAGGTATACCTCTCGACAAAATCCAGGTTGTGCTCGGCGACAGCGCTCTTCCTCCCGGCCCGACATCCGGCGGATCGTCAGCAACCTCCACCGTCATTCCGGCCATCGTGAAAGCTGCCGAAAACGCCATTCAAGCTGTGTTGAAAGCGGCCGCCAAAACGCCGAACTCTCCCTTCGAAAAGGCCGACCCCAGTAATTTGAAAATCACCGCCGGCCGTGTGCACGACCAGAACAAGTCTCCAGAAAGCGGCGTCCCCTTTCAGCAGATTCTTACTTCAGCAAAGCTCGCGGGATTAGATGGCCACGCAAAAACCGATGGCGCCTCGGAACAGAAAAAATACTCTACCCATTCTTTTGGCTCGCATTTCTGCGAAGTCTCTTACGATCCGGAGATCGTTCGCCTGCGTGTGACGCGCTGGATTTCGGTGATTGACGGCGGCCGCATGATCAACCAGAAAACCGCCCGCAATCAGATCATGGGCTCGGTCACCATGGGAATTGGCATGGGCCTGCTCGAAGAAGCAGTCTACGATCACCGCACCGGCCATCCCATCAACAATAACTTTGCCGATTACATGGTGGCCGTGAATGCCGACGTCCCCAACATCGAGTGCATTTTTCTCGACTACCCGGACACAGTCATGAACGAGTACGGAGCGCGCGGAATTGGAGAGATCGGCCTGACTGGCTGCGCTTCCGCCCTGGCCTCGGCCACTTACCACGCGACAGGAGTCCGCGTTCGCGAGTTGCCCATCAGAATCGAAAGGCTGATGGCGCGAAGTTAAACGCAACGGACGCCGCACGATCCTTGTCGCCTTCACTCGCTAGTCCAAAGTCGTTTGTCCGACGTCCGCCTTCACCGCCACTTTCGCAACTGCTTCCACACCTGCACCAGCGTCTGCATCTGCCGGGGGCTGGGTAGCCGGCTGTAGATCAACCGGCAATCGCGATAGGCCTGTTCATAAAAATCCCGCACCGCGCCCAGGCTGAGATGTGCCAGGTTATGCCGGAGTTCTGTAAGTTCCTGCTCGCTGAGTACGTCCACCTTCTCGCGATCGGGACGCCGAGCCATGGCCAAAACAATCCTAGCATATTCGCCATTTGTTCGCCTAAGGGTTTGCAATTTCCGTGCTCACAATAGGTGGTAAATCGATTTTCTACAGTGAGATGTTCCGAGACTAAGGTCTTGCCAATAGGCGAACCTGTGAGGAGTTGGGGGACCGCACGGCAACCCATCAACAACGGAACAGAAATTGGAAGCTTGGTGGAGGCGGCGGGAGTCGAACTATTCAGCGTGTTGACAGCACGTAAGTTATTGATTCTTCGTATGGCCAGAGGGGCAAAAAAGGCACCATTGCCGATTCCATTGTACGTTTATTGTACGAAAATCTTTTGCTCTGGAATTCGCAGACCACCACATGGTAACCACATTATCCCATAGATTCCACGGGCTGGATC
>DASSRO010000231.1:0-14850 GCA_035701745.1 Candidatus Sulfotelmatobacter sp. | reverse complement strand
TCCAGAGGGAGGATCGCGCCCGCCTCGCATTTCCCGCCGTCCGCAATAATCGAAAGCTCGGAATAAGCTAGGGTAGTAACATTGGGCGAGACGATCGCATTCGTCATGACATTGCTGTAGTATGCCGGCAGGTTCCTGGAGCGTTCTGTTCCCGGCGCGCACACCGCTTTGCCATTCCGCAATTCCACGTTGCGCACGATTTCGCGCGAAGGAGGCAGCGCAAAGTTCACCTTCTCCGCACCACTGCTGCCATTCAGAACAACAACACGGGTTCCTGCGGAATCGGAATTTTCTTCGACCAGCAAAATGTCACCGGTCAGACTCACATTTACGGTTCGACCGGGAAACCCGGGCACCGCCACCCGCCAGCGCTCTTTCCCGCTGGCCGTAATGCTAATGAGCATGCGGTTTTGCTTGTCGCCCACGTAAGCCAGCACACCGCCGTAAAAGTCCCCGCAAAGCATATGCGGCGCTTCTTCGCTTCCGGCAGGCCATTGCCAAGCCTGTAACCCATCCTCCCGAATAGCCCGGATATGAGAGCTTTGGCCGCCTCGATCTTCGTAAAAATACGCAGCCGACTCATCCTTCTCCTCGTCCGATCCGTCTATGCGGCCGAACCATGATCCACTCGCCCACAACGCCCGAACGAATTCACCATCTATGGGCTGAAGGATCCAACGCGATTCCACGGGCATCGCCGGCTTCCTGTCATGTATCCGAATCTCTTTCGTTTCTGCACCAGACTCGTGTCGTAAATTGACATTACCGACCTGGCGCGCCAACAGCATGGCATGGCCACCCTCGACGGTTAATTCCGCCATCGTTGGGTCCGAAACGGTCCAACCCTCATTGGACGGCAGCTCGTTCCCGCTGGCGTCAAGCAGTTGAAATCGTTGCGACACTCCGAGCGGCAAGAGCACCTCGGATGGCTCGATAACAGTATCGGCGTTCTGGGCTCCGATGTTTGTGCCCGGCTCTTGAACCTGTCGTGCCTTAGCGCTGGTGCCTGCGGATTCAACCGCTGCTGCTCACGCGTCTGTCTTGCTAAATCGCCTAGACTGGGTTCCTCTGAAGGTTGCATTTGCGCGAAGCTAAAAGCTGCGCACAAAAACGCTAGGGCAAAATAACACCGCAGGGCGAATCGCATAGTTCTGCCTTTTTTGACAGCCTTTTAACGTAGCACCTCGCTATTCCGATCCCCAGTTACCGAAGTTTCCTCACAGAGATCATCATCTCTTGCGAGAGCCGCTGGCACACTTAGGGGTCCTCGAAACGGGCGCCGACTGCAAGAGCTCCGCTTGGCCGGATTCGAGTCAGTTGACGGAAGAAACGGGAGGAATTCTCAAATGCGCCCACTGCTTGGCTTTTCACAGCCGCGCATGTGACGCGCAACCTTTACTCACACCGAAGAAATAAGGGAGAATCCCGGATAGGGGCGAAGGCCTAGCACGCTGTTCTCGCCAGAAAGGTCGAACCACACGAATCGCAGAGCTAAATCCTTATGCTGCAAGATTTTACCCGCAAGTCCTTGCAGCTCAAGATTTTGCCCGGACTCGCCTATACCTCACGCCGGCAAGTCTTTCGAAATCAAGATTTTATGCGGAACGACTAAGAAAATGTTTGATCCATATCCCCTTGTTGCCGGGGCTAACATCGGTTCAAAACCTCAAAAGGAAGATGGCAAACCGCCCACGGCCGTTCCACCGAAACCGGCTCTCGCTTCTTTGCGGGGTGTAAACTAATCAAACTCATATCCGCTCTCGATCTTCGAAAGGAATTTCTCCCATGGCAACGTTAGAAGCCCCCGTCCGGCCGCGTACGACCCAGCATCAGGCCCCATTTGTCACCGAGCCCTTCTTCGACTTCCGCAACGAAGACAACGCCCGCCGCATGCGCGCCGCCATCTCCAAAGTACGCGGCCAACTCGGCCGCGAGTATGACCTCGTCATCGGCGGCAAGCACATCAAGACCACTGATAAGATCAAATCATTGAATCCCTCGCAGCCGTCCGAGATTGTCGGCGTCCACCAGAAAGCAGGTAAGGAGCACGTCGAGCCCGCCATGAAGGCCGCGCTCGCGGCTTTCGAGTCCTGGAGCCGCACCACTGTCGAAGAGCGCACCAGCCTGGTTTTCCGCGTCGGCGATCTGCTGCGCCAGCGCAAAATGGAATTCATGGCATGGCTCGTCTTCGAAGTCAGCAAGAACTGGGCCGAGGCCGACGCCGACATTTCCGAGACGATCGATTTCTGCGAGTTCTATGCCCGCGAAGCCCTGCGCTTTTCGAAGGCGCAGACGCCGATCCAGTTGCCCGGCGAGCGCGACTCGTTGCTCTACATTCCGCTCGGCGTGGGCGCCGTAATTCCGCCGTGGAATTTCCCCTGCGCCATCATGGCCGGAATGACGCTGGCTTCCATCGTGAGCGGCAACACTGTGATCCTCAAGCCCTCGAGCGATTCGCCGACCATCGCCGCCAAATTCATCGAACTGCTTGAAGAAGCCGGCATGCCCGAGGGCGTTGTGAATTTCTGCCCCGGCGCTGGAGCCAGCTTCGGCGATGCCATCGTCGCGCATCCTAAGACCCGATTTATCGCCTTCACCGGCTCGCGTGAAGTTGGGCTGCACATTAACAAAGTAGCCGCCACGCAAGCGCCTGGTCAGATATGGATCAAGCGCGCGATTCTCGAGATGGGCGGCAAAGACGCAATCATCGTCGATGCCGATGCCGACATCGATTCCGCCGTCGAAGGCGTGGCGCAGGCCGCGTTCGGCTTTCAGGGACAGAAGTGTTCCGCGTGTTCGCGCGCCATTGTCGACGAGCGCATTTACGACAAGTTCCTCGAGCAATTAAAAGCCCGCGTCGAGAAGATTCACGTCGGCGACGTCACCGAAAATGCCGCGATGGGTGCGGTCATCAATGAAGGCTCGATGAAGACCATTCTCGGCTACATCGAACAAGGCAAGAAAGATGGACGCCTCATCACCGGCGGCGAGCGCGCTCCCGGCGAAGGCTACTTCATCAAACCGACAGTGTTTGCCGACATTCCGCCGAAATCGAAACTTGAGCAGGAAGAAATCTTCGGACCGGTTCTGGCGGTGATTAAAGCGCGCGGCTTCGACCACGCGCTCGAGATCGCCAACGATACCGAATTCGGCTTGACCGGCGCCGTCTATACCAAGTCGCGCGACAAGATCGATCGCGCCATCCAGGAATTCCACGTCGGCAACCTGTACATCAACCGCAAATGCACAGGAGCGATGGTCGGCGCGCATCCCTTCGGCGGCTTCAACATGTCGGGCACCGATTCCAAATCCGGCGGCCCGGACTATCTCTACCTCTTCACGCAAGCAAAGTCAGTGGGAGAAAAAGTTAGTTGAGACGTGTGGAGCGGGCACTCTGGCCCGCTGCTTTTTGCATGCAGCGGCAGCGGGCAGGAGTGCCCGCTCCACACTTTACTTCGTGATAATCGGAATCGGGTTCCGCTCCACAAACTGCCGCTGATGCCAGTATGGATAGATGGGCGTGACATCGCTGGCGCGATCGAGTTTCGCAACTTGCTCCGCCGTCAGGTTCCATCCCCCTGCTTTCAGGTTCTGCCGCAACTGTTCTTCGTTGCGCGCGCCGAAAATTACTGTCGACACCGTGGGCCGCTGCAGAACCCAGTTCAGAGCAACCTGCGCGACAGTCTTTCCCGTTTCTTTCGCGATTTCGTCGAGTGCGTCCACGACTTTATACAAGTGTTCGTCGGAAACCTGCGGCCCCTGTTCCGCGGTTTTGTGCAGACGACTTTCTTTCGGCAACGGCTGGCCACGCCGAAGCTTCCCCGTCAGCCGTCCCCAACCCAGCGGACTCCAAACCAGCGCGCCGACGCCCTGATCAAGCCCCAGCGGCATCAACTCCCATTCGTACTCTCGTCCGATCAGTGAGTAATAGACCTGGTGCCCGACATAGCGCGCCCAACCATATCGCGCGGAAACCTCCAGCGACTTCATCAAGTGCCAGCCGGAAAAATTGGAGCACGCGATGTAGCGCACCTTCCCGCTCGTCACCAGATGATCCAGCGTGCTCAGCACTTCATCGAGCGGCGTGAGCGCGTCGAAGCCGTGCAGGTGATAAATATCAATGTAATCCGTGCCCAAACGCCGCAGGCTCGCCTCGCAAGCCGGAACCAGATGATGCCGCGACGATCCTAGGTCGTTCGGCCCCGGTCCCATGCGGAACGTGGCTTTCGTGGAGACCAGCACCTTGTCGCGGCGTCCGGCAATGGCCTTGCCTAGAATCGTTTCCGAGAGCCCATCTGAATAAACATCCGCCGTGTCGAACAGGTTCACTCCTTCTTCCAGGCAAATGTCGACCAGGCGCGTCGCCTCCGCAACGTCGCTCGATCCCCACGCCTTGAAGAATTCGTTTCCGCCGCCAAACGTACCCGTGCCAAAACTCAGCGCGGGAACCTTCAAACCAGATCGTCCTAATTGTCGATATTCCATAAACTGCATAGATGCGGACCGTTCCAACAATGATTCGTGTCTAAATTGTTTTGCGCTTTTTGTAACCAACAAGCTCGATTCGCGTCTAAGCTGTTTACACAGTGCCTG
The DNA here is from genome assembly GCA_035701745.1 of Candidatus Sulfotelmatobacter sp. Taxonomy (GTDB): domain Bacteria; phylum Acidobacteriota; class Terriglobia; order Terriglobales; family Acidobacteriaceae; genus Sulfotelmatobacter. The sequence goes on along the minus strand of DASSRO010000231.1, from coordinate 10,257 downwards.
GGGCCCTTTCAATGAACTTTCGGCAGACCCTGTTTTGTTTCACTTGCGTTTTACTATCTCTTCCTCTTTTCGGCCAGGCTGCTTCTGACCGTGCCGCGCTCGATATCGCCACCAAAACCATCCGCCCGGATGAGATCCGCGCTCACATCCGCTTCCTGGCCGACAGCTTGCTGCAGGGCCGGGCTCCGGGCACGCCTGGCTACAACATCGCCGCAAAATACGTCGCCACCGAACTGGAAGGCATGGGATTGCGCCCCGGCGCATCCGGCACTTGGTTCCAGCCGGTCCCGCTGGAAAAGGCAGTGACCGACGCCGCCGCCAGTTCGCTCGTGCTCACCGTGAACGGCAAAGATCAGAAGCTCGTCGATGCCAAGGATTACATTCTGAGCACCTGGTTTGCGAGTCCGGCGCCGAAACGAGAATCGAGGGCGGAGAGCGACGTCAGCGCGCCCCTCGTCTTTGTGGGTTTCGGAGTCACCGCGCCCGACCAAAAGTATGACGACTATGCCGGCGTCGACGTGCGGGGCAAGATCGTGGTCCGCATCTCCGGCGCTCCTTCCGCTTTTCCATCCACCGAACGCGCCTACTATTCAGATTCCAACATGAAGGCGAGAACTGCTGTCGCGCACGGCGCCGTCGGAACGGTCGATATCATGCTGCCCGAGGATTGGAAACGCTCACCATGGGAGTGGCTGATTCCGCAATATCAGATGGGAGAGATGCATTGGATTGATAAGCAGAATGTCCCGAAGGATTTCTTTCCCGACCTTCGTGGCAATGCTCTTCTCAATCAACCCATCGCGGAGAAGCTTTTTGCCGGGGCCCCCAAATCATTGGAGCAAGTCTTCGCTACCGCCCGAGCTAGCAAACCGCAGGCATTTGCTCTGCCCATCACCGCGAGAATTCACACCGTGGCAGCTCAATCGACGATCCAGAGTCCGAACATCGTCGCCGAACTGAAGGGTTCCGATCCCGCGCTGCGCGACCAGTATGTCGTTTACAGCGCGCACGTCGATCACCTCGGAATCTGCCCGCCTGTCGATGGCGACAACGTTTGTCACGGCGCTCTCGACAACGCTTCCGGCACGTCAACGCTTCTCGAAGTCGCGCGCGCTTTTACTCATCTGCCCCAGCCTCCGCGCCGTTCCGTGCTGTTTGTGTTCGTGACCGGGGAAGAAATGGGCCTGCTTGGGTCGGACTACTTCGCATACTTTCCCACGGTGCCGCTGAAGTCAATCGTCGCCAACCTCAACATTGATGAGGCGCCCGGCAGCTACTTTTCCATGAAAGATGTGGTCGTGCTGGGTGCGGAGCACTCGTCAATGGCGGAGGAAGTCACCACTGCGGCCAAGACGATGGGCTATGACTTAACCCCAGATCCTATGCCCGAGGAAGTGGGCTTCATTCGCAGCGATCAATATTCGTTTGTCTTGCAGGGCGTTCCGGCGATCGATATCGGCGACGGAATTCATGCCACCGATCCCAAAATCAACGGCTTCGATACGCTGAAGAAATGGATGGTCACCCGTTATCACACGCCTCTCGACAGCATGGATCAGCCCATCGATTTCGATTCCATGGCGAAAGGCGCGGCGATGAATTTTTTGGTGGGATACGAAGTGGCGCAGCACGACGCCGCTCCCACTTGGAACAAAGGCGACTTCTTTGGCGCCACATTTGGACCGAAGCATACAGCTACGCGCTCTGGCGAGTAACGAAGCGAGTAGCGAAGGATGATCTGAAAACTGAAAGGCCGCCCTCGCAGGCGGCCTTTGATTCTTAGTTCGGAAAATGAAACGTTTACTGTGCCACTCCCGCCGGTGGTTGGGGCGCGGCACCGGTTGTGGTCGCCGCCGCCGCTTCGTTCAGAATGCGGTGGTGGATGGTGAACAGCGCCAGTTCCAGCCGGTCCGAGACGCCGATCTTGTCATACACGTTGCGCAGATAATTCTTGATCACTTGCTCGGTCGTGCCAAGCTGCGAAGCGATTTCCTTATTCTTGTAGCCCTGCACGATCAGCGCCACGATGCGCAGTTCCTTGGCGGTCAGGCGGTCGCGCACGCGCAATCCGACCATATCGTTTTCGGTGAGTTCGCTGGGCACGGCCACGTCCTGCACCCAGGTTTCGCCGCGTGCCACTTTCCGCACGCAGTCGACCAGCGCCGCGCTGGTCACATTGCGATAGACCACGCCATGCGCGCCATTCGTCATGTGCCGCTGTGCGCTCTCGCCGGTGTCGGCCAGAACGATCACGCGAGTCTTGGCTTTATTTGCGCCCTGCACGATGGCGGCAAAGTCATTGTGAAATCCCGCCGCCACCACCAGCACGGCGGCGCGAAACTTGTCCAAGGCCATGAACATCTGTTCAGGCGTCTGGGCTTGAGCCACAATACGCATCTCGTCTTCCACTGCCAGCACTTTGGCAATACCCGCCCGGAAGATCGCCTGGTTGTCGGCCAGAATCAGTTTGAGCATGTTTGTCAGCGCTCCCGAAAGTCTATTTCCTCACGAACTCGTACGAGTCGATCACGCATGCCACGCCGCGGCCTTCTCCGCCAGTTCCGGTTTCGTCGGAGCGCACCACTCGGCCCTTGCATTGGATGGTCACATTCTCCGGCCCGCCCGTCATTTCCGGCGGCAGCGTGATTTCAAATTCCACCGGCGAACCAATGTCCATCGAAGAATCGGCGCGAATGTACACTCCTGCCGCGCTGAGATTCCCCGTCACGCCCTCGGAGTCTCCTCCAAGTTCGCCCTTATGGATCTTGATCGGCAATTCCAGCGGGAATCGTTTCCCGGTCCGTGCCTCTTCCCCCACGGTACCTCCTCTAGGCTGGCCTGCTCTCTGTTTCCCGTCTGCGAATGAGGCCAACATCGTCACACTAAGCTCCTGGCGGGGCGCAGACCCGCTTTTATGCTCACGGGCGGTTATATCACGAAAGGCACTCGCGTAAAAGCCTGATTACCCGTTAGTTAACGGTAGAACCTAGATTCCCCCCTGTTAGAAGCCGCTTCCGGTCGGCAGTTCAAGGGGGATTTCAAAGCGTCGCGTCGCGGATTCGTAACCCGTGATAGTGTTTCCTTCACGCATCTCTCAGGAACTGGAGCGCATTTTATGGCGACATTATTTGAGATTGATACACGGCCCGAAGCGCGATTTCTTTGCCTTTTGATATTGGGAATCTGCAGCGTCGCTGTCGCGCCCGCGCCAACTCAGACCAGTCCAAAAACAACCCAAGATCCTGGTGGGAATAGAGTTAGCTCAGAGGCGGTGCGGCCTAAACCCAATGAGCCGCCCGGGGTTTTGATTCAACTGAACGGCGCCCTGGAAATCCTTGCCGCAAAGGTCTCTCCCGCGGTGGTGCAGATTCTGGTCACAGGATACGGGCCCCTGCGCGAGAGCGATCAAGATCGGTCCCAGACGGCTTTCATCGTCCGCCAACACGCGGTTGGTTCGGGAGTGATCGTCGATCCCAGCGGCTACATTATGACGAACGCTCATGTGGTGGAAGGCGCACAGCGTATTCGCGTCGCGCTGCCGCTGCCGATGGGCGACTCGGCAGGCCAGGTACCCATCGGGAAACGCCGCATTCTGGAGGCGAGACTCATCGGCCAGCACAAAGAAACCGACCTCGCCCTGCTGAAGGTTGACGACACCGATCTGCCAACGCTACCGCTACTCAGCCAGCAGCGGCCGCATGTAGGCCAACTGGTGTTCGCCATCGGCAGTCCCGAAGGTTTACAGAATTCGGTCACCATGGGCGTAGTGAGCGCGCTCGCCCGTCAGCCCGACCCCACAAAAGCGCTCACTTACCTGCAGACCGATGCTCCCATCAATCCCGGCAACAGCGGAGGCCCGCTGGTGGATATGTACGGTTCCGTCCTTGGCATCAACACGTTTATTTTGTCGCAAGGCGGAGGCAGCGAAGGCTTAGGCTTCGCCATCCCAGCGCGGGTGGTCGAGTTTGTTTATCGCAGCCTGCGCAAATATGGTCACGTTCATCACGTGGAGATCGGAGCGGCGGCGCAGGAAATCACCCCGACGCTGGCGGAGGGGCTGCACTTGCCGCAGCGCTGGGGCGTCGTCGTGGACGACGTGAAACCCGATGGCCCGGCCGCCGCCGCAGGCCTGCAAATTAAAGACATTATTCTTACCGCCGATGATCGGCGAATTGAAACCCTGCCGTCGCTTTCGGCGGCTTTGTATCTGCACCGTCTCGACCAGGTAGTGAAGTTTGAGATTCTGCGTGGCAATGAGAAGAAGATCCTCTACGTCCCCGCCATCGAACAGCACGACAACATGGATGAACTTCTCGACGCGGTGAATCCAGAGAACAGTCTGGTCTCGCGTCTGGGCGTACTTGCGGTCGATCTGAGCGAGAACCTGCGCACGCGCCTCGGTTCGGCATTACGAATTTCGTCTGGCGTAGTAGTCGTAGGTCGCGCCGCCGATCTCATTCTTCCCGACACCGGCCTCCAGGCGGGCGACATCATTCACCAGTTGAATACGACCTCGATCGCTTCCATGGACGCGTTGCGCGATGCGGTGAAAGCGCTGAAGCCTGGCGATCCCGTTGTGATGCAAGTAGAGCGCGATGGCGGGCTGTTGTATGTGAGCTTTGAAATGGAGTGAGCGCCGCTTTCTGAGTCCGTCAAGACTCTACTTGTCCTCCGAAGCGAAGCACAGGGGGTAGCACCTACTGCTGCTCAGTTCTGGCTAAGAGCTTCGATGGAGTCGAATACGAGGGAATGTGTTTATTTCGCCCCCGCGCTAATCGCTGACGCCTTAGTTTTCGCGTTCTCGACTGCAATTCCCAGCCCGGCGACAAGCGCCTCCACCACGCGCAGATCGTCGGCAGTAAACGAATCCTGCGCCGAGCGATATAACGCCAGCACAGCGGCGACTCCCGTTGCGCCTTCCACGGGCACGGCCAGCGCTGAGCGCAGCGTGCTGTATTTGGTGGGATCGTTCAAATAACCCGGTTCCACCGACGGATTGCCATTCAAAATCGCTTTATGATTCTGCGCAACCCATCCCGACAGACCTTCTCCATGCGGAATTTTCAAGGAAGAGAATAGGCGAAAGTTTTCTCCACTCACAAATTCTGCGGTGAGCACGTCGTTCCTGGGGCAATAGATTGCCATCGCGTCACTCGGAACCAGGTGCTTCAGCCGCACCGCCAACAGGGAAAAGAGGTCTTCGGCGCTCAAGACGGCGGGAGCGTGCCGCACGAAATCAGAGATCTGCCGGCCTTGGGTCTGGGCCGAAGAGATCCGCGCAACCGAATCTCTGCTGACCCCCGGGGCATTGGCGCGTGATTCTGCAGAACGCGCGAAGCCTGCGTCTGGCGCCGAACCGCGCTCCACCTTGATGTCGGTCGACAATTTCGGCGGTGCGTGCAGCGGTTGCTGGTTTGCCAATTTTTCCAACTCGATGTACCGGCGCTGCAAAATCGCAACCACGCGCGGATCGAAACTCTTGCCGGCATCCGCCGCCACCTTCGCCATGGCCTCGTGGAGCGGCAGAGCTTTGCGGTATTGCCGGTCAGAAGCGAGAGCATCGAGGCAGTCGACCGCTGACAGGATGCGTGCGCCAATCGGTATGGCCTCTCCCGCCAATCCATTGGGATATCCTCGGCCATCCCACTTCTCGTGATGTGCGCGGACGATCGGCGCCACCGGATACGGAAAGTCAACCTGCTCCAAAATCTCCGCGCCCACCGTGGGATGAATCTTCATCTTCTCGAATTCTTCCGGCGTGAGTTTGCCCGGCTTCGAAATGATGTGCTCAGGCACCGCAAGTTTCCCAATATCGTGTAGCACCGAGGCTGCGCGCAGCGCCTCGGTTTCGTCCTCGCTCAGGCCGAGTTCCTTCGCAATTTCCATCGCGTACACACGCACGCGTTGCAAGTGCTCGCCGGTAGTCTGATCCTTTGCTTCAATGGCCAGTGCGAGTGTTTCGATGGTCCTTAGGTGCAGGCTCGAGACTTCTTCGGCATGCCGCTTCTCCGTCTCGAGTTTGCCTAGATACAGACGATACGAGCGATACATCAAATATATCGGCGGCAAGATCAGCAGCGACGACTGCCATCCGATATGCCCGTTCAGAAAATGAACCAACCCAGCGACGGCCGCTCCCACCATGTAGTAGGGGAACGACCAGAGATAACTGTCGTTCCAGACCTTTTTAACGGGCTTATTTTCTGTCAGCCCAATGATGGTCGACATAGCCGCCGTGTTGCAGCCGAAGTGGGTAATCGCCGCCACGAGAAGTGCGAGCGGTCCGGGCCCGTGCAGGACGCGCGCCACTAGCAGCGCGTAGGCCCCATAAGCCACCGAGCTCGATACTGTCAGCTGCGACCAGTTGAAGACGAACTGCACCAACTTCACGCGGTTCTTCCGCCGCACATAAGCCTGGCCCACCGTGCTCGCCAACACGATCAGCAGCGTCTCCGGCATCCCGAGCTCGAGAATGCCCAGCAGAGTGAACAGGAAGTTCACCGACAGGGTTGCATCCAAGCCCGGAAGCGTGACCTTGAGCGAAGATGCCAGCAAAGCCGCAATCAGGTAACAAGCAAATTTGACCGGATCGTTCGATTGCCAGTGGGCAAACGCGAAGGCAAAGCACGAGGCTCCGGCTAGAGCCATGCCGACGATGTACAGACGTGCGCCTATGGAGCGTACCCACGACATAGGAAATGCTTAAATTTTCAACGATCTAAGGGGCGCTGTCCGCCCAAAACGGAACCACTTGATTACCAAGGTTTCCGAATTCGAGACAACTTGTCCCTTGCCCCAGGCGGTGGGACAAAGCGCCCGTTGAGTTTCGCAACAGCCTACTGTAAATCACTGATAACTAAGGGTAACCGAGGTACCACTTTGGACCGAGGCCTGCACATATCACAGTCACTTGGGGGCGGTTACCCGCCGATGAGCGCAGTCACCGTGGGGCATTTTGGGGGGATCAATGAAGAAGTTCCTGCTTCTATTGCTAATTTTTTCGATCACGTTGGCCCATGCCGACAACTCGAAAATATCGCCAGACCTGCAATACTATCCGTCGACCCAGAAGGCGCAGGTCATCGTCCAGTACGCGCCGGGAACGCAAGTTAATTGCAGCGGCTTACTCGGTCTGCTGGGATGCCTGGTGAATGACATTCTGCAACTTGGCGGCACGATCCTGTCGAGTGTACCTCTGGTCAATGGCCTGGTTGCGGTGCTTGATGGCAATGGCATCGTGAGTCTGTCGAACCAGTCGAACGTCGTATATATCAGCCTGGACCGGCCGCTCTCGCCGACTCTCAGCAACGCCGCCCCTGCAGTAAATGCGTTTGCGGCGTGGCAGTCCGGTTACACCGGTGCCGGCATCGGAGTCGCGCTGATCGACAGCGGCGTTGTCAGCCATCCGGATTTGAATGGCGGCCCCTTGGGAACGTCACGCGTGGTCTGGAACCAGAGCTTCGTTCCGGGCAATGCCAGCGCCACCGATCAGTATGGTCACGGCACGCATATTGCGGGCCTGATCGCGGGCAATGGCGCCAGTTCGACCGGCACGCTGTATTCCAAGACCTTTGAAGGCATCGCTCCGCAAGCCAATATTATTAACCTGCGAGTCCTCGATCAGAACGGCCAGGGTACTGACAGCGCGGTAATCGCAGCGATCTCGACTGCGATCTCGTTGAAAAACACGTACAACATTCGCGTGATCAATCTTTCAATGGGACGTCCGGTCTACGAGAGCTACAAGAAGGATCCTCTGTGTCATGCCGTGGAAGCCGCGTGGAAGAATGGAATTGTCGTCGTGGTTGCGGCCGGCAATAACGGGCGCTATCAGGCCACGAATGGCTACGGCACCGTCACTTCGCCCGGCAACGATCCTTACGTGATCACCGTGGGCGCGATGAAGACCATGGGAACACCGACTCGCGTCGACGATTTGATGGCCAGCTACAGCTCGAAAGGTCCGACTGCGCTCGATGCGATTGCCAAGCCCGACATCCTGGCTCCCGGCAACCTGCTGGTTTCGCTGGAAGCTTCAAACTCGACACTCTACAACGAGTACTCTGGCAACCGGGTTCCCTACAGCTTCTACGTGAACGGGGGAACCACTTCTCCGTCATCGAAGTACTTCACCCTCAGCGGTACCAGCATGGCGACAGGCGTGGTCAGCGGAGTAGTCGCCGATCTGTTGCAGAAGAGCCCGAGCCTCAATCCCGATCAGGTGAAGGCACGCCTCATGAAGACGGCGTGGAAGTCGTTGCCCGCCTTCAGCAGCACGACGGACCCGACTACGGGAATTACCTACACCGACCAGTACGACGTATTCACAGTCGGCGCCGGGTATATTGACGTGGAGGCCGCCCTGGCTAACACCGATCTGGCCAAGGGCACGGCGATGTCGCCGGTGGCTTCGTTTAACACAACCAGCAACACCGTCAATCTGATCGCCAACTCATCCTCGGTCTGGAACACCTCTTCCACTTGGTCCTACTCAACCGTGTGGGGATCATCTCAGTTCGTCACCGGCACCTCATCCGTCTCGTCAGCCACCACATCAACCAGTCAAACCTTTGGCAGCAATGCGATGTGGGGAAGCAACGCAATGTGGGGAAGCAACGCGATGTGGGGAAGCAACGCGATGTGGGGAAGCAATGCGATGTGGGGTAGCAATGCGATGTGGGGTAGCAACGCGATGTGGGGTAGCAACGTTTCCGGTGGCGAACGATAAACACCCTCGTGCGCAGTCAAAGAAGGGCCGCGACGCCAATCGCGGCCCTTTCTTTTCACCGAATCACCTCACGACAGCCGCCTCAGCTGACGACCGAGGACGACGCTGCTTTCGAGGGCGTCTCCTCAGAACGCGCCTCCGCCACCGCCGCCGAATCCGCCACCCGAGAATCCTCCTCCACCCCCACCGCCACCGCCGCCAAATCCCGAACCGCCTGAACTGGCACGCGGCGCCGAAACAAAAACCTGGTGCATATCCCCGGCCATGCTGTGCATGGAACTGGAAAAGAAAATCGGATTGAAGCCGGTGCCGTATGCGCCTCCCGGCCCCACATACCATTGCGGGGGATCCTTCACGATCCCGGCGAAGGCTTGCGCCCAGTGATGCTCCACCCCGAGCGCCATCGCGTAAGGCAGAAACTTCTCAAACGTTGTCGGGGGCATGATCTTCAGCCGCTCTGCATCCACGCGATTCATGAACTCCTGGAAGCCGAGCACGGCAATTCGGGTGCGTGCACCCTTCACAGTCTTCGCAGTCATGACCCGCGCAAACAGCCACCAGACTATCGCCGAGAGCAGCAGGCTCACGACCAGCAGCACGGCGGAGTTGAAAAAATTCGCCCATCCCTCGTATTGCAAAATGGCAAACGGGATCAGAATCGCGACTGCGGCGACAACGCTGTATCCGTTAGCCGAATCCGGATCGAGCAGATAAATCCCCTTCGTTTTCAAGGCCGCCATAATGTCCTGGCGAATTATCGGAACCGCAGTGTAGAAGCGGTTCTTCAGGCTGGACAGGCGAGTATCGGCGCCCCCGGCGAAGACATTCTCCAGCATGACGCGCTCGTGCGGAGCGAGATCCGCGCCCCACTGCTCGCGCGGTTTCAGCAGATGGAAAACGTAATCCTTGTGCGTGAAGATCAGGATCTTATCTGCAGTCTCTTCGATCTTGATGTAGCCTCGCACTGCCAGATCGACCATCGTCGAAGTAATGTCTCGGGGATGAATCTGATCATCGAGGAGGGTGCCCGCTTCGGCTGGAGAAATTCCCGCGGGCGGTTCGTACATGGGCGCAACTGACATCCCTGGATCCGGATCGCGTCCCTTGTACCACCAAAGCGCAAACATTCCCGCAAATGTAACCAGCGGCAGAAAGACGATCGGGTTGCCGCCCAGGAACCAGAACAATTTCGTCAGCGCGCCCGGTTCCTGCAGAATGTCTTTGGGAATGTAAACATCGATCGTCAGTCCGCCGCGCATGGGCAGGGGATTGCTTGTCTCAAAATTTGCCTCGGCGCCGTCGACCGTGGAACTCGCATCCCGTTGCTTCGAGCCGTATACGCCGGTGAAAGCTTGGGCCCGCAGCGAGCCCGCGGCTGCGGCAGGGAATTGGACTGTCACGGCAGCGTGATCGATCGGCACCGGCCAATCGTTGCCGGTTACGTTCCAGTAGAACTCGTCGTAATCCTTAAAGAAGCGCGTACCGTTGCGTACTGCATAGGTGATTTCGACCGTGCGCGTCGCGTCGAT
>DASSRO010000230.1:0-19618 GCA_035701745.1 Candidatus Sulfotelmatobacter sp. | reverse complement strand
GGCACCGTCGATTCTTTCGGCTGATTTTGCCCGGCTAGGCGAGCAGGTGCGCGCCGCAGCCGAAGGTGGAGCAAGTGTCATTCACGTCGATGTGATGGATGGACACTTCGTTCCGAATCTCACGATCGGGCCTCCGGTCGTGAAGTCGCTGCGCAAGGTGACGAAGCTGCCGCTCGACTGCCACCTGATGATCGAAAATCCGGACGAGTTTATTCCTGTCTTTGCGGATGCCGGCGTGGACTGGATGTCGGTGCACCAGGAAGCGTGCCGGCACCTGAACCGCACTTTGCATCTGATCAAGAACCACGACTGCCTGGCGGGCGTGGTCATTAATCCCGCGACTCCGGTGGATACGCTGGTGGAAGTGCTCGATCTGGTCGATTATGTGCTGGTGATGTCGGTGAATCCGGGGTTTGGGGCGCAGAAGTTCATTCCGTCCACGTTGCACAAAATGCGGAAGTTGGCCGAGATTCGAAGCCAGCGCGGGCTGCAATACCGTATCGAGGTGGATGGCGGCGTAGCGGCAGAGACCGTCGGGGATGTGGTGCGGGCGGGAGCGGAAATTCTGGTGGCGGGCAACGCGGTGTTCGGGAATGGCGATCCAAGACAGAATGCGCAAGGGTTGTTGAAGCTGGCGACGGAAGCCGCCATGGTGAAAGTCTAGTTCCAGATTGCGAGGGCTGACGTCGCGGACCCCTTCAATCAGAAGCGCCGAGCTTTGCTCGGCGGCCGGGTCAGAGGACCCGGCCCTACACGAACAATTTGAGGTCTTATGTCACGTCGAATTCCGGTGATTGCTGTTTTAGGTGTGATGCTGGCGCTTACTGTCGCCTGCACCAACAAGAAGTCGGTGAACCCGCTCGCGAACCTGGGGTCGAAGCAGCCCGACAAGGTGCTGTTCGACAAAGCGATGGACGCGATGCGGCATAACCGCTTCGACGTGGCACGACTGACGCTGCAAACTCTGATCAATACCTATCCGGATTCCGAATACATTGCTCGCGCCAAGCTGGCGGTGGGCGATTCGTGGTACGCGGAGGGCGGCACCGCTGCCCTGGCACAGGCGGAACAGGAATACAGCGACTTCGAAATCTTCTTTCCCAACATGGCGGAGGCGGCCGAAGCGCAGTTGAAGATCGCCAACATCCATTATCAGCAAATGGAAAAGGCGGACCGCGACTATACGCATGCCAAGCGCGCGGAGGATGAATACCGGAAGATGATTCTGCAGTATCCCGACAGCAAGCTTGTGCCTGAAGCGAAGGTGCGTCTGATGGAGGTGCAGGAGGTGCTGGGCGAGCGCGAGTTTCAGGTTGGACGGTTTTATTATCTGCGCCAGTCGTATCCGGCTTCGATTGCGCGGTTGCAATCGCTGGTAGAAAAGTATCCGCTCTACAGCCGGGCCGATGAAGCGCTATATCTGCTGGGACAGGATTATGAGGGACAGATCGCGCGTTTGCGATCCGCGCCCACTTGCGACGCCCATGGCTTGCCGCGGGGGTGCGCGACCGAGGCAGTGAAGGGACGTTACATTGGAGAACTCAGCAAGAAGGCGGGGCAGGCTTACTCGCAAATCCTGACGCGCTATCCACTGATGGATCGCTCCGTTGATGCCAAGAAGCGGCTGGCCGCGCTGAAGCAGCCGATTCCACGGCCGACGCGAGGACAAGTTGCGCGTAATCGGGCGGAGATGAACAGCCGGAGCGATTCCTCGGTTGTGCAGAAGGCGTTGGGTCTGGTGAAAAAAGGGCCTGACACATCGACAGCCGCAAGGATCGGCGAGCCGTCGCTGGCCGACCCTGAGCCAGTGGCAGCAACTTCGGTGATCCGTTCCGAGACTTACGCCGCTGCGGGTGTGAGTGAGAAGAGCGTGGGAGTGGAGGTTGTAAAACCGGATCAGCCCCCCGCGGATGCAACAGGAGCGCCCTCGCCTACGGATGCTACGGGAATGGGCGGCTCGGCTTTTGGAAAGACTCCCGCGTCGAGTATGGCAGCGCCTGGAGCTGATCCCAATGAGTTGAAGCCGACGGCTGCGGCCGATCCGAATGAGCTCAAGCCGACTGATACGGCGGCCGGCGATCAAGCGCTACCTCCGCCGCCACAGGTGAATGAGATTCAACAGGGAGCGTCTGCCGTCGCGACCGCGGACAACACACCAGCGAGCGACGCCGAGCTGTCCAGCAGCAAAAAGAAGAAAAAGAAGGGGCTGCAGAAGATCGTGCCGTTCTAGGACGAAGCTATCAGCTTTCAGTTCTCAGCTATCAGCCAAGAATAGGGGTCGACATGGGCTCGTTTGACCTGCGGAAATGCTTTCGCGCCGCTAACCCCTTGGCTGCCTTCATTGCGCGGTAGGTGCTGACCACTGGTAACTGGTTACTTCCCTTTTGCGTCATTGACTTAGGGTTTGTCTCGGGTTACCTTCGCGTTATCTCCCCATCAGAGGACCCTTTGGCCCGGAAGATACTGCTCGCCGATGACAGTGTGACCGCTCAGAACATGGGGCGGAAGATCCTCGCGGATGCGGGCTACGAAGTTATTACTGTCAATAATGGTTCGGCCGCCCTGAAGAAGATCGCCGAGCAAAAGCCAGACTTAATCGTTCTGGACGTATATATGCCCGGTTACAGCGGGCTTGAGGTGTGCCAGCGCCTCAAGGAAACACAGGAAACGTCGCGGCTACCGATCCTGCTGACCGTGGGCAAACTGGAGCCTTTCAAGCCGGAAGAGGCCAAGCGGGTGCGCGCGGACGGGTTCATCGTCAAGCCTTTCGAAGCCAGCGAACTGTTGAGCGCCCTGAGCAAACTGGAAGACAAGATCGTTCCGCGTGCGGAAACCTCGAAGCCGGGCCGGTTTGCCAGAGTGACCGCGGCGATTGAAGGACGATACGACAAGACGGTCGCAATCGAAGAAGATACGGGATGGAAGGATCGGATCGCTTTTCCTCACAAGAAAGCGAAGGTGGAGGAAGATGGTCCTGCGGAGAACGTCTCCACCCCAGAGGAGAAGAAGCCTGGGAAGCGAGGCGCGGCGAAGATCGAGGAACCACGGGTGGATCTCGGCGCGCTGGCTCCGGAGGGTTTGCCCAAGGACGTAACTCCGGAAGAGATTGCCGCCCTGGCGGCGGCTGCGGCCCAGGTAAAGGGGAAACTCGCGGATAAGGAAATGCTGGAACCGCCTCCAGTGCCGGAGTGGGCGGAAGAGAAGGGCCCGGCGGTTTCGCAGCAATTCGCGGAGGCGGCCGCGAAGGCGGAAGAAAAGAAGTTCGAGGAGACATCCACACAGAAAACTGATGTGCAGCCTGAGAAGGTAAGCGAGGCGGCGGAAGCATCGCGCAGCAATTCGGATCTGGTGGCTGCGATTACCGGCCTGGAATCGAAAGCCGGTGATTCTGGCGAAACACCGGCAGTCGAATCTTCGGCTTCGGACGCGGTTGAGCATGCCAGCGAGCCGGTAACTATGGCTGTGGCAGGAGCGGAGGAGGCGCGCTGGACGGCGGTGTCCGTAGCACTCGGGCCGGAAGATGCCGCGATTTCGCTCGAACAAGAGATGCAGAAGGCTTACGCAGCCTTCGCGGCAGTGGAAAACGGTTTTGCGGCATCGGTGGCGGCCAGTTCGGTCGCTCAAACGGAGGCGTCTGAACCGGCTCCATCATCGGCATCAGAGTCGGCGGATGCGGAGTCGATTCCCGCTATACCCGCGCCGGAAGTGGCGCAGTCGTTGAGCGCGCTGGCCAACGCTTCCACCGAAGCGATCCAGGCAGCGGTGCAAAAACTTGAAACCGTCGCAGAGTCGTTCGTCGAGGGAACGGCGGCTCCGGCGGAGTCGGCGAGTGCTTCCGCACCCCAAGCCTTGACTGAGGCGGTGCAAGCTGTAGAAGCGGTCGCGAAAGAAGATCCGGCGACTGAGGCGGCGCAAGAGACTGCGAAAGAACCGGAGCACACAGAACCGAAGCAACAAGATGCGAAGAGTGAAGGCGAAGACCGGAAAGGCGAAGACCGGAAAGAAGAGAGCAAGGTTGAAGAGCCGGTTGCCGCCGCGGTGACCGCCCAAGCGGAAGAAGTGTCGGGCGCAACGACAGAGGTGCAGGATGCGGCGGCGGCCGTGGTGAAGGAAGTGTCTGCGGAAGACGCTTCGGCACGACAGGAATCTTCGTCGGCAATTCAAGGTTCTGAATCCGGCGAAGCGCTGGATGCCAGCAAAGGAAGCGAAGAAGCAGGCAAGAAAGAATCCGATGAGTCGGCAAACACCGCAGCCGCCTGGGCAAGTTGGCGGCGAATTCGCGAGGCTGGCGAATCGAAGGGGTCCTCGATGCAGGGGTCCAAAGAAGAGGCGATGGCAGTTGCGGCCGGAGCCGAGAAGATTCCCGCGGAAGCGTCGGCGGATTCAGAGTCCGATCCGGAGGCCATTGCCAGCATCGTCGACAGCGTGCTGGCCGATCTGCGGCCGAAGATTTTTGAAGAGATCTCGCGCAAGATGGGGAAAAAGAAGTAAGCTCCTCGCGGTGCCCGAGCGCATTTCGAAAACGCGCGAAATCGGGACACCTCCCGCCTGTCCGACTTTCCTAAAACACTACTGGTGAACTGCCACCGTCTTCCGAATCATTCGCGAGGCAAGAATCAGGAATACCCCTGCGATCAGTAGATACTTAGGAGAGACTACGAAGTACACGTCGAGTATAGATACATCCAACGAGCCTACTGTCCTTGCCACAATGGCAGCCAGAAGCAAGCAGAACGCACCTCCGGCCAAAAGCAATGCTGAAACGATCTTAGTCATACATATCTGATAGGAAGAAATCGCGCGAGGAGCATGCGCGCTGCATTATGCAACTTTCTTTGCTGACTTATTTTTTTACCAGCTTCTTCGATGCCAGCTGGACCTTATGATTTTTGTGCAGGTCGGGAAGGGACATGGCGGCTTGATCGGCGCTGAGTTCTATTTCGAGTACGGAATGTCCGGCAGTGTCGGTCTTGACTTCGATTCTTCCCTTCACGCCCTTGGGGACTCGTCCGACCGAAATAATTTCTCCGGAAGCGTCATGAATTACGAATGCTTTGGAAGAGAGTTCCATATGCATGTTCCTTTCGAGCAAGCGCGGCTAACGCGGATCCGCGATTATTGCCACGCGGCATAAACATCAATCATGGAATGGCCGGAACTGGCGGGCTGGCCGGCTTGGCCGCTCAAGTTTAGAACGCTCATGATGTAAGCCAGCGTGGGTGTTTGCGATTGATTCGGATCGACCACAGGCATATATGCCCGGACTTGGACGAGAGATGCAACACCCTGGTTATATCCTTGATTGTAGGAAGGCGCGGCCTGGAAGGTGTGAAAAGTTCCCCAGTCGTCAGTCCACCACCAAAGGGTAAGATTGGCTCCAGGAGAGGCCGACCAGGTAAAAATGATCGCCGTGTTCATCGCAGCGAACCCCCTTATTGGGATTGGTGTACCTGCAAGACATCTTCCCGGGGCCGACTTTCACAGGCAGGGTGTCCCCTTGCCTTCCGGTCGCGGAAATATAACTGAAGCAGTACAGCGTGTCAAAGCAGAATATTCAGGCGTTGAGTTCACCTTGTTTGGCGGCTTGAGTCGGACCGTATGAAGTCGAATATAATCTGGCAAACTCCGTCGAGGCGACCATAAGAGTGGAGGTCTCATGCTGCGCACCCTGCCCACCGGATGTTTCATCTTCATCCTGACAATCACCACGGCATTTCGCGCCTCGGCGCAAGTCTATCCGTATCGGGACGGAACTCCCGGGGTTACCGGATACCGATCCGAAGTCATGGCCGAGGTCATGATTCAGGAAAGTGAATTCGTTCGGCTCGCCGAAGCCATTCCTGCTGAAAAATACACATGGCGTCCTTCGGCGGATGTTCGTACCATTGCCGAAGTTTTCCTTCACGCCAGCGCTGCGAACTACAACCTCTACAAACTCGTCGGCACTCCTACGCCAGCCGGAGTGGATACGAAAACTTTAGAGCAGTCCACCACTGACAAAGCAAAAATTATCGCCACGCTCAAGGCTTCCTACGCGCATGCTGAGGCGGCCATCCGCGCGATGCCCGACTCAGACCTGGAAAAGACTCTGGACTGGAATGGAGGGAAAATTACCGAACGGGGCGTGCTGCTTTTCATCGTGCAGCACATCGCGCAACACCTGGGTCAGCAAATCGCCTACGCCCGCTCCATCGGCGTCGCGCCGCCATGGACAACGGATCCGCCGCGGAACAAGTAGCATAAGGCCGCTGGATATCAAGCGTTGCAATCACGGTTTGACCCTTCTTTTCTCTCACCTGTAAGATCGAAGGAGCACTCAGCAATCAGCATTCAGCGCAGGCGAAATGATTTGTGACCGGATTTCGGCTGGCGGATTGCTGACGGTTGAGTGCTGACTGCTTTCTATGCCTCACGAACTGCCTAAAGCCTACGAGCCGGGCGCGATTGAAACGCGTTGGGCCGAGTACTGGGTGAAAGAGAAATTGTTCTCGGTGAAGACGCCGCCGCCGGGCGAGACGCGTCCCGTATTCACCCTGCTGCTGCCGCCGCCGAACGTTACCGGACGGCTGCACATGGGGCACATGCTCAACCAGACGCAGATGGACATTATTGTGCGCTGGCATCGCATGCGCGGCTTTATCACGCTGTGGCTGCCCGGGACCGATCATGCCGGGATCGCGACGCAGATGATGGTGGAACGCGACCTGGCGAAGGAAGGCAAGAAGCGCCGCGACCTGGGCCGCGAAAAATTCATTGAGCGCGTCTGGGAATGGAAGAAGCTTTACGGCGGCGCGATCCTCGACCAGATGAAGCGGCTGGGCGCGTCGGTCGACTGGGACCGCGAATACTTCACCATGGACGACAACCTTTCGCACGCGGTGCGCGAGGTGTTTGTCCGGCTGTATGAAGAGGGGCTGGTCTATCGCGGAAATTACATTGTGAACTGGTGCCCGTGGCACGAGACGGCGATCTCCGATCTCGAGGTGAAGCACGAAGAGGTTGCGGGGAAGTTGTGGGAGATCCGGTATCCGGTGGTGGGGCCGGACGAATTCATCACGGTGGCGACTACCCGTCCGGAGACGATGCTGGGCGACACGGCGATTGCGGTGAATGCGAAGGACGAACGCTATACCCACCTGCACGGAAAGCACGTTCTGGTTCCGCTGATGAATCGGGAGATTCCGATCATTACTGACGAACTGGCGCAGCCGGAGTTTGGCACGGGTGCGGTGAAGGTGACGCCAGCGCATGATCCCAATGATTTTCAGGCGGGCCTGCGGCACAATCTGCCGCAGATTAACGTCATGGATGAGCACGCGCACATGAACTCGAACGCCGGGGCTTACGCAGGCCTCGATCGTTTCGAGGCGCGCAAGCGCGTTCTGGCCGATTTGCGGGAGCAGGGATTTCTGGTGGCGGAGAAGGACTACACGCTCTCCATTGGAAAATGCGACCGCTGCGGGACGATTGTCGAGCCGCGCCTGTCGGAGCAATGGTTCATCAAGATCAAGCCGCTGGCCGAGCGCGCGAAGGCGGCCGTGGAGAGCGGCGAGATCACGATTGTCCCGGAAAACTATCGCCAGATTTATCTTAACTGGATGAACAACATCTATGACTGGTGCATCTCGCGCCAGTTGTGGTGGGGACACCGGATTCCGGCGTGGACGTGCGCCGGCTGCAAGGAATTTATTGTGGCGCGAGAGGCGCCCACCAAGTGCACGAAGTGCGGCGGCGCCAAACTGGAGCAGGTTCCCGATGTGCTCGACACCTGGTTCTCGTCGGGCTTGCTGCCGTTTACTACACTCGGGTGGCCGGCGAAGACGCGCGATCAGGAGGTGTTTTATCCCACCACGCTGTTGATCACGGCGTACGAAATTTTGTTCTTCTGGGTCGCGCGCATGATCATGTTCGGTTGCCATTTCATGGATGGGCATGAGCAGGATCTCGCCATCAAGAAGGCGAGCGGCTGGGCAGACAAAAAAAACGACAGCGTGCCATTCCGGCAAGTTTATATTCACGCGCTGGTGCGGGACGCCGAGCGGCAGAAGATGTCGAAGACCAAGGGTAACGTGATCGATCCGTTGGAGATCATCGAACGCTTTGGGACCGATGCGACCCGGTTCACGCTGGCGGCGATGGCGGCGCCGGGCACGGATATTGCGTTCAACGAAAGCCGCACCGACGGCTACCGCGCGTTTGCCAACAAGATATGGAACGCGGCGCGGTTCATGTTCATGAATGTGGACAGGATCGAACCGGGCCTGCGGCCCGAGACCGGGTCAGAGACCCGGTCCCACAGGAGCAGCGGTGCAGCAGGAGTTTCGGGATTTCAGACTGCCACACTTGAGGACCGGTGGATTCTTTCGCGCTTCAACCGAGCCGTGGCGGATGTGAACGACGCGCTGGCGACTTACCGATTTCACGAGGCAGCCAACCGCATCTATGATTTTTTCTGGGGCGAGTTTTGCGACTGGTATCTGGAGTTGATCAAGCCGCGGCTGAATTTTGAAGAGGGCGCCGACAAGAGCGGCGCGCGGGCGGCCTGTGCGAACCTGGTGAATTTGTTTGACGCGTCGTTGCGCTTGTTGCACCCCATCATGCCATTTATTACGGAGGAGATCTGGCAGGCGCTTTACGAGGGGAAGGCACCTCATAAGTCGATCGCGTTCGGGGCGTATCCGCAGGCGGATGAAAAGCAGTTTGATCTCACCGCGGAAACCGAGATGGCAATTCTGCAGGACTTGATTGTCAGCGTGCGGAATTTGCGGGCGGAGTTGAAAGTTGAGCCGAAGGTCAAGGTCCCGATTGAAGTGTTCGCGCATGAGGCGGGAATTCGAAATATGATCGAGGCGAATCGTGGTGCGGTCGAGCGCTTGGCCAACGTCGAGACGATTGCATTTGTGGAAACGTCTTTGGCCAACCGGGCCGGCGCGCGTGGCACTGCGCGATTCGATGTGCACGTGATTTACGAGAGAAAAATCGATGTCGGCGCGGAATGCGATCGCCTGAAAAAAGAGTTGGAGAGGATTGAAAAAGAGTTGGGGAACAATCAGAAGCAGCTAGGCAACCCGCAGTTTGTGGCCAAGGCTCCAGAAAAGGTGGTCGAAGGCCTGCGCAGGAGGGGGCAGGAACTTCTGGTCCTGCAAGACAAGGCGAAGAGCAAGCTGAAAGAATTAGCATGTTGAATGCAGCTCCGACGTATTGTCGGGGCGGGCGGAGCGCGCTGGTTTTCCTGGCTCATCGCGTATGTAATCGCGATTCGGCATAGACGACGAATACAAGCAAGGACAGGGACAGGGGCTGCGAGCGGACGAATGCGTCCGTCGCCACACGACATGGATTGGAACTCACGACGACTTACGGCGATTCTTGAAAACGCGCTGCTCGAAGACCGGGCGACGCGCGATGCCACCAGCTACGCCTGCATCGACCCGAACCAGCGGGCGTCGGCGACGATTATTTCCAAGGAGGATTGCATACTCGCCGGGATCGGGTGCGTGGCGCGGATTCTCGATGTGTATGCTGCGCTGGATGGAGCGGTGACCGCGCACTACGAGGTCACGACGCATCCGGAAATTTTCGATGGCGTGCGCCTGCACAAAGGGCAATCGGTGGCGGTCATCCGCCATAACGCGCGGGTGATCCTTTCCTGTGAGCGCGTGATTCTGAATTTTCTGCAACACATGAGCGGGATCGCAACCCTGACGCGAAAGTTTGTGGAGGCCGTGTCGGGCACGAAGGCGCGGATTCTCGACACGCGCAAGACCGCGCCCGGCCTGCGCGTGATCGACAAGAACGCGGTTCGTTGTGGCGGCGGGCAGAATCATCGCCTGGATCTCTCGGACGGCGTTCTGATCAAGAATAATCACATCGCGCTGGCAGGCGGAATAGTTCCGGCGCTGGAGCGTGCGGTGCGCAACCGCCGCGGATCGCAGATCATCGAGGTGGAAGTGCGTACGGTCGAGGAACTCGAACTAGCGCTGGCCCATGGGGGTGAAGCGATTCTTCTGGACAATATGTCGGTTGAAGATGTGCGCCGGGCGGTTGTTCGGTGTTCGCAGCCGGATGTGCAGAAGGATGGGCGGCGCATCCCCGTGGAGTGCTCCGGCGGAATCCGACTGGAGAACGTCCGGGCCTATGCCGAGACCGGCGTCGACTTCATCTCAGTGGGCCTGCTGACACATTCTCCGCAAGCCGCGGACATGAGCATGCGGGTGGTTCCGGCCTGAGAGAAGGATTGTTGTTTGGCGATAATTCGCGCATAATCTCCGCATTACCAAGAAAGCTCCAATCCGAACGCGGCCAGCGCGAGCTAAGTCGTCGCCGTCACATCAGCCCCAGCCCACTGATCTGCGCCTGGGACGCATTGTGCGCCTGCTCATGGAGCACGCAACCGTAGTTGTGAGCGGGACGAAGATCGCACAGGAAATTTCCTGCCACCGCTCCGAAGTATGGCGACTGATCCAGCAATTGCGGGGCCTGGGTGTGGATGTGGCGGGCCAACCTGCAAGCGGTTATCGACTGCGCTCAGTTCCTGACCTGCTGTTGCCGGAAATTTTGCGGCCGCTAGTGCGCGGCACCATCTTCGACGAGGATCTTCATCACTTTTATAAGATCGGGTCGACCAATACGGCGGCAATGGCTGCCGCGGCCGAGGGTGCGCCTGAGGGCAGCGTTTTTCTTGCGGAGGAGCAGACTGCGGGGCGGGGCCGCGGAGCCAACACCTGGCAGTCTCCGCGTTCGACCGGGATTTATTGTTCGGTTGTGGTACGGCCTACTTTGCCTCCGTCGGATGTGCTGGTGCTGTCGCTGGCGGCAGGACTTGCGGTGCGGTCGGCGATTCGACAAATCGGTTCACAAGTGGCGGCGGATTTGAAGTGGCCCAACGACGTCCTCATTGACGGAAAGAAAGTTTGCGGAATTCTCACGGAGATGAATTCCGAGGCTACACGCGTGCGACACATCGTCGTCGGTATTGGGATCAATGTAAATCAGGCGAGTTTTCCGAAGGAACTGCAGGCGACGTCTTTGCTTCTCTCCAGCGGGAGCGAGTGGTCACGAGTGGAGTTGGCGGCTGCTTTGCTAAAATCACTCGATCGCGAATATCGGCAGCTTCTGGAAACATCCGATGCGCGGGAGTCGATTCTGCGGCGCTTTGCGGAGAGTTCGACATGGGTGCGAGGCAAGGCGGTGCGCATCGATGAGAACGGAGCAGGGTTCGAGGGAACGACGGAAGGCCTGGATGCTCGCGGTTTCCTGCAGGTTCGAACGCAAAAAGGCATACGTACAGTATTGAGCGGGACGGTAAGGGAACGGTAGAACCGAAAAACCTTTTCGGGTGCCGCGACTCGGTTTCGTCTTCGGGGCGAGTGCGCCGCGCAACAAGTGGGCGCTACAAATATGCTTTTCGTAATTGATGTCGGCAACACGAATACGGTGCTGGGCGTTTTCGCCCGCGTGGCAAAAGTGCACGGCGCGGCGACTGGGCCGGAGGAGACTCCGCGCTACGAGCGGCTTGTGGCCAACTGGCGCGTGGCTACATCACGCACGAGCACGGTGGATGAATATGGCGTTTTATTTCGCAACTTGTTTTCGATGGCGGGGCTGGAGTCGAAGGGCATTCACGGCATCGTGATCTCTTCCGTCGTTCCGCCGCTGGACTCGGTTCTGCGGCAGGTGTGCGAGCGCTATTTCAATTTGCGTCCTCTCTATATCGAACCCGGGATCAAGACCGGGATGCCGGTGCACTATGACAATCCCGCGGAAGTGGGGGCGGACCGCATTGTCAACGCGGTTGCGGCGTTCGAGAAATATGGCGGGCCGTGCGTGATCGTGGATTTCGGAACGGCCACGACATTTGATTGCGTTTCCGCGAAGGGCGAATATCTTGGGGGCGTGATCTGCCCGGGAATTGGCATTTCAGCGGATGCGTTGTTTGAACGCACGGCGCGCCTGCCGCGCGTGGAAATCCGCAAGCCCGCGAGGGTGATCGGCTCGAACACGGTGGGGAGCCTGCAGTCGGGCCTTTATTACGGATATCTTGGATTGGTGGATGGCATTCTCGAGTTATTGCTGGCTGAGTTGGGGCAAGAAACGCGAGTGCTCGCGACTGGCGGACTGGGGCCGATGATTGGCACCGGATCGAAATATATCAAGAACGTGGATGAGTTCTTAACCCTCGAAGGATTGCGCATTATCTGGGAGCGGAATGGATCGGCACGCAAGGATTCGGCGTCGGCGGTGTCCTTGGCGCCGAAAGCAGCATCCAAACCGGGGCAGACAAAATCCAAGAATGGCAACGCCGCTTCTGTGACTTCCTCATCACGATCTGTTCGCTGACCCGCTGTGGACAATTATTTCAATTATTTTAGTGAGATTGAAGAGCGCTTTCTGCGCCGGCGGGGCGGAGGCCTGCTGCTTTCGACGCTCGACTGGGCGCTGATCGAGACATGGAAGGATGCGGGAATTCCATTGGAGGCGGCGTTGCGCGGCATCGACGAAGCGTTCGACCGCTACGAGCAGCGGCCGTCGAAAACAAAAAAAGTAAACAGCCTGGCTTACTGCTCGCAACAGGTGCTCTCGGCGGCGGAGGACATGAAGGAGGCCGCGGTTGGGGCAACTGGGGAGGTTCCGGCGAAATCCGGCGGCGGGCAAGGGTTTGAAGCGGGAACAATTGCATCTTTCCTGCGGCGAAATGCGGAGTTGCTGGAAAGGGCGAGGTTGCCGCAGGCGGGCGGGGTTGCCGCGCTTGCTGAAGATGGCGCGAAGACTTTGCGCGATCTGGCTGAAGGGCTGGAAAACAAAAGCTCGACGCGGCTGGAAGACCTGGAGCGGCGGCTCACCGTTATGGAAGAAAAACTTTTTGCTCTACTGCTGGCATGCACTCCAGACGAAGAGGTGGTTGACATCCGCGCTCAGGCGGACCGCGACCTGATTCCTTATCGCAGCAAAATGTCGGGTGCGCAGATCGATCAGCTACAACGGCAGTATGTGCAGAAGCGGCTGTTGGATAAATATAAGTTGCCACGCCTCAGCTTGTTTTACATGTGACGTCCTTGATCGCGCACACCCAGTCATTTGACACGTTGATTCTCGGCGGCGGCGCGGCCGGCCTGATGTGCGCCATCGAGGCGGGGAAGCGCGGACGACGCGTCGCGATTCTGGAACATGCCGACCGGCCAGGGAAAAAGATTCTCATCTCGGGCGGGGGGCGCTGCAACTTCACCAACATCAACTGCCGTCCCGAGAATTTTCTTTCCGCCAATCCTCATTTTGCCAAGTCGGCTTTGGCTCGCTACACGCCGGCGGACTTCATCGCGCTGGTGGAGAAGCATCGCATTTCCTACCACGAAAAAACACTCGGGCAATTGTTTTGCGACCGGTCGGCTCGGGAGATCCTGCAGATGCTGGAGCAAGAATGCGCATCGGCGGGCGCGAACATTTTCCTGAACACGAAAATTACAGAGGTGACGAAAAATGATGAGTTCGTGGTGCGGACGGCCAATGCGGAATTTCGCGGGCCGGTTTTGGTTGTGGCTACGGGCGGGCTGTCGATCCCTAAAATCGGTGCGACGTCATTCGGTTACGATGTGGCGCAGCAGTTTGGACTGAAGATTCGAGAACCGTGGCCGGGGCTTGTGCCCCTGTTGTTGAGCGGTGAGGACCGTACGCGCTACTGCGATTTGAGCGGCGTTTCGGCCGAGGCGATTGTTTCGTGTGGCGGGCAACAGTTCCGGGAAAAGATGTTGATTACTCATCGTGGCCTGAGCGGGCCGGCGATTCTGCAGATTTCGTCATATTGGAAGAAGGCACGAGAGATCCGAATCGACCTGGCACCGGATCTCGAAGTGACAAGTATCTTCAAAGATCCGAAGGTGCCGCGAACGGTGACGACACTGCGAGCGGAGCTTCGCAAAATACTGCCGGTTCGCTTTGCAGACCGCTGGCTGGAGTTGCGTGCGCCAACTTCGTGGACCAATGCTGCGGTCGCTGAGATTGAGGAGCAGATGCACGCCTGGACCATTTCGCCCGCTGGAACGGAAGGCTACGACAAGGCCGAGGTGACTGCGGGTGGAGTTGACACAGATGAGCTTTCGGCGAAGACGATGGAGAGCCACAAAGTTCCTGGGCTTTTTTTTATCGGCGAGGTGGTGGACGTGACCGGGCAGCTTGGGGGATTCAACTTTCAATGGGCATGGGCTTCTGGAGCGGCTGCGGGGAGGGCGGTGTAGACTGATTTTCCAGAATTCCTCCGGAGGACACGGAATGAACCGCGCTGCAAGCGTGCTACGATCGATCTTTTATTTGACTGCGGTCTTCTGTTTTGTTGCAGTCAGTTTCATCGCGACTGTTGCGGTTGCGCAAACTTCATCCCTAACGCTCCTGATACTGGCTAAGAGCGACAACACGGTGGCGATGGTTGATCCGTCGACATTGCAAGTTCTGACTCGCATGCCTTCCGGTCCGGATCCGCACGAGATCATCGCATCGGACGACGGCAAGCTTGCATACATATCGAACTACGGGGGAGTGGACAGCCCGCTCAATACAATTTCGGTAATCGACTTGATCAAACGCAAGGCGCTGCCTCCGATCGATCTGGGTGCATTGCATTCCACGCACGGGCTGGACTTTGCGGGCGGGAAACTCTATTTCACCGCGGAAACAAATAAAGTAATTGGCCGCTATGACCCCGCGAGCAAGCGCGTGGATTGGGTGCTGGGCACGGGCCAGGATCGGACGCACATGATCGTGGTCACCAAGGATCACAAGGACATCATCACGTCGAACGTGAATTCGGCGACGGTCAGCATGATCGAGTATGTGGAGCCGCCGAGCGGCGGGTTTCGGCCGCCACCAGGCGGGCCGCGCAAGACCTGGGTTGTGACTAATGTTCCAGCGGGCAATGGCGTTGAGGGCTTTGACGTATCGCCGGACGGTAAAGAGATATGGGCGGCCAATGCGCGAGACGGGACGGTCACCATTATTGACATTGCCACGAAGAAGGCGGTGCAGACTCTTCCGATCCCGGTGAAATTCGCGAACCGCCTGAAGTTCACGCCGGATGGCCAGCGAGTCTTGATTTCTGGTCTCGGCGCGGGGAGTGGAGACACGAGCCTGGTGGTAATGGACGCTTCCACCCGCAAAGAAGTGAAGCAACTGAAGCTGGGAGGCGGGGCAGCGGGAATTCTGATGTCACCCGACGGGTCACGCGCCTTTGTCGCTGTCAGTTCAAATGACAAGGTGGCGGTCGTGGACTTGAAGACGCTGGAGGTTGTTGGCGAAATCTCTGCAGGAAAACAGCCTGATGGCATGGCGTGGGCGGTCCGGAAGTAAGGAGCTTTCTCAGAAGAGCTTTTGACCGCTGAAATCGCGGAGAAAGGCCGCGGCGCCGAGAAAAAGTGCTTATGATCTTTACTGAATTTTCATCTCGCTGAGTTTGCTAGCGATCCTTTACGGTCGGAGATTTTTTGGTATCCAGAATTTCACCCGAATAGTCTTCCGCGCATTGATCAGCGGATCCTCCTTTCTCTTCCGAGGCTGGAAGGACTATCATGGCGAGACACCGCAAGGATTTCGCCGCCATGAGCACCGCGGTCACCGAGCTCGACATCCTGTGGATCACCGCCGGGTTAGGCTGCGATGGCGATACGATCGCAATGACCGCGGCCACCCAGCCTAGCGTCGAAGACGTACTCCGCGGACAAATTCCCTGGATACCGAAGGTTAACCTACATAATCCCTTCCTCGCCTTCGCCAACGGCGAGGATTTTCTGAAGCCCTTCCACGATGCCGTAGAAGATAAGGTGGAAAATTTCATTCTGGTGGTCGAAGGGTCGATCCCGAATGAACACAATAAGGACGGAGGATACTGGGCGTCATTGGGGACGGATCGAAAAACGGGGCAGCCGATCACAACTTGCGAATGGATCGATCGGCTGGCGCTCAAGGCATGGGCAGTCGTTGCCGCCGGAACCTGCGCGACCTATGGCGGCATTCACGCGATGGAAGGCAATCCGACGGGATGCATGGGGCTGGCGGATTATCTGGGATGGAAGTGGAAATCGAAAGCGGGAATTCCTATCGTGTGCGTGCCGGGATGTCCGGTGCAACCTGACAACTTCATGGAGACGCTTTTGTATCTGCTGCACATGGCGACTGGACATGCGCCCATGATTCCGCTGGATGAAGGGTTGAGGCCGAGGTGGCTTTTTGGCAACACCGTGCACGAGGGCTGTGATCGGGGCGGATTTTACGAGCAAGCGCAGTTTGCGGAAGAGTACGGCTCTGCGCTTTGCATTGTGAAGCTGGGATGCTGGGGGCCGGTGGTTCAGTGCAATGTGGGAAAGCGAGGGTGGATGGGCGGCATCGGCGGATGCCCGAACGTGGGCGGCATCTGCATTGGATGCACCATGCCCGGATTTCCCGATAAGTTCATGCCGTTTATGAACCAACCGCCGGGGTCTCTGTTGTCTTCGGCGGCGGTGCAAACTTACGGGCGCGCAATTCACGCGTTGCGGCGCTTTACGCAAGCATCGTTGAATAAAGAGCCTGTGTGGCGTAAACCGGCGAACAGCAAAGATGCAACCAATAGGAACATAAGCGAACCGTAGCCGCCTGAGGAGAGAATTGGCGCGTCAGAAGGCAAGAATGGTCTCGTTTTCGTGGCCCCACAATACGGAGAGCGGCTCCAGGGATCAATCCTCTGCGCTGGCCGAAACGGAGTTGAGCGCGTCGCAGGCCGAGGAAATTCTGCAGGACCTGGCTGGCATTTTTCGGCAGCACAATCCAGCGACGGCACGGCACGTCGTATATCAGCAGGAGCCGGCCGTCGCTGGCGAAATTGCGGATGAACAGCTTCCCAACCTCGAAGCCAGGTACCGGGCGCTAGTCGAACAAATTCCGGCGGTGGTGTTCATGGCTTATTTGGATCGCGGAATCGGGGAGGCCTATGTGAGCCCGCAGATTGAAGCTGCGCTGGGTTTTTCGCAGGAAGAGTGGCTGGAAGATCCAGTTCGCTGGTACAGGCACATTCATCCCGACGACAAGCATCGCTGGAGCGTCGAAGCGGCAGGGATGTTTCTTACGGGTAACCCGTTGCGTTCCGCTTACCGAGTTCTGTCGCGCGATGGGCGAGTGCTCTGGTTTCATTGCGAAGCAAAAATGATTCGCAAGGAAAATGGAGAGCCGTGGTTCATACACGGAGTAGGCTTCGACATTTCCGATTTGAAAAGAACAGAAGAAGCGCTGCAGAAGGAGCGCAACGTTGTCTCGGCGATTCTCGATACGGTGGGCGCGTTGGTTTTAGTGTTAGACCCCGATGGGCGCATCTTGCGTTTCAACCGTGCCTGCGAACAGATGACGGGATACGAATTCGAAGAGGTCCAAGGAAGACCGATCTGGGATTTGTTTTTGGTTCCGGAAGAGGTGAATGAGTTCAGAAGCGTGATTGAGAAGACTCGCCAGTGCCAGAGTTCTCAGGAGCACGAAGGTTATTGGGTAAATCGCGACGGTCGACAGAGACTGATCGCGTGGTCGACCACGGTACTTCCCGGGCTGGGAGATTCTGCCTCGTACGTGATCGCGTCGGGAATCGATATCACGGAGCGCAAGCGGGCGGAGGCAAAATTTCGCGGGCTGCTGGAAGCCGCGCCGGACGCAGTAGTTGTGGTCAACCGGGAGGGCCGGATTGTTCTGGTGAATGCCCAAGTCGAGAAATTGTTTGGGTATCGCCGCGCGGAGTTGCTGGGGCAGCCGCTGGAATTACTGGTGCCGGCGCGCTTGCGGCACCGGCACTCGCAGCACCGCAAGCGTTTTTTCGAAGAGCCGCGGGTACGTCCGATGGGGATGGGGAGCGAGCTTTACGGCCTGCACAAGGATGGCCGGGAATTTCCCGTGGAAATCAGCCTCAGCCCTCTGGAGACGGACGAAGGCGTGCTAGTATCGAGCGCCATCCGCGACATCACCGAGCGCAAGCACCTGGAAAAGACGATTCTCGAAATCAGCGCCCGCGAACAGCGGCGAATTGGACAGGATTTGCACGACGGCCTGGGACAACACTTGACCGGAATCGCTTTCATGAGCAAAGTGCAGGAACAAAAGCTCATGGAAAAACATCTTCCTGAGGCCGGCGATGCGACGAAGATCGTGACCCTTGTGAACCAGGCCATCCACAAGACTCGGGAGTTGGCCCGAGGCTTGCTGCCGGTCGTTTCTGACTCTGAAGGATTGATGTCGGCGCTAGAGCGTTGGGCAGGAGAAGTGCAGGATCTGTTTGCAGTAAACTGCCGGTTTCAGTGCCAAACTCCAGTACGAATCCATGATGACACGGTGGCGACGCACCTCTATTATATTGCGCAAGAGGCCGTAAACAACGCGATCAAGCATGGTCGCGCGAAAGAGATTGACATTCGCCTGACGGCCGCCGGGGATCAGGGCGAGTTGATCATTCAGGACGACGGGTGCGGAATTGACCCTGGAGTTCCGGGCAGCGGGGGCGTGGGGCTACACTTGATGAACTACCGGGCCCGAATGGCGGGCGGAACGGTCGAAGTGCAGCGCCTGATAGCCGGTGGAACAATGGTCAGCTGTCTGTTTCCGCTTAACAGCGAATAAGGAAACATGAGCACAGCTTACAAACCGCAGAGCACGAGCGTGAAGAAAAGAATTCTGGTAGTTGATGATCATCCGATCGTTCGTCAAGGTTTGGCGCTGATGGTCAACCGCGAAGCCGATCTGGTAGTGTGCGGCGAAGCGGAGGATGCGACCGGCGCCATGCTGGTGATGGCTTCGGCGCGGCCCGATGTTCTGATCGTCGACATTTCCCTGAACGGGCCTGATGGGCTGGACCTGCTCAAGAATATCCGGACGACCCATCCGTCGCTTCCCGTCCTGATTCTCTCGATGCATGATGAGTCGATCTATGCAGAACGCGCGCTGCGCGCGGGCGCCAATGGGTACATTATGAAGCAGGAGGCTACCGAGAAAGTGCTGGTGGCAGTTCGGCGGATCTTGAATGGCGAAATTTATGTGAGTGACCGGATCGCGAACAAGATGCTCAAGCACTACATCACAGGCGCAAGCGATTTAAAATGCTCGTCCATTGCGGACTTGAGCGACCGCGAACTGGAAGTGTTCCGCTTAATAGGAGAGGGACACGGCACGCGCCAAATTGCGAGCGAATTACACCTGAGCATCAAGACTGTGGAGTCATATCAGGCCCATATTAAGGACAAACTTTCGCTGCGCAGTTCTCGCGAACTGATGCAACATGCCATCCAATGGAAGATGAACGAAAAGATCGCGTGATGCGGACTTGAGCTCGAAGACCGTGCTGCTAGCCGAGGATTTGCTCTAAGTAAATCTCTCTAGTGAAATCCCCGATATTGGTAATAGTATTTCCCTCCGCCGGAAAATGTAAGCCTCCCGCTTGTTGGCCTTCCCGAAATTGTTGATTCTAGTTTGCGTAACACGTCCGGCCTCGCATTTGGAAATGGAAACCAAGGCGGTGGTGTCAGATTCACCCGCTGATTCCTCCATCTGCTGATTCCTGCGCATTGCTAAAGAAAAATTAGCGGGCGTCATTTTTATCGTGATGTTGGGAAAGGAGAACTCAATC
>DASSRO010000229.1:0-2564 GCA_035701745.1 Candidatus Sulfotelmatobacter sp. | reverse complement strand
CAGTACAATAACTTTTGGTTCCAGGAATCGTTCATCCCGGTTTTAACGGTTGGTTATATGGCCGAATTCCCCACGCCCCTTCCGCCGTCGCGCTATAAAGCGGATATGCCCGATATTCCGGGTATTGCGACCAATGCCCTACGTCGCCGCAATCCGCTTCTTCCGCTAATCATCGCCTTAGCCGCCGTAGCGATCTGTTTGCTCCTGGCGTTGCGTTGGTTTTCGCGTGCGCCAAAAGCTGTCGAATCCGTGCACGTCGAGCCCGCACCGCAGATCGAAGTTCCGGCGCCCCCGCCCGACCCCAATTCGTTGCTTCCGCACGCCGATGCGAATAATCCCGTGATCGCTCAAGTCGCGGATCTCGCTAAACTGTGGTCTTCCGCCGATTTTTTCATTCACAACATCGTCACGGGCGATAACGTCCCCGCCACGATCATCCGGCTCCCCAACAGTCCTGCCACCTCTCCCTCGGGCTACTGGGCCTTCTCGCGCAAAGCCGCATACGGAGATTGTCAACTCGAGTTCATCACTGATCTGGATAAGATTCTGAAGGACTACGATTATCGCCACGCGACGCACCCGCTCGTCGGTAATCCCTGCAGTCGCACTTTGTACGACCCGCTAAAAACCGCCAATCTTCCCGGCAACATTTGGATTCGCGGAGCCATCGTGCAAGGCGGCGATATCCGCCCGCCCCTCGGCATCGAAATAAAGGTTCAGGGCAAACAAATCCTCGCCGTCCGCACGGAATAACCGATCAGTAATCAGTTTTCAGGAACTAGGATGAGAAAAAACGCGTGCCCACTCTCGCCTATCGGGGTGCTCTTCTATTCCGCTGGCCACTCATCACTTCGTTACTGGGTTTTGAGCCTTCCTCACTTCCTCTCCCATCTTTCCCGCGATCATCATCCCCACCATCTTCTGATCCGCCCACCACGACCACAGCGGATGCTCAAACGTCGCCGGCCGGTTGTGCTCCACAAAGAAATGTCCAATCCACGCCAACGCATAGGGCACCACGAGCGCCAGCACTAACCACCACCAATGCTGCGTCACCACCGCCGCCACCAAAATCCCCCAACCCGCCAAGGTCCCCACGAAATGTAACGCCCGGGTCCCCACGTCGCTATGCGCTCGCACGTATTCCGGCCAAAACTCGGCAAAACTCATGGTTGCCTCCCCGCACCGCTGCGCAGCCTATCACACCCCGGACATTCACCAATAGGCACACTCTTGCTCCTGCCATTTGCTTTCGCCATTCTTCTCGCGCTAAATTTTTCTCTGTGTACTGAAAAGCTGCTGTTCTGCACGCGGGCGCTTGTCCAACCGTCGCTCGCAATCTCAGCCAACCGCGCCGCTTCGCTTGTCGTCTAATCTTTTCGGAGGATTCATGCTTCGATTGAAGTTTGTCGCCCTGCCTCTATTTCTTGCTCTTGTCTTCCTCGCCGCCTGCAATAAGCTTGACGACAACACCATCACCACCGACATCAAGGCGAAAATGTTCTCGGAGCCGCTGCTGAAATCTGCGGCAGTCAATGTAACTGTCAAAAACGGCATCGTCACCATCACCGGAACGGTTCCCGATGACTCCGCTCGCCGCGCTGGCGAGCGAATCGCCTCGGAAACGAAAGGCGTAAGGCAGGTCATCGACTCCACCACAGTGACCGCTCCTCCGCAGGCTGCTGAAAATGTCCCCGTTCCCCCTCCGCAGCCGGAGCCCACTCCCGCCCCGGCAGCCCCCGCCCGCAAAAAGGAAAAGCTGGCTCGCCCGGCCCCTTCTCCCGCTCCCGACAATTCTGCCGATTCATCAGCGACCGCTACCCCCGCTGCTCCGTCGGCGCCAGCGACTCCTGCAGCGGATACCACTCCTGCGCCGCCGCCCGCGCCACCCGCACCGCCACCGCCGCAACCGGTCACCGTCACGATTCCCGACGGCTCAATCATGACCGTGCGCACGATCGATTCCATCGACTCCGACGCCGCGTCCGCTGGTCAGTCTTTCCGTGCTTCGCTTGACGCTCCCGTAGTTGTGGACGACCAAGTCATCCTTCCCAAGGGTCTCAACGTGAAGCTCAAGCTCGTTCAAGCCAGTTCCGCCGGAAAATTTAAGGGCACCAGCGAACTGACGGTTTCGCTCGATAGCGCCACATATCAGGGCAAGACCTACACGCTCTCGAGCACGGACGTTCAGGAAAAGGGCGGCTCGCGTGGCAAACGTTCCGCTGCGGTAATTGGTGGCGGCGCTGCGCTCGGCGCTTTGATCGGCGGTCTCGCGGGAGGCGGAAAAGGTGCAGCCATCGGCGCCGGCGTAGGTGCCGGCGGAGGCACTGCGGTACAAGCCATGACCAAGGGCCAGCAAGTCAAAATCCCTTCGGAGACGCGTCTCGATTTCACTCTGCACGCCCCCGTCGCCGTCACTTATTTGCCCAACAAAAACTCATCGCACGTGCCACCTGCGTCCAGCTCCGATCAACCCTCAACTCCGAACCAGTCACAGTAGTAGCGGCAATCCGATCGGCCCTTCAAGGTTCCCCAAGCTTTCTGCATTTGTCGGAACGGGCAGG
>DASSRO010000228.1:0-4720 GCA_035701745.1 Candidatus Sulfotelmatobacter sp. | reverse complement strand
TGACTTCTGCACCGTGACCCAGTTGGTGAGCAGTCCGCCTAGCCAGCGCTGGTTGATGTAGAACATTCCGCACTTCTGCGCTTCCTCGGCAATCGCGTCCTGCGCCTGGCGCTTGGTGCCGACAAACAGCACAATGCGGCCGTCGTTCGCCAGATCCTGTACGAACTTCGACGCCTCTTTGAACATCTTCAGCGTCTTCTGCAGGTCGATAATGTAAATCCCGTTACGCTCTCCGAAGATGTATTCCTTCATCTTGGGATTCCAGCGCTTCGTCTGATGCCCGAAGTGAACGCCCGCCTCGAGCAACTCTTTCATGGTAATGGTAGCCAATGAACCTCCTATTTAGTCTGCATCGGGAGTTCAAGGTTTCAACGTTGCAAAGTTTCAAAGTCCATCTTTGAAACCTCGAAACTATGAAATTTGAAACCTGTTCCTTCCGATTGCCATTCCCGCCCCGCACGCGAGTACGGGAAGAATTGAACACCTGAACAAAGCTACTAGCTTCTAGCCATTAGCTCCTAGCCCAACAAAAACCAAAAACCTTGCCATCCGAACCCCGACCGAGGTGCGGGGAGGAATTGCGCTCGGCTCGCTACCCGGTACCCGCAACTCGGTACTAGCGTTTCGAGAACTGGAAGCGCTTGCGGGCGCCCTTCTGCCCGTATTTCTTCCGTTCCTTGCCGCGCGAGTCACGGCTGACCATGCCCTCGGCCTTCAGCTTCTTGCGCAACTCCGCGTTGAACTGCATCAACGCGCGCGCAATACCAAGTTTCACGGCGTCCGCTTGTCCGCGCACACCGCCGCCCAGCACGCTGGCGATCACGTTAAACGTCGCGCCGGTATCGGACGACGCCAACGGCGCCTTCGCTGCCGACCGCTGTGCCGGAGTCACGAAATATTCTTCAAACGCGCGCCCGTTCACCTTGAAGTCGCCGCTGCCCGGACGCAAATACACTCGGGCGATCGCCGTCTTGCGCCGCCCCGTTCCGTAGTATTGAACCAGTTCTGCCATTTAGCTCCTAGCGTCTAGCTCCTAGCTTCCAGCTCAACCCCAGAAGCAACGAGCCTCATATCCAAAAATGTCGTTCCCAAAAACGTTTGTCATTCCGACCCCGACCGCGTGGAGGGGGAGGAATCTCGGTTCTGCTCCGTGCTTACGAAACCGCAACCTTGCGCGGCTTGTACTCGCGCACTTCCAGCTTGAAATCTTGCGGCTTCTGCGCCTGGTGCGGATGCTTGTCGCCCTTATACACATTCAGCTTCGAAAGCATGTGCGCCGCCAGCTTATTCTTTGGCAGCATGCGCTTCACCGCTGCCTCAATCACCGCCTCCGGCTTGCGCACCAGTCGCTTGTTGTAATCTTCCGTCCGCAGTCCGCCGGGATACCCGGTGTAGTGGTGATACTGCTTCTGCTCCGCCTTCATACCGGTCGTTCGAACCTTCTCGGCATTGATCACGATTACGTGATCGCCGGTATCGAGAAACGGCGTATATTGCGGGTTTTCTTTACCCATGAGGATGCGCGCTACCTGCGAAGCCAGCCGCCCCAGCGTCTGGCCATCCGCATCCACGACGTACCACTTGCGCACAATTTCCCCCTCTTTGGGGAAATAGGTTGACATCAGAGTTCTCCCGATTGAATAAAGCTGCGAAAGAAGACCGCTCGTTGATTCCCCAGCGAGGACGCCAGGACCATCAGGCGGGCAACCACACGACTACCAAAGTCTTTACGATACCGTAGCCTGCAAAGAATTGTCAACGCTATGTTACCACCGCCGCGCCCGTGATATTTAACTAACGGAGGTTTTTTGCTCATGAATCGAGCCCCCAGGTTTTTACTCTTGCTTTTGATCTTAGCCCTGCCTTTGTGGGCGCAACATGGCGAGCATGGAGGCGGCGGCCACGCTGGCGGTGGACAACATGCCGGCGGCGGCGAGCGCGTTGGCGGAGGATACGTTCCGCAACATGGTCCGCCTGCCTATCGCGGTCACACACCCGGCGAGGCTCCACCGCGCTCTGCATATCGCGACCGCGAGGGTCATCCTGAGGCCCCGCACGTTCACGACAACGGTGAGTGGGTCGGACACTCCATTGGCCGTGACGATGCCCGCTTTCACCTCGATCGCCCCTGGGCGCACGGCCGCTTCGAAGGCGGGTTCGGACCTCGCTACGTCTGGCGCCTGGGCGGCGGTGGCCCTGACCGTTTCTGGTTTAACGGATTTTACTTCGGCGTAGCTCCGTTCGATCTCGGCTACGTTGACGATTGGGATTGGGACGAGGACGACGTCGTCATCTATGACGACCCCGACCATGCAGGCTGGTACCTGGCCTACAACACTCGTCTTGGCACCTACGTCCACGTCCAATTCATGGGAAGGCAGTAGCGCTCGTGCAGCACCTGGTGTGGGGACAGCGGCCTCGGCTGTCCCGCTTCAACTCATGAGGGGACAGCCGCCTCGGCTGTCCCGCCAGGGCGCAGCCCGGCGGCAACTCCCCACTAAATCCGCTGACCAAATAAGCCATGGCAATCCGGAAAGGAAACTAGAAAACTCAAAGCGGCGAAAGCCCACGCAGTTCCAAAATTACTCATACGCCAGCGCGTCAATCGGATCTCTCTGCGCCGCCTTCAACGCTGGATACAACGCCCCCAGCAGCGCCCCTACCACGGCAATTATCGTCGCCCGCAGCACCCAACCGTTGCTCCAGAACAGCCGCAGCACCGGCCTCTCGAACATGATCGCACGCCGCGTCACCATGCTGATGATGATCCCCGCAATTACTCCGGCCACTGCCAGCAGCACAGTCTCGCGCAAAACCACGTTCACGATGTACCACTTCGAGGCGCCCAGCGATTTCAAAATTCCTATTTCCCGCGTTCTCTCCATCACCGCCGTGTACATCGATTGAAAGATCACCAGAAATCCCACCACCACCGCCACGCCAATCACAATCTTGATCGCGAGATCGAATCCCGGAAGATTTTCCGGCGTCATCATCGACAGATATTCTGGCATCGAGCGCACCGCATACTTCTCCATGCCCTCAATGTTCTCAATCGATTTTTCAACCGCGTCGGTGTTCGCGGGGTTATCCAGCTTCACATAGAAAACCGACGCCCGCCCCTCGGCCCCCACCAGGTCCTGCATGGTCGACAGCGGCAGAAACTTGCGCCCGCCTTTTCCATGGGGAACAATTCCGCAGATGCGGAAGTCATGGTTCAGGATTTCAATCTTGTCGCCGACTTTATTGTGATTCATGCCCGCAAAATAATCGTCCACGATCACGTCGTAAGGATCCTGGAACGGCCCGCCCGACAGATAAATGAACTTGGGAGGAAGTTGGTCGAAGCTCTCCAGATCGATGCCATAGATAATCTCCACCGGCTTCTGCGTGAACGTCCAAATGACCGGAACCGCCGACACGACGTGCGGCACTTCCCGCAGAACATCCCCCACCTTCACCGATATGGGCGCGCCCGACATTCCGATCAGTCCCGACGATCCCGGCGGCATGACCATCAGGTCGGCTCCTACGCCCAACTGACTCTCCTTCGACCCATTCAGCAATCCGTAGAAGAGCGCCACCACCATCAGAATCATGGTGACTTCCAGGGCGATCGCGCTGGTCGCAATAAACGACCGCGTCGGCCGGTGCACCAGATTGGCCACAACCATCTTGTTCATCATAAGGGTCAGCGGGTGCCCTCAACGGGTGCCCTCAGCGGGTGCCCCACCCTTGTCGCGTTCTTTGCGACAGGGTGGGGATTTTGACGTCAGCTTTTCCTGCGACTCTTTCTAACTCTACTGTCTCTCCCCCAGCGGAGTAACCAAACTGGA
The DNA here is from genome assembly GCA_035701745.1 of Candidatus Sulfotelmatobacter sp. GTDB lineage: Bacteria > Acidobacteriota > Terriglobia > Terriglobales > Acidobacteriaceae > Sulfotelmatobacter. The sequence goes on along the minus strand of DASSRO010000228.1, from coordinate 884 downwards.
TTGTGGACGATCCAGATTCACCACCACCGCCCCCGCTGGCTGTTCCAGCACAAACTGATCATCTTTCAGTGTCTGGTTCACATCCACTTTCAGCATGTTCAGCGTAATGGCGTACTCTTCCTGTGGCCGGTAAATCTCTATGCGCGAGGGGAAACTGAAACCATCGTAGTCCTTGTATTCCGCATATTTCGCGTCAGTGGCCACCTTGCCGTCTTCGCTATAAATAAACTGCCGGTGCGGCTTCAGATCGATGCGCCCGAAGATAATCTTCCGCCCCAGCCTCCACCCCTTGTCGTACTTCTGAATGATGGTCAACTCGTAATCATCCTGCAGCACGCGGCGTCCCTTGGCGTCGTGCAAGGTCTCGTAGCCGTTTTCCAGCACCGCAACTTCGGAATTCGGATCGATATGCCGGATCAGCAGCGCTTCATAGATATTCTGCGGCCGAATATTCTCCATCGGCTGCTCTGCATTCGGATTCGTCACCTCGTTCTTGCCAATCACGAAGCGGTTCTTCGGAGGAATCCACAGCTTGAAGTCCTGGCCGTTGCTGACCATGTCAAACGCCGTCGAGCGCACGATCGGCATCAACCCGACCATGTGCAACTCATCCGGCTTGCGCGCCAAAACGTAGCCGCGGATTTCTTTGTAATCGGTGTAGTGTCCCTTTTTCAGCCCGCCCACCGAGCTGTCGATGTCCACCGTGGCCTTCAACGAATGAATCGATTCGGCTTGTTGATTGATGCTGTCAATCAGCCCCTGCTGCGAGGATTCCTTGAGCGGGGCTTTGGAATACTGGTCCTCAACCGGACGGGTGCGAAACATGCAGCCCGTTGTGGACAGCACTCCCAAGAGCAATGGCACTGCGGATAAGGACGCCCGAC
>DASSRO010000227.1:0-3458 GCA_035701745.1 Candidatus Sulfotelmatobacter sp. | reverse complement strand
CTTCGTGGCTCGTCGGCATTCAGGCGTACCGAGTTGTGGGGTTCCTGTTGTTACTGGTGTGGGTTTGGGGGCGAATGCCGGGCGAGGCGGCTCTCCCGGCCGGTGCTGCGACATTCTGGTCGGCCTCGGGTAGGAATCCCCGTTAATCCCGTGATGCCATAGTGGTTCCTCGCACCGCCATTCAGGAGCGGTGGCCGGCATCAGGTCTCGTTGATTTCGTTCCATTGGCCCCATATATGCGCCCTGAATTCCGCCGTGAGCCTTGATCGCGGCGCTCAAATTCCGCGCAGGGCGGGAACGCCTGATCTAACATGGCGTGCGGGCTGACCAGGGTCTTGCGCACGGGTCGATCTGTCTGGATCACGGCCGGGACCCGTGGGCCGAAGAGATGAGAGCGAAGCCTAAATGCCGGGCCTGGCACAAATCCGCCGCACAGATAGCGTTGCGGTTATTCTGCTCACGCTGACGGCCGGTTACGTCGATGCAGTCGGGTTCCTGAAGCTTGGGGGCATCTATGTCGCTAACATGAGCGGCAACAGTGTTTCGACCGGCATCCATTCGGTGGAAGGCGAATGGTCAGTTGTGCTCTTCCGCTTATGGGCCATTGGCTGTTTCGTCTCGGCTCTGTTTCTGACGCGGCTTCTGATCGATTCAGCCGCACCTGTTTTGTCGGGTCGCGTCGCAGCGCCCGCGCTTGTCGTCGAGATTGTGCTGCTCGTATTCTTCTCTAAGGTTAAGAGCGAGAATGCCGGCATCTTCTGCGCGGCCGTCGCAATGGGAGTCCACACTGCAACCCTCAACCGATTCAACGGGATCACGGTTTACACAACATTCGTTACGGGCACGCTCGTCAAATTTGCCGAGCATCTCGCCGAATGGGTACTGCGCCTGATCAAACGGGAAGATCCGGCGACCAACTTCGAGGGCGCACGATGGCTCCTGAGTGTTTGGGCAGCGTACATCACTGGAGCCGGATTTGGAGCCGGCGTCTTTCGACAAATCGGCAGCGCAGCGACTCTGCTGGCATGCGCTGGGGTTGCCGTGGTGATCCTCATCGACCTTGTACGGCCGCTCAGCGCGGGCGTTTAAAGCGCGAGTAGCGGGGTTCTGTCGAAACACACATCGCCCGCGGCTGGCAGCCAATATGTTGCTGATTCCAGAACAGAGTTGCCGTCAGTGAAAAGCCGGGAGAGCGACGTGGTTAGAGCCTCCTGAGCTTTGAAGTGTGCTCCCCAGGGGGGAATGAGTTGCACCAGGTCACAGAGCGAGATTTCGCGCTGTCCAATGACGACGTGGGCTGACAGTGTCCTGGACCGATCCGGGCGGACTTTCAGTTGCGCAGCGAGTCGCGGGTCAGCACGTGGAAGGATCTGTCCGCGCAAATGTCTAAAGTGTGAGGACGGAGATTATTTCACCCGAATCGGTGCGCGCGAAGGGCCGATCCACACCCAAATTCAGACGCAGAGTGAAACTCGGTGTTTTTGGATGCGGTAGGTTGTGCGCCCAGTACACAAGAGAACACGGCAAAATTGACACTCCGAAGGCGCCGGTGAAAAGAATCAAGACGAAACATCCGCGGAAATTTCGCGATCCATTTAATGCTGATTGCACTGCAAAACGGCGCACTCCTGGAGCGAAGAATCGCCAATATCTTCGCGCCGAAGGGGACTCAGGCGGCCGTGCAGTACCAGGTCGCGATGTTTACGCTGGGCATCACCGGCGTGATGTTCGTTGTTGTCGCGGGTCTGCTGGTTTACACGATGATCCGGTTCCGCAGGCGCAAGACAGACGCCGGCAATCAAGAGCCACCGCAGGTATACGGAAGTAATCAGATCGAAATCGCCTGGACCTTCATTCCGATTCTCGGCGTATTCGTTTTGATCGGTGTGACAACCCGCTTCATCATGTCACTCCAGGACGCAACCCTTCCTTCGAACACGGAACACATTACCGTGATTGGGCACCAGTGGTGGTGGGAGGTGAAGTATCCCGATTACGGCGTGGTGACTGCGAACGAAATCCACATTCCCGAAAACACGCGCGTGCTGTTGCAGCTGGAATCGGCGGATGTGATTCACAGTTTCTGGGTTCCCCAAATCGCAGGTAAGACGGACCTGATACCCGGCCGTGCGAATACGATGTGGATCGACGCGCACGAGCCTGGAATTTACGCCGGCAATTGTGCCGAGTATTGCGGCACACAGCACGCCAATATGCTGCTGCGCGTATTCGCGGAGCCGCAGGCAGCGTACCGAAGCTGGCTGGCGACGGAGAGAGTTTCCGCGAGTGCCGCGGGACGAGAAGTGTTCGAGTCTATTGCCTGCGTCAACTGCCATACCATCCGAGGAACGCGCGCGCGGGGCGTCTTCGGGCCGGACCTGACGCACCTCATGAGCCGAACCACCCTTGCTTCCGGCATGATTCGTAATACGGCCGAGAATCTTCGACGGTGGGTGGTGGACCCGCAGAGCATTAAACCCGGCTGCCTGATGCCCGCAATGAAGCTGAGCGACGCAGAGACGAACGGCGTGCTTTCGTATCTGGAGAGTCTTCACTGAATGGCGGCCGCCGATGTCAGTATCGGAAAGCCGCACGCGTTCTCGCTCTCGGATTACCTTTACGCCTGGGTCGCTACAACCGACCACAAACGGCTGGGAGTGATGTACGTTTTCTGCGCCCTGCTTTTTCTCCTCCTCGCAGGGCTACAAGCAATCCTGATACGAATTCAACTGGTGGTTCCCGACAACCACTTCGTGTCTCCGGCCTTATATAACCGCCTTTTCACGATGCATGGGACGACGATGGTTTTCCTCGTCGGGATGCCGCTGTTGGCTGGATATGCGAATTACTTAACTCCGCTAATGCTGGGTGCGCGCGACATGGCGTTCCCGCGGTTGAATGCCTTCGGTTTCTGGACATTTCTATTCGGCGGTTTGCTGCTCTACTACTCGTATATCGGCGCGGGTGGATTGTACGGGGCCGGATCAGCACCCGATGTGGGCTGGTTCGCATATGCGCCGCTGACGGAGAAGGCGTTCTCGCGAGGATCCAGCACCGACTTTTGGATTCTGGGGGTGATGCTAACCGGCGTAGGCAGCCTTTCAAGCGCAATTAACGTCATAGCTACCGCCATTTCACTGCGTTGCCCTGGCATGACGCTGAGCCACATGCCGTTGTTTGTGTGGCTGATGCTGGTGGATTCGTGGCTGATTCTGATTGCGCTGCCGCCATTGAACGCGGCGCAGTTAATGCTTCTGGCTGACCGGCGGCTGAATGCGCACTTCTTCGATACGCAGGCCGGGGGCGCGGCGTTGCTGTGGCAGCATTTCTTCTGGATCTTCGGGCATCCGGAGGTTTACATCCTTATTTTTCCGGCATTCGGGACGGTGTCGGAAGTGATTCCGGTGTTTTCCCGCAAGCCGATCTTCGGACGACAGGCCATGGTGGCTGCAGCGGTC
>DASSRO010000226.1:0-3307 GCA_035701745.1 Candidatus Sulfotelmatobacter sp. | reverse complement strand
TGAGGGCCAGAAAACGCCGAGGAACTTGCCGAAGGCGACGCCAACAGCGGCGATTGTCCCGGTCTGGATGACGAGGAAGAGAGTCCAGCCGTAGAGGAATCCCCAAAGCGGGCCGAGGGCTTCGCGGAGATAAACATATTGGCCGCCGGCGCGTGGCATCATGGCGGCGAGTTCGCCATAGCTGAGCGCGGCCACAATCGTCATGAATCCGGCGACGGCCCAGGCTCCAATCAACAGCGCCGGCGAGTCAACCTCGCGGCCAATTTCCGCCGACACAATAAAGATGCCGGAACCGATCATCGAACCCATGACCAGCATGGTCGCGCTGGTCAGGCCCAAACCCTGCACCAGTTCCTTGTCCTGATGACTGTGAACTTCCCAGTCGCTGGTGGCGGGCGGTTGCGTGGTCGATGTACTCAGGAAGCCCTCCGGTTCGGCCGTTGGTCACACGCTCGCTTGTCATCCTGAGCGGAGTAGCGATTTCGCTTCAAGCGAAATCGTTACGGAGTCGAAGGACCCCGTGCCTGCCAGCATCACCCGCGGTCCGTACCGGCGTTCTTACGGGGCCCTGCACTGTCCAGTGAATGCCTTTGAGCACCGGACCAGGTACACGCGACCTCGGGGTCTTTCGACTGCGCAAGGCCTTCCCTTTGGGAACGCCTTGCTCCGCTCAGGATGACAAGCCAATAACGATGCACAGAACTTTACCTTAATATGCGGAAAAATTCCTCTGCTGTTTTGCGAGGCTCCCGTAACAAGTCGGATATCACCGCCACGGAATCGGCCCCGGCCGCAATGACTGAGGCGGCATTCCCCCGGTTAATACCTCCAATCGCGGTCAGGGGCTTTCGCGTCAATTGCCGCGCCCGGCGGACGCCTTCGAGGCCGACGACGGGATCGGGATTGTCTTTGCTGGAAGTCGAAAACACCGGCCCGATCGCCAAGTAGTCGGCGGAAGTCAAGTCGGCCTCGCGCAGTTGCTCCGGATTATGCGTCGAGACCCCCAGCCAGCGGTCCGGGCCGATGATGCCGCGAACAGACTCCGGAGACAAGTCATCCTGCCCCACATGCACGCCGTCGAAGCGGGCAGCCAGGCACAGGTCTGCGCGGTCATTCATGATTAAACGCACCGAACTGCTGAGATTCTTTTTCAGTTCGCGCGCTTGCTCCAGCATCCCGCGCGCGTTGCCGGACTTGTTGCGATATTGCAGCAGCGTGCAACCAGCGGCGGCCAGCGCTTCAGCGTAAGCGAGCAAATGTCGAGTCGACTCGTGCGCAGATGAATCCACGATGGCATAGAGGCGCGGAAGGAGAATCATCGAATCACGTAGGCCCGGACGCATTCGTCCGGGGCAGGTTTTAAGAACTCAGGGAATCAGTACCAGCCGCAAAGATGTCCCAGCCGACGACCGTCTCAGCTTTCGTCGAATTCCGCACGGCGGACGAATGCGTCCGCCGCTACGTGTGACCGTTTTTCTTTAAAAACCGTTCGATGAATCCGGTGTCGATCTTTCCTGCCCGGAACTCTTCGTCTGCGAGGATCTTCCGGTGCAACGGAATCGTGGTATAGATGCCTTCCACGATGAACATCTCCAGAGCCCGCGACATGCGCGAAACAGCTTCGGCGCGATCCTTGCCGCGCACAATCAGCTTGGCAATCAGGGAATCGTAATACGGCGGAATCACTCCCTCAGCGTAGGCCGCAGTATCGACGCGCACTCCCGTGCCGCCGGGAGGATGAAACGCGGTAATCTTCCCTGCTGATGGCGTGAATTTCTCGGGATGCTCGGCGTTGATGCGGCATTCAATGGCGTGCCCGCGATGAATGATCGGCCCTTGCAGCACGTCGCGCATGTGCGCTCCGGCGGCGATCATGATCTGGCTCTTCACCAGGTCGACGTCGGTCACCATCTCCGTGACCGGATGCTCCACCTGAATGCGAGTGTTCATCTCGATGAAGTGAAGCTTGCGGTCCTGGTCCATCAAAAATTCGATGGTGCCGGCGTTGCTGTAGCCGATGGCGGTCAGCGACTTGCACAAGACGGCGCCGATCTGGTCGCGCAATTCCGGAGTGACTTGCATCGATGGCGATTCCTCGAGCAATTTCTGGTGGCGGCGCTGGATGGAACATTCGCGCTCACCCAGGCTGACCACGTTGCCGTGCTCGTCAGCCAAAACTTGAAATTCTATGTGCCGCGGATGCTCGACGTACTTCTCCATGTAGAGATCGCCGTTGCCAAAAGCGCCTGCCGCCTCGGCTTGCGCGGCTTTGAACAAGCCGGGAAGTTCTTCCTCATTGCGCACAATGCGCATGCCGCGTCCGCCGCCGCCCGCTGACGCTTTCACGATTACCGGGAAGCCGACCTGCCGCGCCCACTCAACCGCTTCACCGTCGGAGGCGATGATTCCGTCGGATCCCGGCAAGATGGGCACTCCAGCCCGTTTCATGGCGGCACGGGCTTTTTCCTTCTCGCCCATCAGGCGCGTCACTTCCGGCCGCGGGCCAATGAACTTGATGCCGCTGGTCTCGCAGACTTCGGCGAAGTTGGCATTTTCCGCGAGCAATCCATAGCCGGGATGCACGGCTTCCACGTTGGCGATCTCTGCTGCGCTGATGACCGCGGGAATATTCAGGTAGCTGAGGGCTAGTTGCGGCGGCCCAATGCAAATGGCCTCGTCGGCAAAACGAACCGGCAGGGAGTTTCGGTCGGCCTCGCTGTAAATCGCGACTGTGCGAATACCCAGTTCCTTGCACGCGCAAATCACGCGCAGTGCGATCTCCCCACGATTGGCAATCAGGATCTTATTGAACATTCAATCTCAGCTTTCAGGCTGTCAAAAAAATTGTTGATTGATGATTTTTGAGTGTTGACTGAAACGCCGCTTCCTCACTTCGGAATGACAGCGCGGGGCGCTTTTCCAATCAGCAATCAAAAATCAACAATCAACAATGGAGTACATCTCACTTCTTGGGCCGGATCACGAACAGTTCCTGGCCATATTCGATGGGCTGGCCGTTGACCGCCAGCTTCTTGACGATCTCCCCTGCAAAGTCCGACTCGATTTCATTCAGCAGTTTCATAGCTTCGACAATGCACAGAACCTGGCCGACCTCAACGCTGTCTCCCACTTTCACAAACGGAGGAGCGCCGGGCGAGGGAGCTTCGTAAAAGGTTCCGACGATAGGAGACTTCACGGTGTGAAGGCCTTCCTCGGGGGCGGGCGCTGCAGGAGCAGCCGGGGGCGCCGAAGCAGCGGGCGCCGCCACCACCAACGGTACCGCCGCCGATTCGCCGGAAACACCGGG
>DASSRO010000225.1:0-8380 GCA_035701745.1 Candidatus Sulfotelmatobacter sp. | reverse complement strand
TTCTTCGAGCGCCTTCACATCGCCGTCGCCGGAGGACAGCGCGAAAAGGCCGCACTGATGATTCAGCAGGTCTTCAAGCTGGTCGGGGCTGAGTTTTTCCTTGCGCAGAAGATAAATGAGGACGCCGGGGTCGAGGTCGCCAGATCTCGTGGCCATGGGAATGCCGCCGGTCGGAGTTAGGCCCATTGTCGTGTCGATGGATTTCCCGTTGCGAAGAGCACAAAGGCTCGATCCATTGCCGAGGTGCGCGAAGATGGCCCGCTCGGGAAGCTTCGCACCGAAGTGATGCACTAAGGATTCATAGGAGATGCCGTGGAAGCCGTAGCGGCGAATGCCGGCGTCGAAGTAGCTCTGCGGGATGGGGAAATGGGCTGCGACTTCGGGGATGGTCTGGTGAAAAGCATCGTCAAAGCAGGTGAAATGCGCGGCTGAAGAAAAAATTGATTGCGCGGTTGCGATTAGCTTTAACGCCTGCGGGATGTGCAGCGGGGCAAAGTGGACGGCGTCGCGCAGTTGCTGCAGGACTTGGGGCGTGATGAGTTGATGCTGGCGGAGCTTGGGGCCACCGTGCACCACGCGATGGCCGACTGCGACCGGGGTGTCGTCGGTGTGCCGGCGAAGTTCGGCCGCGAGGGCGTTGAGCGCATCGCTCTGCGATTCGTGAATGCAATCGCGCTGCAGCAGCGGCTTTCCGTCGGCGGAAGAAATGTGCAACGAACCGCTGTCGCGTCCAATGCCCTGAGCGCTGCCGGTGAGCAGCGGTTCTTCATCGGCGGCACCGCCTTTAGTTGAGACGGAGCGATAGACGCCGAACTTCAGCGAAGAGGAACCGCTGTTGAGGACGAGGATAGGGCCGTCTATTTTTTCAGAATCCTTCGCCATGGCTACGCCGGCCACTTCCAGTTTCGGATTTCTTCCTTGTCGATGCCTTCGGTGTGAGCGTAGTTGATGCTCTCGATAATCTGGCCCTTCAGCCATTCTTTGACGTGAGCGCCAACCGAGCGCAGGCGAGGCACGCGATCGATGACGTCGATCGCGAGATCGAAGCGGTCGATCTGATTAAGGATGGCGAGTTCGAGCGGAGTATTGATATTTCCCTTTTCTTTGTAGCCGCGCACGTGAATGTTTTCATGGTTCGTGCGGCGGTAACTGAGCTTGTGGATCAGCGAGGCGTAGGAATGGAAGTTGAAGATGATCGGCTTGTCAGTCGTGAAGAGAGAGTCGAAGTCGCGATCGGAGAGTCCGTGGGGATGCTCGCTGGCCGGCATGAGCCGAAACAGGTCGACGACATTCACGAAGCGGATTTTCAGATCGGGGAAGTGCTCCTTGAGAATCGCGACCGCGGCCAGGGATTCCATGGTTGCAATATCGCCGGCACACGCCATGACCACGTCGGGATCGGTGCCGTCGTCGGTGGACGCCCAGTCCCAGATGCCGATGCCCTTGGTGCAGTGCATGACCGCGTCTTCCATGGACAGATACTGAAGATGCTCCTGCTTGTCGGCGACGATCACATTCACGTAATCGCGGGAGCGCAGGCAATGGTCGGCCACGCTCAGTAGACAGTTCGCATCGGGCGGAAGGTAGATACGAACTACGTCGGGACTTTTATTGGTGACAACATCCAGAAATCCGGGATCCTGGTGGGTGAAGCCGTTGTGATCCTGCCGCCACACGAGAGATGTGATGAGGATGTTGATTGAGGGGACAGGGGCGCGCCAGGAAAGCTCCATCTTCGATTTTTCCAGCCACTTGGCGTGCTGGTTGAACATGGAATCGATGATGTGAATGAAGGCTTCGTAGCTCGAGAAGAGGCCGTGGCGGCCAGTGAGAACGTAGCCTTCGAACCAGCCTTCGAGCGTATGTTCGCTGAGCATCTCCATCACGCGGCCGGCAACGTCGAGTTCGCCGCCGTCAGCATCTTCCGGCTTATATTCCGCCAGCCAAGTCTTCTTCGACGCGGCGTAAATGGCGGTGAGCTTGTTGGAGGCGGTTTCATCGGGGCCGAAGACGCGGAAGGAATTCATGTTTCGGCGCATGACTTCGGCAAGATAATGTCCGAGTAGATCTGTAGGTGAAATGTAGGTTACTCCCGGAGCCTTCACATTGACAGCGAAGTCGCGAAAGTCGGGCAGGTTGAGTTCTTTGCGCAGCAAGCCGCCATTGGCGTGGGGATTGGCGGAGATGCGGCGCTGGCCGGATGGAGCAAGCTCCTGCAGTTCGGGGACGAGGGTGCCGTTGGCATCGAAAAGCTCTTCGGGCTTGTAGCTGCGCATCCAGTCTTCCACGATTTTCAAATCCTTCTTGTTTGTGACCGGGTCGGCTACGGGAACCTGATGCGCCCGCCACGAGCCTTCCACCTTGTGGCCGTTGATTTCTTTCGGGCAAGTCCATCCTTTCGGAGAGCGCAAAACAATCATGGGCCAGCGCGGACGGGTGGCGTCGCCCGTCGAACGGGCATGCTGCTGGATCGAACGGATTTCAAGGATGCATTGCTCGAGAGTGGAAGCCATCTTCTGATGCATGGTCAGCGGGTCGTCGCCTTCCACGAAATATGGTTTGTGTCCATAGCCGATGAGCAGCGCCTCCAATTCTTCATGAGGAATGCGCGCCAGGACTGTGGGATTGGCGATCTTGTAACCATTCAGATGGAGCACGGGCAAGACGGCGCCGTCACGAATCGGGTTCAGGAATTTGTTGGAATGCCAGGAGGTCGCGAGCGGACCGGTCTCCGCTTCGCCATCACCGACCGCCACCGCGACGATGAGATCGGGATTGTCGAAGGCTGCTCCGTAAGCATGGGAAATGGAGTAGCCAAGTTCACCGCCCTCGTGAATGGAGCCCGGAGTTTCAGGCGTGCAGTGGGAGCCGATGCCGCCCGGAAATGAAAACTGGCGAAAGAATTTGAGCAGGCCGGCTTCGTCACGGCTCTTGTCGGGATAGATTTCCGAGTAATGTCCCTCGAGATAGCAGTTGGCGAGCGTAGCGGGCGCGCCGTGGCCGGGGCCGGAGATATACATCACGTTCAAGTCGTATTTCTTGATCAGGCGATTCAGGTGTACCCAGATCAAGGATTGCCCGGGGTCGGAGCCCCAATGACCGAGCAGGCGGTTCTTGATGTGCTCGGGTTTCAGAGGGTCGCGCAGAAGGGGATTCTCGCGGAGGTAGATCATGCCGACCGACAGATAATTGCAGGCGCTCCAGTAAGCGTGGATCTTGCGAAGTTCGTCAGGAGTAAGCGGGGAGATAGTTTCGGTTGGGCTGACGGTTTGACGTGTATCGAGAATTGCGGATTCAGTCGTCACGGGGGGGACCTCCAGCATCAAGCTTAAAGGTTTTTGATGCCGGAGGCTGGCCGTGGGACTTACAGAATAATGGCAAGAATCCAAACTGTTTGGACCAGCGGATTGTTACCCTGCTTCGCTGGTCATGATGAAAAGCGGCTTCATTTCGAAGCTTTTGTAATGAGGCCGCAGCCGGTCGACATTGTACTGGTCTTTTACATTCACAATTTTTTTCGTGGCGGTGACGGTGTCGATGGGCAGGTTGTCGTAACGGCCATTTCTAAGGACGACCAGCCGTCCGTGAATTTTGCTCAGAAGCAAATCCAACGCCAAGTTGCCATAAGCCATGGGAACGATCGAGTCGATGGCGTCGGGGTCGCCGCAGCGGACGAGGTAGCCGAGTTTCTGGTTGATGACATCGATGGTTTTCCCCTTGTTGTATTTGGGGGAAAGTTCTTTCAGCTGTTCGGATACGAGGTCGCCGATGCCGCCGAGTTTCTTGTGGCCGAAGGCGTCGGTGGTCTCGGCCTCAAAAATCATTTCACCGCCCTGGAACATGGCTCCCTCGGAAACCAACACAACGGAGTAGTGGCTGGGATTCTTGTTGCGGTCGGAGACCAGCAGTTCGGTCAGGCGCTCGATATCGAACTTGTGTTCGGGAATCACGCAGCGGTTCGCGGCTCCGGCCATGGTGGGCAGCATGGCGGTGAATCCAGCGTAGCGACCGAAAACTTCCAGGACCAGAAACCGCTCATGAGAGCCGGCGCTGGTGCGCAAGCTGTTGGTCATGGCTATAGTGCGGGTGACGGCGGTGCTGAAGCCGATGCAATAGTCGGTGCCCGGGACATCATTGTCCATGGTCTTCGGGATGGCGACGACCTTCACGCCTTCCTGGTAGAGGCGGACGCCGTAACTGAGAGTGTCGTCGCCGCCGATGGGAATGAGGTAGTCGATGCCGAGCCAGTCGAGGTTCTTCAACACTTCTGGCGTCAGGTCATTCTTTTCCGCGTTATAAGTGGATTGCAGATGAGCGGGGACGGCGGACTTCTTCATCTTGCTGGGATTGGTGCGGGAGCTGTGCAGGAAAGTGCCGCCGGTGCGGCCGGTGCGGTTGACCAGATCCTCCGACAGGGTCTGGAAATTCTCGCTGTTGTCGTAGTCTTTTTCGCGAACGATATCGACCAGGCCCGCCCAGCCGCGGCGGATGCCGATGACTTCACAGCCCTCGCGCAAGGCGCGGATAGTGACGGCGCGTATGGCAGGGTTCAGGCCAGGGACGTCGCCCCCGCCGGTAAGAATTCCAATGACACCTTTTTTGGTTTTCAAGTTGATCCTCTCGATCATTATTGAAGAACCTTTGATTTTGAGGTGGCGTCAACGGCGCAGTCTGTGATTGGAATCATGTGGGCCTGTGACGTTTGGGACATCAGGGTTGTGGCGAGAAGCGCGGTATCGCCCATCAGCACATGAAGGGCCTGGGGCCAGGGAAATGTTCACAAAGAGTGACCTCGGTAACCAAAGTGATTACAAAAGCCCAGTGCAAAGTAATTGGACTGTCGTGCTTTGACCCCGCTCCAACCCGCCCCTACGATTGATAGCACGTGGGGAGATTCCCGCGACCGATAACCGAAGCGTTGCCACTTATGCTGGATTCGAAAACACAGAAGAAACCGAACGGCTTCACGCTGCTTGAGGTGATGATCGTGCTCGGTGTGACGTTGATTCTGGGCGCGATCTCGGTGCCGCGGATGCTGTCCGCGTTCAACGACATCAAGCTGCGATATGTCGCGACTAACCTCAGCGGACTGTTACAGTCTGCTCGCATTCAATCGGTCCGGCAAAACACATTCTTTGCGGCGCTACCCGGAACGCAGGCGGGTGGAAACATTTATTACATCGATAAGCCAACTGCCACGGGTTATACGGCCGGGGACATCATGGTGCCGATCGACCCCAATGTCACCGTGACGAGGGGAACGGGGAGCGGAGCTCCGAACGAGGCCACGTTCGTGGCCAGTTTGGGCTTCACGGTAGACACCGCCGCTGATTATCCAGGTTTCAGCGCACGCGGTCTTCCTTGCATCGGCACCGCGAGCTCATGCCCCGTGGTTGCGGGGCAAGGTTTTGTGATGTTTCTCACGAGAACGGGACTGGCAGGAAATATTCCGTGGATGGCGGTGGTGGTGAACCCCAGCGCACACATTCAGATTTGGAGTTGCGATTCCAACGGTAATTGGCTTCAACGAGATTGAGGAACACAATGGCTAAATCGCGCAACCATTTATCTGCCGGGGGTGCTCGGCAAACCAACGAGAGTGGATTGACCATGCTGGAGCTTCTGATTGCCATGGCGGTGCTCGCCGTTGGAATGACAGGGGCGATGGGCATGATTCTCGCCGGCATCCAATCGAATGCTCGCAATAAGAACGACACCGCTGCCGTGGTTTTGGACCAGGAGATTCTGGAGCAGTTCGCGGCGTATCAGAATTATCCGGCAGCGAACGGCTTCATCACGATTAACGACTGCAGTACCGGATCCACCCAGGCGCACGAAGCCGGAGCGGCCGGCACGGTAGCGGGGAACGGCGCGACGTTATACACGTCCACTACGGCTCCTTTTCCGGCTGCCGTGGGAAACATCGACTGGACGCAGGCTGCTCCCACCTTCGCAACTTCCTCCACTGTCGGTTACGCGATGAACTATCAAACGTGCAACGGAGACATGTTCGAAGTTCGCTGGAACGTCATGCTGGTGGATGCCGAAAGCAACATCGCGCAACTGACAGTCTCGTCGCGGCAAATCGCCGCGGGGGGCAACAAAACGCCGATGCTCTTCTCGATCCCAACCACCATTAGCACCATTATCGACTAGTGAGCAGAACGATATGAACACTAATAGCTCTCGACAAAGATGGGCTCGGTTGCAAAGCGGTTTCACGCTGCTGGAACTCATGGTGGTGTGCGCGATCCTTGCGATTGTTCTCGGCGCTGTGTTCCAAGGGATCAACACTATCACCCAACGCAGCCAGGCGGAACAAGTCAAGGTCGACATGACTCAGGCTGGGCGCGAGTTCGTGGATGAGTTCGAGCGCGATATGCATCAGGTGGGTTATCCAAATTGCCGCATGGTGGCCACAATCATAAGTGGGGTACCTACAAACTGCCCTGCGGATAGCACGAACACCACAACAACTACAGTAGCCGAGAACCCAACCATCGCAGTCGGTTTGGTGCATGTCGACAACACCAAGATCGTTTTTGAGGGAGATATGGACGGGGACGGCACCGTGGAGAATGTTGAATACAAGCTAGTGGACGCCAACGGGACGAACCCGCCTGCAAGTTGTCCCTGCGTGCTTCAGCGCAGCCAAATTTCCAAGCCTAGCAGCCCTGTCGCTCTTCCTTGGTCGAACCTGCCTCGCACCTTCTATCAGGAATTGCAAAACGTGGTTAACAGCGGGCAGCCGACCTACCCTGCCTTCTATGGTGGGGGCGCGCCGATAAGTGGAAACACCAGTTGGGGAGTCAGCAACACGACCTACTATGCCGCTCTCAGCACCTTTAAGGATTACCCGGTGTTTCAGGCGTATGACCAGTTCGGCAGCCTCGTTCAGTTGCCGAGAGACTTGGGGACAGCAGGCGGGGCCGACACGCCGATTCTGACGTGCTCCATCTCTTCCGTCAGGTGCATCAAGTCTATTCGGCTCACGATCAACCTTCTGGCTAATGCCACTACTGGCGTCGACTTGCAGACCAAGGTTCGGCCTGTGACCACATTAGTGGGCAGCGCCCGCCTGGTGAATAACTTCTAGGGGAGGTCTTGTCGAATGCGTCAAAACAATTTTCGTAAACCCGAACGCGGTATGGCACTGGTTCTCAGCCTCCTCGCCCTGCTGCTGATTTCTGCTGTCGGGTTGGGCCTGATCTACATGTCCAACACCGAAACTTCGATCAACAGCAATTACCGGGATACGCAGACGGCTTTCTTTGCGATGCGCGCCGGACTGGAAGAGGGCCGGGATCGCCTGCGCTCGAATGCGACGTACCCACTGACTCTGCCGACGGCCTTCCCGCCCGCAGCCAATTCCATCGTTTACATCACTAACCCAGCGGCGGGAGAGACTGTGACGCCTCAGACCTATGGCAGCAGCAGCCCCTACTTCGACGATGAATTCTGCCACGAGTATTTCTCAGGAATAGCAGGGTCGGGTGTTGCCCACAGCACGCCGTGTGTTGCGGCAAACGCGGTACCGGCCGGAAGCTATAGCTTCACCGCCAGCCAGTCGCCCAACACCGGCACCGCGGCGGCCTTGAAATACAAGTGGGTTCGCGTGACGTTGAAGCAGAACGCAACCACTGGAACATTTGGCACTACCAGCAGCTATGTGGACGCCAGTCAGCCAGCTGGCTCGCAAGTATGTTGGGACGGAACGAACCTGATTGAGAGAGTCGCGACTGCCATGGGATATGCCACCTGCGCCCTGGCCAAGAACGCCGGCGTCAACGTGCAACCGGTTTACCTCATAACATCCCTGGCGATTACACCGCAGGGCACCCGGCGCGTCGGCCAATACGAAGCCGGCGCTTATATGATTACGCCGCCTGCGGCGGGCCTGGACTTTGCCGGACCTAACGCTCAATTCAACAACGCCCCGAATTCGAATAACTTCGGCATCAGTGGCTATAACAGCGGCGATCCGGCTAATACCGGCACGTACGTACCGTGGACTGGACCCGGGGGACAGGCCGCATGCACCAACCCATCTCCCGCCGTGCTACCTGCCATCGGCGTCGGCGACGCTACCGGTGTGACGAACATGGATTCCCAGATTCCCAGCAACCGCACGGGCGATTACACCGGAGCGGCACCGATTCCACCCGCGCCCTCTGTGCCTTCGGTACAGAACGAAGGCGTAGGGACAGCGGCGTATCCCAGCAATGGTGTCATGGGGCCGGGTTCGAACTGGTCGACTCCCGCCCAACTCAATGCGCTGGCGCAAGCCATGGCAAATCAAGCCAACATTGTTTGCCCGGGTAATGCTGCTTGTTCGGGAACAAGTTTCGGTACCGACGCATCGCCGAAAGTTACTTATATC
>DASSRO010000224.1:0-2512 GCA_035701745.1 Candidatus Sulfotelmatobacter sp. | reverse complement strand
CGAAAAGCGGGACATCGGGCTAGGCCTGCCGCGCCACCTTGTTGCGGTACATGAGTAGGTACGCCGCGGGCACGATGAAGACCGTGAACAGGACGGATGCGGTCAGTCCGCCGATGATCGCGCGCGCGAGCGGCGCGTACTGCTCGCTGCCCTCTTCGATACCTAGGGCCATCGGCAGC
The DNA here is from genome assembly GCA_035701745.1 of Candidatus Sulfotelmatobacter sp. GTDB lineage: Bacteria > Acidobacteriota > Terriglobia > Terriglobales > Acidobacteriaceae > Sulfotelmatobacter. The sequence goes on along the minus strand of DASSRO010000224.1, from coordinate 2,333 downwards.
AATCCCAACAACGTGGCCAGCGAGGTCATCAGAATCGGACGCAAGCGGATCTTGCACGACTCCACCACCGCTTCCTGCAGTCGCATACCCCGTTGGTGTAGAATCCCGGCAAATTCCACGATCAGAATGCTGTTTGACACCACGATACCGGTCATCATGATCACGCCCATCAGCGACATGATGTTCAACGTCGAACCGGTCAGGTACAGGATCATCAAAACACCCGCCAGTCCCGGCGGAATCGCCATCAGGATGATGAAAGGGTCGAGGAACGAGCGGAACTGCGCCATCAAAATCAGGTAGACCAGAATGACCGAAAGGATCAAGCCGATGCCAAAGCGGAAGAACGACTCGTTCATGCCCACGACGGCGCCTTGCACACGGATGCGCGTGTTCTTGGGAAGCTTCAGGCCAGCAATAAGGTGATTCACCTCGGCGTTGATCTTGCTCAAATCTTCCCCGGTGGGCATAACGTACACATCGATGACTCGGCGGATCTGATAGTGATCCACTTCCGTAGGAGTATTAATGGGCTGAATATCGGCGACGGATTGGAGCGGCGTATAGTTGGGCGAATTCGCGGCACGCAGGGGGATATTCCGAAAGTCGTTCATGGTCATCGAGCCGATCTTCTGGTTGAAGTACTGCACGGTCAGCATGTAGTTGTTCCCGGTCTTCGGATCAATCCAGTAGCTCGGGGCAATCACACCGTTAGAAGTAAGTGCGGTGATGACGTTATCGACCACATTCTTGGGAGTGAGCCCGAGCAAACTGGCCTGTTCTCGATTAATGTTCAATTCCAGGCCCGGGTAGTCGATGTCCTGCGGCATCAGAACGTCGCTCACCGCCCTTGAGCTCTTGAGCTCCAGCGCCAGCTTCCGCGCGATGCCGTACGCTTCATCCAGGTCGTTATCGCTTACCTGAATGTCGAGCGGTGCGGGCAGGCCCTGGTTCACGACCGCATCAACCAGACCGCCTGCCTGGAAATATGTGCTGACTTGCGGCAAATCATTGGCAAGTTTACGGCGAACGCGTTCCATGTAGGCATAGCTGCCGAGTGTGTGGCCCTGCGTCAGGCTCACCTGCACAAAGGCCGTGTGCATCGCAGAATTCGGCGTATAGATCGCCGACAAGTCTGGCGTGATCCCAATATTGGCAACGATCATGCCGAGGTCGTCTTTCTCGACCACGCTGCGGATGTCGCTCTCGACTCGCTCCACATACTTGTCCGAAACCTCCAGGCGCGTGCCCGTTGGCATTTTCAGGTTAACGACGAACTGGCCGGGATCGGTGCGCGGAAAGTAGGCCTTCCCGACAATCGGAAAAATGCCGCCGATCAGCAGCGCCAGTCCCGCGAGAATGACCGCCGCAGTGCGCTTCGGATTCTTGAGAGCCCGCTTCACCCAAGCGTCGTAATAATCGAGTAGCTGACGGAAGCGTTTGTTGAATTCGTATACCACGCGCGCCAGCGCGCTTTTCGGCCGGGCGTGCCTCTCCTCGGTCATTCCCTCGGTTTGCTGATCGCTGTGGCTCTCCTGCCCATGGCCTTCCAGGCGAATGAAGTACGCACAGTAGAGCGGCACTACGGTCATCGCGAAAATGTACGACGCGAAAATTGAAATTACGACGCCGAGCGCGAGGTCCGTAAAGAGGTACTTGCTGACGCCGTAGAAAAAGGTCACGGGGAAAAATACGATCGAAGTGGTCGAGGTCGCGGCGAGTACCGCCAGGGCCACCTCCATACCGCCTTTTTCCGCAGCTTCGCGGGGCGGCGAGCCGCTTTCCATGAAGCGGAAAATGTTCTCGAGGACCACGACGGAGTCGTCAATCAAACGCGAAAACGCCAGCGCCAAGCCACCAAGCAGCATCGTGTTAATCGAACCGCCGAACGCATTCGTCACCATGAAACAGGTCAAGGCCGAAAGAGGAATCGAGAGCAATACGGCAAACGTCGCGCGGGGGCTGCCGAGAAACAAGAGAATCATCAGGCCCGTCAGCACCAGACCGATGCCGCCTTCTTTCAGCAAGTTCTTGACGGCCGTCTTCACGAAAATGGATTGGTCGAAGACCACCGCGGTGCGCAAAACATCGGGGACGTCCACCAGATGCTTGATGGTTGCTCGAACGCCACTGACGATCGCGATGGTGTTACTCCCACCACCCTGCTTCAGAATCGGGATGTACACCGATCTTTGGCCATCGATACGCACGATGTTGGTTTGAATCGCGCCCGCGTCCTCGGCCTTTCCGACATCCGCCACCAACACCGAGCCGAGCCCAACACTCTTCAGCGGAATCTGGTTAATCTGGTCCGCCGTGGGCACCTGGCTGTT
>DASSRO010000223.1:0-33142 GCA_035701745.1 Candidatus Sulfotelmatobacter sp. | reverse complement strand
TGGCTGGGATCATCCCAAGCGTCCCATCTTAGCAAAAGGAGAATCTAGGATCTTTAACCTGCGCCCCATGGCATTCCGTGTCTGCGGAGTACGCAAAAGGCCCGATTGACAAGGAGTTGTTGTTAGCCCCTCGAGATAACCGGTTCATTTTGAATAGCAGTCCCCCGATGGCCTAAAATAAGGCTCAGGAACCGAAGTTTGTAGTGCCTCAATCGAATCCCTGTTTTCCCAGGATGGTCGCGCTTGGGCCGTAGCGGGACCTGACGTATGACGGAAAGGTCAGAGTTCAATTCGTTGAGCATCGTCATCCCGACTTATAACCGGGAGGAGGTGCTGGCAAAAGCGTTGGAAGCATATCTGGCGCAGTCGTCTCCTCAACTCATTAGCGAGTTATTGGTTGTGGACGATGGTTCAACCGATAACACCGAAGCCATGGTAAAGGAGTTCGCTCGACGGGCTCCGTTTCCGGTTCGATACTTCCGTCAATTAAACCAGGGGCCGGCAACCGCACGCAATCTGGGGATTCGTGAGGCTGCTTCGAATCTTATTTTATTTTCGGACAGCGACATCATTCCGGAGCATGACCTGGTTGCGCAACACATTGAGTGGCACAGGAAGAATTCGCAGCTCGAGGCGGCGGTTCTAGGCTATGTAACGTGGTCGCCCGAAATCAAGGCGACTCCCTTTATGCGCTGGTACGGGGAGGATGGCGCTCTGTTTCGTTACCGAAGCCTGCGAGGTAGGACGGGCGAGGTCGGCTGCCATTTTTTCTACACTTGCAATCTCAGCCTGAAGACAGATTTCCTCAGAACCCGCGGGCAATTCGATGAGGACTTCAAAGGCGCCGGATACGAAGATCTTGAACTGGGATACCGTCTTCACAAAAGCGGCATGAAATTGCTTTATAACTCTGCCGCGGTCGGCTATCACTACCAGCGGTTTTCATTCGAGCAAGCTTGCCGGAAGACGCGCGCCAACCGCTCTGCAGCCCTGTTGTTTTTCCAGAAAGAAGCCGGACGACAGCTGTGGCTGGAGGTCCAAAAGGCGCGCTCTGGTTCCCGATACGCTGCCTTGCGTGCCGTTACTACCGCCGTAGGGGCAATCCTCTCTCCTGCCCGCAGGTTGTTAGACTCCTCGTTGCCGCTGCCTAGAGTCGTTTACCACTTGTTTTATTGGTACCACGGGACTCGTGTGTTAATGGCGAATGTTGTTGAGAATCAAGTAGTGGGTAAGCCCGTTGAAGGGAATGAAGCATGATTTCGCGAGACCCGAAAAATTAACCAGGTTTGGAAAAAATCTATCCAAACGCCGTTCTACTCACGCCCAGTTTGTAGAGTCTAAGCTCCGCGCTGGATGCCCGAGGAGGAAGCCGGATTGCTCAATCGCGCCGCCCGATTCTTTCCGATTCTGAGAGCGTTGAAGCCCGACCTTCCCAGCGGCGGGTTGCTGCTGGAAGTAGGCTCGGGTTCGATTGGAATAGGAGAGTTCTGGAAACGTCCTTTCGTAGGATGCGATGTGATCTTTCCATCCCGCCCGGTGAAAAACATGCGCGCGGTTCGAGCTTCAGGACACCAGTTGCCGTTCCAGGACGGAGCTTTTGAAGCAGTTGTTGTCTCGGACGTGATGGAGCACGTGCCCCCGACAGCGCGAAAGCAGGTTGTCTCCGAGGTATTGCGCGTGGCGCGCAAGGTAGTGGTATTCGGATATCCGTGCGGCCCCGCCGCATTCGAACTCGATCGGAAACTGTATCGCGACTATCACGACAGGCATGTTGCTCCTCCTATATGGCTAGAGGAGCATATGCTTCACCAGTTTCCTGACGAAAATCTATTTGGTGACTTGCCTGCGGGATGGAGAAGGAAAGTAATTCCGAACGAGAGCCTTCGCTTTCACTATTGGATGATGAAAACCGAAATGTTCCGGCCGTGGGACTACTCCCTCCGCATTTTGCTGTTGTTTGTACCAGGCCTGGTGGAACAAGTTCTCCAACGGATGGACCGAGAACCTTCGTACAGAAAAATCTTTGTACTGACGCGCGCGTCGTAGCCTCTCCACTTCTAATGTTCATTGGATTGAAGTAAGCGTTCTAGTTTACCGAGCGTCCCGTTAGAAGACGCTTGAAAAGGTTCATCCAGTCTGCGGCTTCAGGAAGCGGGTCGCGCCATTGAAACAGATCGTGATATGTCCCAGGCACTGGAGTAAGAACCCGAAGCAACGTACCCAGCCGGCTCGGATAAGCGCGTGGATAGCCGGGAGGTGGACCTTTCAAAACCTCAGCCAGATGCCGGGCATCGCCTAACAACCAACGGCAGCGAATGCCGGAACGATATTCGCGGTTCGGCTCAACATCGCCGCGCTCCGCCATCTCAACCAGCAACCGAGGAAAATCCACGCCCGCGTAACCGGCCAGTGCGAGCGAGTGCCAGAAGCGTCCGTTCACTTCCATGAATACTGGCGGAGCGCCGGCTGTTTGCCGGTATTCAACCATAGCCACGCCATGCCAGTGCAGAGCGTTCAGAATTGCAAGGGAGTTGCGACGAATCTCAGGGTCGACCGGTGCGCTCACCCGCACTGCGCTGCCGGAGCCGGTCGGATAGACATCGCGAATTCTGCGATGAGCAAATTCCGCTCGAAGTTCGCCGTTATGCATGAGAGCAAAATATCCGGTCCCCTCGCCTTCCACGAATTCTTGAATCAGCACCGCCGAAGAACGGCCGCGAATGTCACTGAAGGCCGCCGCACACTCGACTACGTCCTTTGCATAGCGGGGTCGGCCCGCGGTGCGCAAATTGCCATCGAGCGAGAGTTCTTCCGAGGCTTGCGGTTTCAAAACGACGGGGAAGCGTAACTCCTGCGCCGCCTGGGCAGCTTGTTCTGGATTCGTAACCAGGATGGTCTTCGGCACGGCCACACCCAGCGATGCCGCAAGACGCGTCGTCTCACTCTTGTTAAAAGCCCGCAGCAGGTCGGCGTGATCCGGCAAAATGAGCCGGGCGCCCGCCGAAATCAAAAAATCTCGCTGGGCGGACAAAGGCAGCGTAGTCAGTTCGGTCATGGGGAGCAGCAGCATGCCGGGCTTCTCACGTGCGAATCTTGCGATTGCACCGATGAAGGCTTCTACCGATTTTTGTGGAGAGGGATACTGAAATGCGCCCGAACAGGCCCGGGACCAGCTCGCCTTGGACCACGGCGCCGCCTCGCCGGCATAGACGGTATGACCGGCGCGCGCGAGCGACCTGACGGCGGCCACGGCCTGATTCTGATTTCCATCCAGGACCAGAATGTTCATGGTTATCTGGTAACCGGGGAATCATACGACGGCGCACGTGGCGCGCATCCGCGACTGGCCTGCTGCAATACCTCGGCGAAGCGCCCCTCGATGTTCGACCAGTCGTACTGGGCAGCAAGCTGGGCCGCAGCGTGTTCATACCGCCGGCGCAGGGCGGCATCGCGCAGCAGAAGAAGGATGGCCTGAACCTGGCTGGCAGCATCGTCGGCCAGCACAAGGTCGCGTCCGTTCTCCACGTCGAGCCCCTCGGCGCCGATCGAAGTCGAAACCATGGCCTTGCCCATGGCCATGGCCTCGAAAATCTTCAACCGCGTTCCACCACCGATTCGCAGCGGAACCACAACAACGGTCGCCTCGCGCAAGTAGTCAGCCACGGACGGAACTGTTCCCGTGACTTCGACGGAAGGCGATGCCAGCTTCTGCACGCGCGAGTGCGGGTTTCGACCCACGATCTGGAAAATTGCAGCAGGAAACTCGGCAAGAATTCCAGGGAAGATTTGCTGGCAAAAATAGGCAACCGCGTCAATATTCGGTTCCCAATCCATGGAGCCAGTGAATACGATGCGAGCGGGATTTGCCGAAGACGGGGGCGCCACCCCGTATTTTTGCGTGTCCACCCCCGTGGGAACAACTGTGATGGCGCAGTCCGGGTCCATTGCCAACATCTGCTGGCGGTCGTGTTCGGAGACGGCAATGATGTGATGAAACTTGCTCAAGGCGCGGCGTTCGTAACGCGACATTTTCCTGGCTTCCAGGCGATAGGCGAGACGCTTCGCCGGATTGGCTTCTGTCGATGCCATCCGTTGCCACAGCGCAGACTCGACATTGTGCTGAAAAAGAACCGTGGGCGTCGCCAGGTTGTCGGGGAAGTTCAGCGAGGCAGAAAGAAAATCACAGATTGCGACGTCGAATTTATTCTCGCGCAGCCATGAGGCCACGACCCGTTGCACCGCGCCATGCGTGAATTTGCTCACCGCAAACGGCGCCGGATGAAACACACGCCGAACGTAATCTAGTGATTCGGCGAGGACACTTCCGTCCAGCGATGCCGTGTGGACGGTTTGCGCTCCTGGCAATTCACGTAGGATCTCCGATTCGTAGGCGGCATCGCGCTGCCCGCCGTAGTAGGACAAGAAAGTGACTTCATGATTACGCGCCAAATGCCGGAGGATATTGTAGGAACGAATTTTGCCTCCGGTATCCACCGGAAGCAACTTACCCGCCTTGACCCAGAGAACCCGCAAATTTCTCCCTGCACTCCAGTCGGTGACTAGACCACCAGGTTCCGCCGATAAAAAGCCAAAGAATAATACTAACCCAGACCTCCCGCTGGGCTTGGCTTCTGTGAATTAAGATGGTACTGCTCCGGATGTTTGCTGTGACTGTATTCCTACCCGAAAGAGCGTAGTGCTGGCGAATGTTGCACCCATGCGATGGTTGTAGAGTTTTGATGCTGAGATGGCATGAATCTTAAGAACTGGCGAGAGATCCGGGATCGTTTGTCGAGGATGGATCGGGCGGAGCTTCAGGACCGCCTTCGACAGGAATTCGCCAAAGGTCAAGACGGGCTTCTGTCGCGTCTCGGCTACGATTTTCGGCTCGCCTCGCGCCCGTCAGGCCGCCGCAAAACCGGCAACTTTTTCTTCAACTCCGACGCAGTTGAAGAAATTGTCATGCAGTTGCGGCAGCGGCTTCCCGCGCAGATGGAAGCAATCGTCCGCCGGGCCGACAAAATCTGCAATCATCAATTCGACCTGCTGGGATACAAAGAGCTCGACTACGGCGAACCGATCGACTGGCACCTGGACGCAGTCCACGGCAAACGTGCGCCGCGCAAGATTTTTCACAAAGTGCAATATCTGTCTTTTGCCGAGGTCGGCGACAGCAAAGTCACTTGGGAACTGAATCGTCACCAGCATCTGGTGACGCTTGCGAAGGCGTTCCGATTGACCGGCGATCGCCGCTATGCGGACGAGATTTCGCGGCAATGGCGCCATTGGCACACTGACAATCCTTATCCCGTAGGAATCAACTGGGCAAGCAGCCTCGAAGTCTCCTTCCGCAGCTTGTCATGGCTTTGGGCTTATCACCTGTTGCAAGGTTCGGCTGGCGTCCCCGATTTCCGCGAGGAGTGGGTGCGCAGTCTGGCGCTCCATGGACGACACATAGAACGGTATCTCTCCACTTACTTCTCTCCCAACACGCATTTGCTGGGCGAGGGCGTGGGACTACTTTTTCTTGGAGTGCTGTGCCCGGAGTTAGCTGCGTCGGAGCGCTGGAAGAAGTTGGGTTGGGAAATTGTGCTGCGGGAAGCGGAGCGCCAGGTTCAACCCGACGGGTTTCACTTCGAGCAATCGACCTACTATCACGTTTACGCGACGGATTTTTTTCTGCACTCCGTAATACTGGCGACGCTCAACGGCATTCCCGTGCCGCCCAGTCTGGAAAGCAGACTGGAAAAAATGCTGAATGCGCTGTTCTTACTCGGCCGGGCTGGCGGCCCACCTCCCCGGTTCGGGGACGACGATGGTGGCAGGCTGTTCGATCCCAGCCGCAATCATAGCGAGCATCTTTTAGACCCTCTCGCAACCGGAGCCGTACTTTTCGAGCGCGGCGACTATAAGTTTGCCGTGTCTGATCTGCGGGAGGAAACCATCTGGCTCCTGGGCGCCGAAGGCGCCCAGCGCTGGGACAATCTGGAATCGACTCGACCCAAGATGGACTCTGCGGACCTGGCTTCCGCAGGATTTTACCTGCTTCCGTCGCCCCAACCGGCGGCGCAACTCGTGCTGCGCGCAGGTCCCCAAGGGACGCAGAGCGGCGGCCACAGCCATTCCGATGCGTTAAGTGTGTGCCTGCAGAGTCATGGGCGCTCACTACTGCTCGATCCTGGAACCTATGAGTATGTCGGTGAGGGCAACGAGCGCGACCGGTTTCGCGGCACGGAGATGCACAATACGCTGAGGGTGGATAGCGCGAACCAGTCGGAAACTGCCACGGCATTTTCCTGGAAGCGACTGACCCAGTCGAAAACCGAGCAATGGGCACAGGGGAAGAACTTCGATCTGGTGGTGGCTAGCCACGACGGGTATCAGCGTCTGCCTTTGCCAGTGACACATCGCCGCTGGGTGCTGTCGCTGCAGAACGGCGTGTACCTGATTCGCGATGTGCTGAATGGGCAGGGGAAACATCAAATGGATATTTCCTGGCACTTGGGCCAGGACTTGCAGTTAATAAAAGAGAATGTCTTCCGGGTGAAAGGGGCCTCGCATGGGCTGGCGCTTCTTCCGGCCCAGGGTCACGGATGGGCCGAGGAGGTCCGCAAGGAGTATTGCTCGCCCGCATACGGACAGAAGGCTCCCATGACCGTGCTCAACTTCAGCACGACCGCAACTGTGCCGCAGGAGTTTGCAATGCTTGTTGTGACCTTGGAGGAAGCGCACCAGAGTCCTGGCTCTCTCTTGCGACTCGCTGCGCAGCAGGCTGATCCCGCGATTAGCGCATATCGCTATTCGTCCGAGGAAACGGAATTTTTCTTCGTGTTCGCCCAAGCCGAAAAGCCATGGCGGCATGGCTCTGTTTCGAGCGACGCGGCATTTGTATGCTGGAGCCGTAAGCCGGACGACCTGCTGATCGTTTGTAATGGCAGTTATGCCGCAATCGACGGAGGCCCTGAGTTGCGCTTTCGGCGGCCAGTTTCGTGGGCTGAGCAGGCTGGACAAATGACTTTCTCGTCCGACCCTGACGCGCCGAAAGAAGCTGTTGCCTCGGAGAGCGCTTCACGGCATCCTTAAGTTGGAAATCGGATTCAAACCTCTATGTGCGGAATTTGCGGCATTTTCTTCTCCGACCGGAACTGGCGCGTGCAAGCCGATGTGCTGGCGGGCATGAACGGTCGCATCGTGCACCGCGGCCCCGACGATGGCGGCTTCTTCGTCGAAGAGAACGTGGGCCTGGCCATGCGCCGGCTGAGCATCATCGACGTCAAGTCAGGCCATCAGCCGCTGGCGAACGAAAATGAGGATATCTGGATTGTCTTCAACGGCGAAATCTACAACCATGCCGAACTGCGCGCGCAGCTTGAGACCCGCGGACACCGCTACCGGACCCATAGCGACACTGAAACCATCGTCCATCTTTACGAGGAATACGGCCGCGATTGCGTAAAGCATTTGCGCGGCATGTTTGCCTTTGCCATCTGGGATCGCCGCAAGCGTGTGCTATTCGCCGCTCGCGACCGGCTGGGCATCAAGCCCTTTTATTACCGCTGGGACGGCCGCGCCTTGCTGTTCGGCTCCGAGATTAAAGCCATCCTCGCCTATCCCGGAGTTGCCGCTGAGTTCAACCGCGGCACCCTGTCGGAATATCTGGCATTCGGCTACATCACCGGCGCCGAAACCATGTTCGCGGGAGTCCGCAAGCTAATGCCCGGACATACTCTCGAGCTCACCGAGCAAGGCGACCCCCGGATTGAACGCTATTGGGATATCACGACCGAGGTAGATCGAGAGCCGCGCCCGCGGGAATACTACGTTAAGACGTACCGCGAATTGTTGGAAGATGCAGTTCGCTCGCACCTGATGAGCGACGTTCCTCTCGGTGTATTTCTAAGCGGCGGCCTGGATTCCAGCGCGGTCGCGGCGCTCACGAAAAAAGCCTGCGGAGACCGCATTCAGACATTTGCCGTCGGCTACGGCGAAGAGGCCTTCAGCGAACTAGGCTTCGCGCGCGAGGTCGCGGAACACATCGGATCGGAACATCACGAAGTGAGTTTGAGCAGGGAAGAGTTTTTTGCCAACCTGCCTCGCCTCATCTGGCATGAGGACGAGCCCATTGTCTGGCCGTCCAGCGTGTCTCTTTATTTCGTCGCGCGGCTTGCGCGCGAGAAAGTCACCGTCGTGCTGACCGGGGAGGGCAGCGACGAGACCCTCGCTGGCTACACGCGTTACGCCTGGACTCTGCTGAATTCGCGCGTGGACAGCGTCTACCGGTCAGTTACGCCCGAAGCCTTGCGCCGGCTGGTGCGCGGCGGCATCCAGTCGGGCCCGCTGGGGGCGACTCTCCACCGCAAGCTGCAGCATACGTTCCTGGTGCGCGACGGAAATTCATGGCCATCTTTTTATTTCGATAATTTCTTTTCTGCGTTTGCGGCGCCGGAGCAATCTGAGTTGCTCACTCCCGAAGCGCTGGCCGCATCCGGCGACGCCTACGCCGGTTCGATGCAGGCGTGGGAGCGCTCGCACGGAGATCTTCTCCATCGGCTCCTCTATACCGACATCAACAGCTATCTCATCGAATTATTGATGAAGCAGGACCAGATGAGCATGGCGGCATCGCTCGAGAGCCGGGTGCCATTTCTCGACCATCCGCTAGTCGAGTTCACAGCACGAATTCCGGCGCAATATTCCATTTCGGGGATGGCAGGGAAGTTCATCCTGAAACAGGCGGTCGAAGATCTGCTCCCAAAATCCATCGTTTACCGCAAGAAGATGGGCTTTCCCACTCCGTGGGAATATTGGCTCGCGGGGCCGCAATTGGACGATCTGGAGCGCATGCTTCTCGAACCGCGAAGCACCGAGCGTGGACTCTTCCGGCCGGAAGCTGTGAAACGAATGTTCTCAGAGCACCGCGCCAAAACACGCGATCACGGAAACCGGATATGGCGGCTGATCAATCTCGAAATCTGGCATCGCGTCTTGATTGATGGGGAGGCACCCGAGACAGCCGGCGCTCATCTCAATTCATCCAGCCCAGTGGCCGTTCGTTAAAATGCGACGCGCCTAGTCACTCCACGCCTGCGATCGCAGCGTTAATCGCATCCACGTCCGCACCGACATCCTTGCCGTCAGTCCCTTTGTGCTTATATGGACTCGACGGTTGCAGGTGATAATCACCGCCATTTCCGCCGTTGTAGTTGACGAAGTGGATGTCTTTAGCCGTGGAGGGAAAGAAGTTTTTTGGGGGCCACACATTGGGTGGAAACGCTGGGGCATTTCCGATCAGGGCATTGCCCGCGAATGTGTAACCGCTGAAGCAGGCATTGAAGGTGGTGAGCGGCTTGTCGAAAAAGGCGCAATTCCCGTTTCCGCCGCCGGTCGACCACACCGGATAAGTGCCCACGCTCAAGATGTTGTTGGTAAAGACAAAGTTATTGATCGGCCCTCTGGCCGCGGCCATGTGACCCATGTTGATCATCATCGACGACGGAAAAGCGGTCACGTGATCGATGGTGACGTTGTGCAGCAGTGGAGCGCCGGCGGTCACCGAAAACTGTAAAAACATGCCCGCTCCGCTGTACTTTTTCCCGTCCATATCGTCGATGACGACGTCATGAATGCTATAGCGCTCGCCGTCGGTTTGAACGCCGCCGTTATCGGACAAGGCATTGGCGATCTGAAATCCCGCCCCCACATGGCGTATGAGGTTGTAGCGGATGGTCACATCGGTTACCTGGCAAGCGGGGCAAACATTGGTACCGTTGCCGCCGGCCTGATTTTTCGGGGTCAGCAGGATCGCAAAACCGGATTGCGAGAATCCTCCCCAGCAGTATTCGAGAATGTTTCCCTCAACCAAGACCCGTTGCGCATTCTTCAACTCCAGAAGATTTTTCACCATGAAGGGATTGCCATTAGCCGCGCCCGCGTAGCCAGCCTCGCCCTTCATCCATGTCAACGGCTTAAAGAAATGATTGTGACGGATCTCAATATCGGCGGGCGTAGTCGTTGCAGCACCGCCGCCGAACATAATGTTCTCGCCTGAGGCCTCCAGAAAGTTATTGGCGATCTTGTAAGTCCCCATGGGCAGATTGCCGCCGCCACCGCCAATCGCCTGGGCATCGGTGCACGAACCGGACTTCGAGATGCAATGAAAATCGGTGAAGAACGAGTCCACCACGGCGATATTCGTGCCTGCCAGCGCGATGCCGCGAGTGGTTTCATCCTGAGCTGATCCGTGCAACCACAGGCGATCGAAGATCAGGTGATCGGCCGGGGCTTTAAACACGACGAGGTTATAGACCGGATTTGCGGATGCGCCTCGGGTAACTTCCAATCCCATCAGCCGGTAATGGTTCGCCCCGGCAGCGAAGTTAATTGGCCCCGAGCCTGCCGTCCCGTCGAGTTCAATCTTGGCGAGGACGTTTTGTGCAGTGGCGCAAGGGAAAGCAGGCCGGCCTGGCAGCGAAGAAATGCCGGCATAGCAGGGAGTGAGACGGGTGCCCTCGGGAGGGAGGCTGGAATCGGGCGCGCTGGTGCGGATGATAATCCAATGCGAATCATCGCAACTTTTTTGTGGCAGCGTGAAGTTGCCGTTAAAAGTTGCGCCCGCCTCCAACTGAATCACGTCGCCGCAGGAGGCGCTCGCCAGAGCTTGCTGAAAGTTTTCCCCGGCGTGCACCATCCAAGTCTTACCCCCAGCGGGGGTATCGCTTAGCGAGCTCTTCACGTGTTGCCTGGGCAACTCCGCGGGTCCATCGAAATTGTTGCTATTTGGTGCGGAGGACTGTTCCGCGCTGGCGGCAAAACCGCCGGCTAGAATCAGTGAACCAACAGCCAACAGCACCGCGGTACACCAACGCTTCGCGATTGCAGCATCGACTTTTCTGCTCGAGGGTAAGGAACAAAACATAAGAGGCGTGTCACGGGTTCACTCTCACCAGCCATGAAAAAAGACGGTCGAGGAAAATCCCAGACCAATAAAAGCTCAATCTTACGGATATACATACTCGCGAAAATAATTGCAAGGCTGAGCGGCAGCCGAAAGGACCGTAGCGCGGGGTTGAATACGATCGGCTCAGTGCAGCCGGCATTATTCGAGTCGGAGTGAAGCGAAAGGACGAAAGCCGCGTAGCCGAAGAAAAGACCAGGCATTCCTCGGCTACGCTTCGCCCCGGTAACAAAAACTTTCGTTACTCGACGCCGGCGGTCGCCGAGTTGATCGCATCCATATCGGCTCCCGCGTCCTTGCCATCGATGCCTTTGCCTCGGAAGGGGCTGGAGGATTGCAATCGATAGTCGCCGCCGCTGCCGCCGCTGAAATTGACGAATTGGACGGAGTTGGCGTTAGACGAGAAGAAGTTCTGGCTGGGCCACGCGCTGGCAGGGAATGAGGCGGAACTACCGATTAATATATTTCCAGCAAACGTGTAGGGACTGAAGCAGGCATTGAAGGTCGTCAAGGGCCGGTCATAGTATGCGCAATTCCCAGGTCCGCCGCCGGTCGACCACACCGGATAAGTGCCTACGCTCAGAATATTGTTGGTAATGACCAGATTCTTCATCGGCCCGCTGGTTGCGAGCATGGCCCCGATGTTGAGTACCATCGTGGACGGGAAAGCGGTGACGTGGTCGATCGTCACGTTCTGCAGGATGGGCGCGCCCGCACTTACCGAGAGCTGGGCAAACAGGCTTGCGCCGTTGTAATGTTTTCCATCCATATCATCGATGACCACGTCGTGAATGCTATAGCGCTGGCCGTCGAGTTGCGCGCCGCCATTATCGGACAAAGCATTGGCAATCTGAAATCCAGCGCCCACATGCCGAATCAGGTTGTAGCGGATGGTCACGTCGGTCACCTGGCAAGCCGGGCAGAGATTGCTCCCATTGTTGCCCGCCTGATTTTTCGGCGTCAACAGGATGGCAAACCCAGATTGCGAGAATCCTCCCCACGAGTAGTCCAGAATGTTGCCTTCCACCAAAACCCGCTGTGCATTCTTGAGTTCGAGAAGATTCTTAACGGTGAAGGGATTGCCATTAGCCGCGCCCACGTAGCCGGCTTGGCCCTTCATCCAGGTCAGAGGCTTAAAGAAATGATTTTGGCGGATTTCAATATCGGCCGGCGTCATAGTTGCCGCGGCTCCGCCGAAGATTATGTTCTCGGTCGAACCTTCCAGAAAGTTGTTTGTGATCTTGTACGGCCCCATAGGCAGGTTGCCGCCGCCACCGGAAATCGCCTGGGCGTCACTGCATGCACCCGTGCCCGAAATACAGTGAAAATCGGTAAAGAATGAGTCCACGATGGCGATGTTAGTGCCTGCCAGTGCGATGCCCCGACCGGTCTCATCCTGGGCCAAGCCATGCAGCCAGAGGCGATCAAACACAAGGTGATCCGCGGCGCCCCTCATGAAGGCGAGGCTGTAGGCCGTGCCCGCAAAAGTACCACGCGTAACTTCCAGCCCGATCAGCCGGTAATAGTTTGCGCCCGCGGCAAAAACGATGGGACCGCTGCCAGTCACTGGCATGACCAATTTGGCCAGGACATTTTTCGTTGAAGTACACGCAAATGCGGGCCGGGCGGGCAGAGACGACACGCCCGCGTAGCAGGGCGTCATCCGCGTGCCTTCCGCCGGCAGCAGGGAATCATCGGAACTGGTGCGAACGATAACCCAGTTGCTCTCGTCGCAGTTCTTAGCCGGGAAGGTAAATGCTCCCACAAAAGTCGCGCCCGCTTGCAATTGAATCGTGTCACCGCAGCTCGCATTGTTCAGCGCGGATTGCAGATCTCCTCCCGCGTTCACCGTAATCGTCTTGCCTGGCGCCGGGGTATTCGACATTGCAGACTGAATGTAGGTGCGCGGCAACTCCGCGGGACCGTCAAAGCCAGTTGTTGTGGTCGATGAAACCGTCAGGTTGAAAGCCGCCGAGGCATGATTTCCGGAGGCATCGGTCACTTGCAGTGAAACAGGGAATGTCCCGGCAATCGAGGTCGTTCCTTTGATGGTGCCGCTCGAACTCAGCAATTGCATTCCCAACGGCAGCGATCCGCTCACGAGACTCCACTGGTAGGGCGTTACGCCGCCCGTTGCCGAGAGCGATGCACTGTAAGGCACGCTCGCATCCGCCGCTGGCAGGAATGAACTGGTAACCGCCAGAGTCGGCGACGCTGCGATCACAGTCAGGCTGAACCCGGCGGTCGCGACTTTTCCGGATGCGTCCGTTACCTGCGCCGAAACCGGGTACGATCCCGGCTTCGAAGTCGTGCCCCCGATGGCGCCGCTGGCGCCCTGCAATTGAATTCCCTGCGGTAGCGATCCGCCGACGAGACTCCACGTGTAAGGCGCAACTCCGCCGACCGCGGAGAGCGATGCAGCATACGGCACGTTAGCATGCGCTTCCGGGAGCGCAGAGTTCGTGATCGTCAAAGAAAAAGTAGATGGTGCCGGTGGCGTTATAGTCACCGCCGCCACTGCCTTCTGCGTGGATTCAACGTCGATATCCGATCCGGCCCGGTGCGTGGAACTCGTCGCGGTTATCGTGACGCGGGTGGTGCTTGTCACCTTCGGCGCAGTGAATACGCCCGTATTCGAAATGTTTCCGGCGCTTGCCGACCAAGTCAGCGTCGGCCGCGAATTGCCGCTCACGTGCGCAGTGAATTGCAGTTGTTCCATCGATGCCACGGTCGCAGTTCCTGGCGAGAGCGAGACCGTAGTTGCGGGAATGGCCGCCGGAGTTACAGCAGCGCTCGGTAAAGCCGCGCTGCACGCCGTGGTGATTGCGATAAGAAAAGCTACGCCGAGCAATAGTGACAAAACGACAAAATTCGGAATCTGATTACAATGGCGAACAGAACGTTCTGTTGTTTCCGAGTGCTTGACTTCGCACATTTTGGGTATCCTCAGAACGGATTTGGGGGACCAATCGTTTGAGCCCTTACCCACGACTGTAGAGAAGGGAATGCTGGCGGAGCAGATTACGCCGGTACAGAGTCCAACAGGTCACACAAGTACATCACTAAAGGGTATTCACTTCCGGAGATGAAACTCGGGATTTGATCTTCATCAGCAATCCATTGGCTTGATTCGGCAACCGATTGCTTCACAATCAGGGAAATACAGAGGAATGGATGTGACTGGCACGCTGCAGCGTGAGATTGTGATCTCAGAACTAACGACGCCCGAAGCTAAGCCTCGTCCTGCTGATACGTGTCGATCAGGCCGATCGCTACCTGATTCGCTTCATCGATGTCGTGAATACCTTCCACCTGCCAGGCCTTGCGCGTCCAGATCGCCCACAGAAGTCCGACGCCATATGCTACCGATCCGGCTGCCAGATGAATTCCCAGTTGGACCACTGTATGGGCGACAAACCAATGACGCATCAGCAATAGAACGGCAATCAGCGGCACACAGAGCATAAATGGCAGCAGAAATGCCTCCCGAAGATAGACGCCGATGCGCAGATTCAGGACGCGGCAAAGATGACGCGGCAGAAACACCAGCGTGGTGCAGGCCAGCGGAATCGCCGTCCCCACCGCATCGCCGAGAATTCCGAACGGCCTCACCAGAAGAATGCTGAGCATGAGATTCGACGCGCCTTCCAGAAGGATCACGATTGCCAGCGTCCGGTGCTTGGCCATTCCGAACAAAACGCGGGTGGAAGCCGACTGCGCCAGCATCAGCGTGTAGGGAACTACCAGGATCAGCAACACGGGGTAACTGGTGGCCACGTAGCGGGCGCCCACCCACGCTTCAATCACCGACTTGCCTAAGATGATCAGAAGCGCTGCGATCGGGAAGATGATCAGGGCGCAGGCCCGGTTCCCCGCAACGAAGATTTTTCTCAGCCCCGCCAAGTCGCCAGTCGCATCCGATTTACTCGACATAGGCACAAACAGCTGCGCCAATCCACTCACAACCTCTCCTGCATAGTCCACCAGTCGTGATCCGATTGTGAAGTAAGTAATGGCAGCCGAGGATAGAAATGTTCCAATGACCAACGCATCCGTTTTGAAACGCAAGCGCGTCGCCACAATAATGATGAAGGTGGTGCCGCTGTAGCTGGCAATCCGCCTTAAGCTTTCGCGCGAAAGATGCTGCGTCCCGAACCGCAGCGGTAAAACGCGGAGCACAATTGTCGCATTGATCAAACTCGTGAATAACGGCAACGCTACCGTGATCAGGGTTACGGTCAACAATCCGTAGCCATAATGCAGTGCAATCACAATCAGCAATGCGCGCATCGTAGTTGCCGCGACGCTGGTGATGTTCAGGACATAGAACCGCTGCAGCCCCTCCAGAATGCCCCCGAATACGCCCAGAGGAAACCCCAAGGCGACCGAGGCTCCCACCATCAGGAACAGCCAGCGCGCAACTGGAATCGAATCCCCTGAGATCCGGAAGATGGATCCGACATTGAAGCTGAGGGTAATCGTGATCAGGAGCGCCACTGCGCCGATGGCGCTATAGGAGAAGAGAGCGGTATTAATCAACCGGTTCAGGTCGTCATTCTGGGCGACCGTGGAATACTTCGCGACGTAGCGAATGATCGAGGACCGTATTCCCAGATCGAAAAGCCCGTAGTAACCGGTCACGGAGAAGATCAGTACCCAAAGGCCAAAAGCTTCGTCTCCCAGATGATGGAGGATGTAGGGCGAAAGAAAGATTCCGGCCAGAACGTTAATGCCCAGGGCGAACCAGCTGGAGCCCACATTCTTGAAAAGCGCGACTTTATCGACCTTCGTCATGGAAACAGTTCCGCGCTTTCGATTCGAGTTCTACTCTTTCGCAGTGCGAATTGGATTTCAGCGGAGGACCCCACTCAGTTGGCGACGGGACTGCAAGCAGGAAGCGTGGCCGTCGCGCAGCCAATCCCGCAGAAGACCGGCAACGTCACTCCCTTGCCTGCACCGCTGTCTGGCGGCTTTCCGGGCTGTCTTGCAGATGCGCGGGATGAATGCCGAAAATTACGTTCATCCCATGCCCCTCCAGATTGAACTCCTGCAGGCATTTCTTCTCCACGATGTCGTAAAGAGCAATGTGCGTAGGTCTTTCTTTATCGCGGAAAGCGTGTTTAATCCACATCACGTTTTCGGTGAACTTGGTCTTGCGAACCCGTGTGAATCCTATCCACAATCTGCGCTCATCCATGGGCAGTAACCCGCGGCACCAGCCCAGCAGGGCGTCCTGATGTTCTTGAACCCGATGAATCTCGTTGAGGTCGACGATCTCGTCGATCGCAAGCGTGCGGCGGTTGGCGATCACAATGCGGCCGTCGACGGTGGTGAAGTAGATGCGCTCCCCCACGACCAGGCCATCGTGCGGCCGCTGCACATCGATGTTGATGCGCCGGCCGGGCGTGGTCAGGCTCACCGCATCCTTCTGCGCCAGCCGCGTGACCCATACTTCCTGGCCCAACTGAAATACGCAGTTGGGATGAGACTGGTGCGGCTTCGTGCTCTCCACTCTGCGGTAATCGATGTCGCGCGAGAACCGCGTCCAGGGCTCTCCTCCCAGGACGTCCCATTCCCGCAGCACTCGCCCTTCGGGTGTAAACATCACCACCATGTCGAGCCCTGTATCCGCGACCAGAAGATTGCCTTCAGCCGTAGGAGTGACGTGGTGAAGATCGTTAAAACAGGGCAGAGATATGTAGCCGATCCGCTTGAAGCTGGGCACCTCAAAAATCAGCACTTCAGTGGAGGTGCAGGTGTATAACCTGTTTCCCACGAGGGTAGCGGACTTGAAGGAATGGGAAGATTCGTCGCTGGCACGGGCTTCCGGTGGAGTTTTGTATTCGACCTCAACCTTGACCGCGCCAGTCGAAGTGTCGACCAGCAAGATGATGGCAGCCTCGTAAAGGCGCTGCTCCTCCTCATTCTTGAATAGCAGTTTTCGCTGGCGGCCTCCGAGGAGGTACAGGAGACTCATCGGGAAAATGGCCTTCCCACTGATTCTGTGCCGTTTCGGCGATCTGCATCCCGTGCCCACAACGTTTCGCACCTCGCCTGCGGAGGTTGCGAAGCGCTAACTTTCTTCTGGCGCCCGGCAGCGTCTCGGATCATGATCTCCCTTGCACCGAGAATATCCGAGAGCCTGAAGTTTGACCAGTACGTGGGGTAACCACAAGGCCAATCCCCAGCAATCATTTTCCCCCAAGAGAACCCATAG
Source organism: Candidatus Sulfotelmatobacter sp. (assembly GCA_035701745.1). Classification (GTDB taxonomy): domain Bacteria; phylum Acidobacteriota; class Terriglobia; order Terriglobales; family Acidobacteriaceae; genus Sulfotelmatobacter. The sequence goes on along the minus strand of DASSRO010000223.1, from coordinate 15,971 downwards.
AGCGGGAATCGGAAAGGATATTTGGACTGCTTTTTGCCCGGAAAGGATGTCGACAGTTTGCGGGGAAGGCGTTTATCTCAGGGGATCACCACATCCTGTACGAAACTCTTAACTCCGCGGGCATACCGGTGATATTCGCCCGTCAGTAAAAGCCGCAAGGCCCCCCGCGTTCGCGCCATTCGAGCCCGAGTCTTGTAAGTTTGCCGCGCGGTGGCAAATTGCAGGCACATCTCGGAAACCCGCAGCAATCTCTCCAACTTGGCTGGATCGTCGAGCGGCAGGCCTCCCTCTTTGATCTCGCGCAGGCGCGCGACCATGTCCTCCCACCCTCGCCGCCGCTCGCCATACTCCGTCGAGCCCACATATTTCTTCTTGACGACGCGCCACTGGTAGAGCAGTCCTCCATCCAGCTCAGCGTCCTTTCCGCTGTTTGTCCCATGACGGCGGTAATAAACAAGCGGGCGATCAATCACGCCAATCTCGCCAACGGCGTAGGCGATGAACGCAATCCAATGGTCGTGCGCCCACTGCAAGGAAAGCGGCGAAAAGGGAACTACGAACGGCTTCAAGCGCGAATGGAACGCCATCATCGGCCCGTTGAATGCCACTCCCTGGCTTAACTGGCGCAGCGTCGGCGGCTTTCGCAGTTGGGCATCTTTTCTGCGCCCGAACACGGTTCCGGTCGGCTGCAACTCTTCGTTGGTAAGAACTGCATCCGAGTAAACCACCACCAAGCGGGGATCTTCGGCAAAAACTCGAAGCATCGAGGCCACTTTGTCCGGAAACCAGACGTCATCCTGGTCGCTGAAGAAAATGATGTCGCCTGTTACGTACCGAACTGCAGATTCAAAATTGCGGCAGTAACCCAGTCTCCTCTCATTTCGAATGATTCGGAAGCTGTTGGGATATTTTTTCGCGAACTGGCTGGCGATATCGAGCGTTCCGTCGGAGGATCCGTCGTCACACAGGACGATCTCATCGGGTAACTTCGACTGGGCCAGAATGCTATCGAGCTGCGCTTCGAGGAAAGGAGCGCCGTTCAATGTACACATCGCCACCGAGACTCTGAAATCGTCCGCTTTCACAAAAAAAACTCCGCGTCCGGGGCCAGAAAAGCATTATATGCCGCAACTTCTTGTGCGTGCGCATTGGATAAACTTTTTTCGGACCTTAGTCTGATGCTGCCGGCAAGGCAACGGATTGAGCGAATTTAAGAAAGTTTCGTGAAAAATTGAGCAGCCCGGCCCGCGAGTCGAGACTCAGGACTTGGCAAAGCGAGGATTAAAAAGGAAGTGCGCCGGCTCGCTGGGGCCGTTGCTCAGAAATCCATATGCCCCCGCGGTTTCTGGCCGTGGTCTGAGCTGCCAGCAATCCATATACGACTACGCTGTTCTGCGTGCCGAGAAATACCTTTCCGTCTACCGCTGTGGGTGTAGCAAAGTGCGCCAGTGGAGGCACCGTATCGCGGCCATTTGCCGCTTGTGTACTGGCCCAGAGCAGTTGCAGGGTGCTGGCATTCATGGCGTACAAATTCGCCCCTCCGCTGGTAAACCAGAGAATTCCATTTGAACTTCCGCTTGCCGTAAGAATGGCATTGCCACTTCCACCCATGACGAGCGAGGATTGAAGCGAAACGGGCGTCACCAGTGTCCCGTTCTGCAGGGTGTACCCGTAAACTGGCATCGATTGACCCGTGACGTAGACCGTATTATTCCAAAAAACCGGCGTACCGCTGCCCCGTCCGGCGCCCTGCGGAACCTCTTGCACAATCTGCGTGTCCCCTCCTGTGGTAGCCGTGCAGGTCGTGCACAATTGGCCCATGTTGTCGCGGTTCAAGAGATAGATCGTGCCTTCCTTGCCCATCGCAATCAATTCATGAGGATAGTTGCCCGGCTGGTCCGGCAGAACCAGAACTCCATCGGACAGGTCCTTATCGGCGTCGGCCAGGGTTTGATAATTGTAAGGAGTGAACCAATCTGTCAGCCCCACGGCGGTTCCATTTTGGCTGAACTTCAAAACGCTGATCGCCAGGTTAGTGCCGGCTAGGTAAGGACCCTCCCCCGTCTCGGCATAAATGTTGCCGCTGCTGTCGGCAGGAAGCCCGGCTCCTCGCATCCATATTGATGCCAGGTTCTGCGTCGGCTCAGTCGTAAACGCCCCCTCCTGCTGCAGCGTCGCTTCGTTATAGGAGAGTACCCATCCCTGGCTGGGCGTGTCATTGCAGCAATTCGATCCAAAAGCGAGATATATATGCCCATTCGCCAGCAGCAATGCCGGACGGTTGAGCTGAAAGAAGCCTTTGAAAGTAGTGGTGCCTCCATTGAGCGTGTAACTCGCCGCAATCGTAACCGGTCCGCCCTGCGTCTCCGCTCCAGTACTCACGTCCAGTGCATGAAGGCGGTGAATGATGCTGCCACTCTCATAGGTCTCCGCAACAAGGTACATAGTGCCGGTTGCAGGGTCGATGACCGGAGTGGAGACAATTCCAACCTCCGACCATCCCGTAGTGGTCGTATTTTTTTGCACCGACGAGGGCACGGAAGTGGCTCCCGGCGGGCTGTAATTCAGAATGCTGGTCACCCACAGCGGCGTCGTGCTGGTGCTATCTGCGTCAAAGGCGTAGACACTCTCATGCATGGTCGCCACGTAGACCACGTTGTGTACACCTTGCCCGGCGATGTTGACGCCGCCCAGGTATAGAGGTTCCGCCACCAGGAAACCGTCCACTGGAAACGTCGCTATCTTTCCGAATGTGGTGCTGTTCACATTCGCGGGCGTCAGTGTGGTTTCCGACGTATTCGCGCCGGTTCGACCGACGTCATAGTGCCACGTTGTTACCGTCGATTGGAGAGGAGGCGCAACCGTGAAATCCAGAGTCGCCGATTGGGTCAGCGTTCCTGCATTCCCAGTTGCTGTCAGAGTGTAGTCGCCGCTCGTCGCCGAGGCGGGCACAGACACGTTCACCGTCTGCGTGCTTCCCGCTGACACATTGAAGGGCGACGCCGGGGAAGTCGTGGACCCGGCAGGCAGACCCGAAAGCGTCACCGCTACTAAACCACTGAATCCATTCTCGCCGGTAATCGAGGCGCTGAAGTTCGAGTTCGACATTCCCGCATTCACCGCGATAGCGCTCGGCGACAAGGCAATGCTGAATGCGGGCGCGGTACCTACCGTGAGCGCAAGCGGAGCCGAGTGCGTCAAAGTGCCAGAGGTGCCCGTCGCGGATACGGTGTAGTTGCCGGCTGCGACCGTTGTCGGCAAGGATAGCGTTACCGTCTGGCTGCTCCCCGAGGCCAAAATAAACGGGGAGGCCGGAGTGGTCGTGGCCCCCGCAGGCAGGCCGGAGAGTGTAACCGTTGTTGATCCGGTGAAGCCGTTCTGTCCGGTGATCGAAGTCGTGAAAGTTGTGTTGGATGTTCCAGCAGCAGCTGTGATGGCATTGGGAGACAGTGCAATTGCGAAATCCGGCGCGGCATTAACCGTCAGCGTTAGTGCCGTCGAGTGCGTTAGCGATCCCGAAATCGCGTTGGCAGTAACCGTGTAGCTTCCATTGGCAACCGACGCCGGCAGGGACAGCGTTACTGCTTGACTGCCCCCCGTAGCTACGCTAAACGGAGAGGCGGGAGAGGTTGTGATCCCGTTAGGCAGACCAGACAGCGTAACTACGGGCGATCCGCTGAAGCCGTTCTGGCCCGTGGCCGACACGGTAAAGACCGACGTCGAACTTCCCGCGGCAGCGGTCACTGTAATCGGAGAGACGGCAATGTTGAAATTCTGGCCTCCCCCAGTCTGTATGGTCGAGCTTTGCGTGGCACACCCCGCCAGGCCTAGTAAGCCAAAGCACAAGACGATCAAATAACGAGCCGCGCCTAAAGATTGCACCTTCGGTTGGTCAGCCACGAACACAATTCTGCCTCTCTCTGTTTGGTCTACTCGATTGAATAAGCATTACGAACGCCAACCCGCTTGCGGCCTACGTTCCCAGTCTATCGCTAAGAAAACGAAGGAGATGTGGTCAGTCTCCCAGAGTAATCCAGGAGGCCCTAAGCCCCTCATCGGCAATCAAAATGTCGCAATTCTTTGCGCTCCCGTCTAGAAAATACGCTGTTTTGAGAAACATACACTCCGCCGCCAGGTTGTGCTTAAGAGCGGAATTCATAGTTGTATTTTCCGTCCAGCAGGTCCTTTAGCAGGCTCCGCACTTCTTGCGCCGGCAGTTTGTCCAACTGAGTGAGTAACTCCTCCTGAGCTGCATCCGCGGACGGTGCGGGGCGGGAGTGTTGTGGAAGCTTGGTTCTTACTTTCAATCCCAGCGCTTGCGCCTTCTGGACTTCCAGGGCCAGTCCGGCAATGGTCGGCGCCTCAAAGACGCTCCGCACCGGCAACTCTACTTCAAACGTCCGCCGGATTCGCGCCGCGACTTGCAGCGCCAGCAAGGAATGCCCCCCCAGTTCGAAGAAATTCTGTTCAATTCCCACCTGCTTCACTTCCAGTAACTCGCCCCAAATCTCCGCCAGCTTCCGTTCCATTTCATTGCGCGGAGTCGCCAGCTCTTCGTGATCCACCAGAGCTCTACCATCAGATCCCATTAGCGCTGGGCGGTTCACCTTTCCACTCGCTAGCAATGGCAGTGCCTCCAATTGCCAGTAACTCGCCGGCACCATGTGTTCCGGCAGTTTCGTCCGCAGGTAGCGTCGCAGCTCTCCCGCGGAAGGTGCAGACTTCGCGTCTTCTTTCAACACCAGGTAAGCCACCAGCTTCTGCTGCTCGGCTTCTCCCACGACCATCACTACCGCCTCTCGCACCCCGGCATGGTTGGCCAGTACTGATTCGATCTCGCCTAACTCGATGCGCAGCCCGCGCAGCTTCACCTGGCCATCTACTCTGCCCAAATATTCAATTTCCCCGTTAGAGCGAAAGCGGCCCAAGTCTCCGGTGCGATACAAACGCGGCGACCGCTCCGGAGCCAGCCAGTTCGCAATGAAGCGCTCGCCTGTCAGTTCCGGCCGATTCAAATATCCGCGCGCCAGCCCGTCCCCGCCCACAAAGATTTGCCCACGCATTCCCACCGGAACTGGATTCTGATGCTCGTCAACCAGATAAATTTGCGTATTGCTGATCGGCCTCCCGATCGCTGCGCTGGAAGTCAAATCTTGATCGTTAATTTCATGGCACGTGACATCCGCCGCCACTTCAGAGGAACCATAAATATTCAGCAGCGTCGCTTCCGGGAACGCTTCTCGGAAGCGCTTGGCCATAGCCGCCGGCAAGACTTCGCCACTGCACGACCATAGCTTCAGATCTGGAACTCGCTGTCGCAGATCGGGAGCGTGATTGAGCAGAGTTCCCAGCAACGAAGGGACGAGTACGATTCGACTCACGTGTTCCCGCGCCAGCACCTGCAGCAATTCCTCGGGATCGCGCGACACCTCTTGAGGAATAATCACGCTGCATACTCCAGCGAGCAGGGGACCGAAAATTTCCCAAATGGAGTCCACGAATCCAATGTTGGTCTTCTGGCAACACACTTCTCCCGGCTGGAAGGGGTAGGTTCGCCACATCCAGGCGAAGCGATTCATCGACGCTCGGTGCAGCCCTTCCACCCCCTTGGGGACACCAGTCGATCCGGAGGTGTAGATCACGTAGGCGCGAGGATTCGCGCAATCACCGGAAGCTGCGCTGGCGATGTTCGTTGTAGGCTCGCAGAGGTGCCGCTTCTCGCGGTCGAGCACCACCACGCCCTTGGTGTTCGGAGGTAACTGCGCCTGAATCGAAGAATGAGTAATCACGGCAGACAGGCCAGCGTCGTCGATGATGAAGCGCAAGCGCTCCGGCGGGTGCATGGGATCCAAGGGAACGTAAGCCGCTCCCGTTTTCAGCGCCCCTAGAAGTGCGACCACGGCATGCGCCGATCGTGGCAGAAAAATCCCCACCAGAGAACTCGACCCGATTCCTTGCTTGACCAGCCAGTGGCCCAGGCGGTTCGCTTCATCATTAATTTCGCGGTACGTCCATCCTCTCCCTTCACAACGCAACGCCGTCGCCTCGGGAGTTCGCTCTACTTGCTCTTCGAAGGCTCGATGGATCGTCAAGTTACGAGGATATTCGGCGGCCGTCTCATTCCACTCGACCAGCATCCGGCGCTGCTCTTCCGAACTGAGCACCGACCATTCCGAAAGGCGCTGTGTCGCATCGGCCAGTGCAGACTCCAGCAGCCGTTGCCACGTTGTCGCGAGGCCAACCACGGTATCGAGATCGAACAGGTCAGTGCTGTAATGGAAGCGCGCCAGAACTTCGTCGGCGCGCTCGTCCAATTCCAGATACAGGTCATACTTAGTCGCTCCCGTATCCACATCCATCTGGGTGAGACGCCACGCCGGGTCCACGTTCTGCATCGGAGGCTCGAGCGAAAACATAGCCTGAAACAGCGGACTACGGTTGAGATCGCGCTGTACTCTCAATTCGCGAACCAGATGCTCAAACGGCACTCGATCGTGATCCAAGGTATCAATAGTCCAGTTTCGCGCACGCTGAATCAGGCTGCGAAAACTCGGATTGCCGGAGAGATCTGCGGGAATCACCACGGTATTGAGAAAGTATCCAAGCATCGCGTCGGTTTCCGGACGATTGCGGCCCGCCGTCACGCTGCCGATAGGAATTCGCTCTTCGCCGGAGTGACGATAAAGCAGGGCCGCGAAAGCCGCCAACAGCGCGTGAAACAAAGACACGCCTTCTCGCCGGCAGAAGTTTCTAAGGTCTCTCGTAAGTTCGCCGCTAAGTCGGAAGGGATACATCGATCCACGAAATGTCTGGATGCGCGGGTGCGGCCGGTCCGTGGGCAGGTAGACTTCCGGCAGGTTCCCGCTAAGCTTCCTCCGCCAGTACTCCATGTCTTTCGCCAGAGCCTCGCGTGTAAACGTTCGGCGCTCCCAGATCGCATAATCGGGATATTGAATCGCGAGTTCGGGTAAGGGAGAAGGTTCGCCGGCCGAATACGCTTTGTAGAGCGCCGCCAACTCCGGCAGAAAGACCCGGTAGATTGCCACGCCGTCGAAAATGATGTGGCTGAGGGTGAGGTATAACCGGTGTTCTTCATCCTGCAGGCGAATCAGTCTGACCCGAAACAGCGGCGTCTGGCCCAAGTCAATCGGGATCCTCGCATCCGCAGTGGCAATCGCAACGGCAGTCGCGTCTCGCTGTTCCTGCGGGATGTTACGCAGATCGACCACCGGAAGCGAGACGGCAAGATGATCTTTCACCTCCTGGAATGGCTGCCCATCCACAACCACGAAACACGTGCGCCAGGCTTCGTGGCGACGCAGAATTTCGTTGAAGCTGCGTTCGAGCGCGCTCACGTCCAGGCGGCCCGAATAATGAATGGTTACTGGCTCGTTGTAGAGCGGGAGGTCGGGAGTCAGCTGCGCATGAACCCAAACCTGTTCCTGCGCATGGGAGAGCGGAATGCGCTCTCCCGGCTGCCGGCGCGCGATCGGCCGAGCTTCCGGACTCAGACCGACTTCGCCGCGGAGATATTTCTCCAGCAGTTTCCGTTTCGCGTCCGAGTATTCAGCGCCCATTCGTTTTGTCCTTAATTCGCAAAAGCGGACTTTCGCGTCGGATCGCTGGGAGTAAATGCAACGGGCAGCGAGGTTAGCCCCCGCAGGCCGAGATTATGTCGCCATACCAGCGGACCTTGTGAATTCAGCTTCAACTGAGGCAGCCGCCGCAAAATCGTGTCGAACGCAATTTGCCCCTCCAGCCGCGCCAGCGCAGCCCCGAAGCAAAAATGAGCCGCCCAGCCGAATGCCAGATGCTGGTTATTCTTTCGTGAAAGATCGAGTGCGTCGGGTTCTGGAAAGCGCTCTGGATCGCGGTTTCCGGCCGCCATCACCGCGATGACCGCCTGCCGCTTCCGAATGAATTTTCCTCCCAATTCAACGTCTGCAGGAGCGAGCCTGGCGGTGTGCTGGCTCGGGCTCTCGTAGCGAAGCAGCTCCTCTACGGCCGAGGGGATGAGAGAAAAGTCGCCGCGCAGCCGAGCGAATGCGTCCGGATGCCGCAGCAGCGTCAGCACGCCATTGCCGATCAAGTTCGTGGTGGTTTCCAGTCCGCCGACCATGGTGACAATCAGGTTCGCGATGATCTCTTCTTCCGTCAGCCGGGCGCCATCGATCTCCGCCGCCATCATCGCCTGCACCAATCCCTCGCTCTTGTGCAGACGCTGTTCTTGCATCGCTGAGCGGAAATAGGAACAAAGATTTTCCACGCTGCGCAAAACTCGCGGAAAGCGATCGGGATTGTGCTGGAAATTGCCCAGCATCTCGGCAAAATCCTGCGACCACTCCTTCAGTTGCGCGTGATCCTTAGCCGGCACGCCCAGCAACTCGCAAGTCACGATCGCCGGTGCTGGCCCGGCGAAGTCGGCGATCACATCCATCGATCCCTTGGCAACGAAAGCATCCAGCAGCGTATTCATCACTTCCTGGATGTGCAAGCGCAGTTGTTCCACGCGGCGCGGCGTGAACGCGGCCGACGCCAGCGCGCGCAGGCGCGTGTGATCGGGAGGATCCAGAAATAACATCTGCCGCACCATCACCTCGGCAATCGGGTTGAGCGCCGACAGGTTCAGCGCGCTCAGTTGCTCGGGCGTCGGCGTGCGATTCGCGGAAAAATGGTGCAACACGTGTACGACGTCGGCATAGCGCGTTACCACCCAGGCGTGCAGAAATGGATCCCAATGCACGGGATCATGGCTCCGCAGTTTGTGATACAGCGGATAAGGATCGGCCAGCACTTCCGGATCGAGCAACTGGTAAAGGCTCAGCGCTCGATTTTCGGCGGGCTGCACCGACGGTGGCACGCTGGCCGCGGTCATGCGGAGATTCCGGGAGAAGATTCGAGCAGACGCTGGGCTTCCTCGTCGCTCATGGCCTGCAACTTCGTGTACACCAATCGTTCGATCTCGGAGGAGATTTCCGCAATTGTGGGATGATCGAAAAGGCCTCGCAGCGAAAGTTCAACTCCGAACCTCTGCTGCACTTTTGCAATCAGCTGTGCTCCCATCAATGAATGTCCGCCCAGGTTGAAGAAGTTATCATTTCTTCCTACCCGGGCGACTTTTAGCAATCCGCTCAAAAATCCGGCCAGCCATTGCTCCACTTCCGATTGCGCCGCTTCGAAGTGCTCGTCGTCCAGTTGATTCTCCGCCGTGGGCTTCGGAAGCGCAGCCCGGTCGACTTTCCCATGCGGCGTCATCGGTAACTCTGGCATGGCTACGAACGACGAAGGCACCATGTAATCCGGAAGATGCTCGCCAAGAAATGTGCGCAACTCCGCCTGCGTCGGGCGGCTTTGAGACGCCCCCACGAGGTAAGCCACCAGGTTGTTTTCTCCCGCACCGTTGGCATAGGCCGCAACGTAGCTCGTTCGTATAGCCGGGTGCCGGTTAAGAACCGCCGTGATTTCACCTGGTTCAATGCGATACCCGCGAATCTTGATCTGCTCGTCCATCCGTCCCAGGAATTCGATTTCGCCATTAAGGCGCATGCGAACCAGATCGCCGGTGCGGTAGAGACGCGCGTCCGCTTGCTTGCTGAATGGATCGGCAATGAATTTCTGCGCCGTCAGTTCGGGGCGACTTAGATATCCGCGCCCGACTCCAGCGCCGCCAATCAGCAATTCTCCAGGAGTGCCGTTCTGGACCGGACGCATCTCCTCGTCGACGATGTGGATCTCCACGTTGTCAATCGCACGCCCAATCGATGGAGTGCCTGCGGACTGCCCGGTCGCCGGAATCTCACCGGACGTCGCCACCACCGTGCATTCGGTCGGCCCATAGTTGTTCACCAGGGCAAAAGGCAGGCCAGCCCGCGGATAGCGCCGTAGCGTGTCAGCGCCGGTCAGCAAAAATCGCAGAGCGCCTTTGGCCGGCCAAGAAAGATTTGCCATTGCCTCCGCCACGGCCGTCGGCAAAAACGTAATCGTGATACCCTGCTCGACGATCCAGTCGCGCAGTCGCTCAGGCGACGGGCGAAGCCCTTCCTCTACTACGTAGACGCTGGCCCCGGCCGTCAGGTACGGCCACAATTCCCACACTGCCGCATCAAAGCCCGGGCTTGCCTGCAGTGTTGCGCGGTCCGCTGCGGTAATTTGAAACGCGCGCTGGTGCCACTGCACCAGGTTCAGCAAATTCGCGTGCGTTATCTGCACGCCTTTAGGGCGGCCCGTTGAACCAGAAGTGAAAATTACGTACGCGGTATTGTCGGGAGTGAGTCGCGGTTCGGCGGAGACTTCTGGAACTCCGGCCTCCGCCTCCTCGTCATCCAACAAAATCGTCTGCCAATTCCCCGAAGGCAGTTTGTCGGCGACAGAAGAATCAGTCAGCACCACCGGCGTAGCGCAATCCTCCAACAGCATCGCGATCCGCGTCAGCGGGTAACTCGGATCCAGGGGCACATAACTTCCCCCGGCTTTCAGGACCGCCAGCGCCGCGATGGCCAACTCCGGAGAGCGCTCCAGAAAAAGAGCGATGGGAACCTCGCTGTGAACCCCGAGCGAAACCAAGCGTCGGGCGAGTTGATCCGCGCGGCTATTCAGATCCCCATACGTCAACTGCTTGTCGCCAACGACGGCAACCGCGTCGGGCGCCGCACTAGCCTGCATCGCCACTAATTCATGAACGAACATATTGCCAACTGGAAAACGGAATTTTCTAACAGCCGCACTCATGCTGACTTGTTACGATCAATCGTTCTCTTACATTCCCACTACGCAGGCTGCTTTCCGTCAATCACCCGCTGCAATAAACTTTGCAATTCTGTGGAGGACAGGCCATCCAACTGCGCCAGCAAAGTCTCGCGGCTTACGCTTGGAGTCCGCGGTCGCCGCTGCAAAATTGGCGTGCGCGCCTTCAGTCCCATGGCCTCCGCTTTCTGGACTTCCATCGCCAACTGCGCTATGGTCGGCGCTTCAAATACGCTCCGCACCGGCAGTTCCACGTCGAAAATCCGCCGGACTCGCGCCGTCACCTGCAGCACCAGCAAGGAGTGTCCGCCGAGTTCGAAAAAGTTTTGCTCAACTCCGACTTTTTCCACTTCCAGCAACTCCTGCCAGACCTCAGCCAGCTTCGCCTCCACCTCGTTTCGCGGAGCCGCCAACTCCTCCTGGTCCAGCAGAGGCCTGCCGCCGCTTCCTGCTAGCGCGGGACGATTCACTTTCCCGCTTGGCAACAGGGGCAGCGCCTCCACCTTCCAATAACTCGCCGGTACCATATGCTCCGGAAGTTTTGTCCGCAGATAACGCCGCAGCTCTCCAGCGGAGGGCGCCGTTTTTCCCTCGTCCCGCATTACCAGGTACGCCGCCAGTTTCTGTTGTTCGCCCTCTCCGCTGACCATTACCACCGCTTCTCGCACGCCGGCATGGGCACTCAGCACCGATTCGATTTCCCCCAACTCAATGCGCAGCCCGCGCAGTTTTACCTGGCTGTCGACTCTGCCCAGATATTCGATTTCGCCATCCCAGCGAAACCGCCCCAGGTCTCCCGTGCGATACAAGCGCGCCGATCGGTCCGGCGCCAGCCAGTTGCTGACGAAACGTTCCGCCGTCAATTCCGGCCGGTTCAAGTACCCACGCGCCAGGTTGTCGCCACCGACAAATATCTGCCCTCGCATTCCGATGGGTACGGGATCTCCAGATTCATCCACGAGATAAATCTGGGTATTACTGATCGGCTTTCCAATCGCGATCGAGGAAGCTAGCTTCTCTTGCGCAACCTCGTGATAAGTGACGTCCGCAGCTACTTCCGACGAGCCATAGATATTCAGCAACGTTGCATCCGGAAACCCTTCTCGAAAACGCTTCGCCAGATCCACGGGAAGCACCTCGCCGCTGCACGTCCACAGTTTCAGCTCAGGCACACGGCTCTGCAGGTTTGGAGCGCGATCGAGAAGCGTCCGCAACAACGAGGGAACCAGCACCATGCGGGTCACGTGTTCGCGCGCCAGCAGTTGCAACATCTCCTCGGGGTCGCGCGCCGTTTCATGCGGAATGATCACGTTCGGAACGCCAGCCAGCAACGGGCCAAAGATCTCCCAGATGGAATCGACAAATCCCAGATTCGTTTTCTGACAGCAAACTTCTCCTGCTTTGAATGGATAAGTCCTCCACATCCAGGAGAAGCGATTCATCGAGGCGCGGTGCGTTCCCTCCACGCCTTTTGGGGTTCCGGTAGAGCCGGAAGTATAGATCACGTAAGCGCGCTCGCCTTCTCTTGCCGATCTTGAAGGATTGGTTGTCAACTTTCCGGCTGCGTTATCGCCGTCTCCGTCGCAAACCACAACGTTTCGAACATTGTCCGGCAAAAGATTCTGCAGCGAAGAGCGCGTCACCACGCTCGACAGGGAAGCGTCTTCCACCAGGAATCGCAAGCGCTCTGCCGGATAGGCGGGATCGAGCGGTACATAGGCCGCGCCGGTTTTAAGTACGCCCAACAGCGCCATTACCATTTCCGCTGAACGTTCCAGGCAGACTCCGACCAACGAATCCGCTCCCACTTCCTTCTCGATTAGCTTGTGCGCTAACCGGTTGGCCTCGTCGTTCAGCTGGCGATAACTCCACTTTTTGCCGGCAAAAAGCAGTGCGGTCGCATCGGGCGTGCGCTCCACCTGACGTTCGAATGCACTCGGGATGGTCAGATCTCTCGGATAATCTGCGGCCGTGCGGTTCCACTCCACCACGACTTGCTCGCGTTCCTCGAGGCTCATCAGCGGAATTTTCGCGATGGCGACATCGGGATGCTCGATAACAGCGTTCAGTAGCCTCTCGAAATGCTGCACCATCCGCTGCATCGTCGACCGCTCAAACAGGTCGGTGTTGTATTCGAACTGGCAGTGCAGATCGCCCGCCTCCCACATCGCGACGGAAAGGTCGAACTTCGCGATGCCGGCCTCAAACGGCATTTCGTGGATCGTTAACCCAGGAATCTCAAAAACTTGATTCGGATTATTCTGAAAAGTAAACAACACTTGGAATAGCGGATTGGTATCAAGCGAACGTTGTGGGACAAGTTCCTCCACCAATTTCTCGAAGGGCAGATCCTGGTGCGCGTACGCCTCCAGCGCGAACGACCGCACTTGGCGAATTAAGTCGCGGAATGTCAGGTTCGCGGAAAAATCGCCTCTGAAAATCAAGGTGTTCACGAACATGCCAATCATGTTTTCCAGATCGACGTCGTTCCGCCCCGCGATGGGTGTTCCAATCAGTATGCTTTCCTGGTTGCTGTAGCGCCAAAGCAAGGACTGAAATGCCGCCATCGCTACCATGAACAGTGTTGAACTCTCGGTCTGGCCGAGCGCCTTCAGTTTTGCCACGGTCGCTGCGGGCACGTCGAATAGTTCGGTCGCGCCATTCCAACTCGCCGTGGCCGGACGCGCGTGGTCGAGCGGCAGTTCCAGCAGCGGTTGTGCCCCGGCAAGCTTACGCTTCCAGAATTCAATCTCCCCGGAGAGTACCTCGCCGCTCATGTACTCTTGTTGCCACTGCGCGTACTCGCTGTATTGCAATGGAAGCTGGGGAAGGACGGGCGCTTCGCCTCTGGTAATGGCGGCATAGGACGTCGTTACTTCGCGGAATAGCAACGCGATCGACCAACCATCAGCAATAATGTGGTGCATGGTAAGGACGAGGAAATGTTTTTCCGGCTCCAGGCGTACTAAAACCGGCCGGATCAACGGGCCTTCCTTCAAGTCGAAGGGTTTCCTGCCCTCTTCAGCCGCAATGCGCAACGCCTCGGTCTCGCGCTCACTCTCGGGAAAATCCCCCAGGTCGACCACCGGAATTTCTACTTCCAATTCGGCCAGGACGATTTGCCGGCCTTCGCCCTCAACCGAGTCAAATACCGTCCGCAAGGCGGCGTGCCGCTCGATCACCATCTGGAACGCCTGGGTAAGGCTTTCCACATTCAATGGACCGGCAATTCGGAACGCGCGCGGAAGGTTATACGCGGCCGTTCCCGGGTCGAGTTGATCGAGAAACCACAGTCTCTGCTGCGCGAACGAGGCTGGGAATACGGATTGGCTCATGTTGTTCGGTCCTTCAAGGGGGGTAGGAATCGGCAAGAAGACAACATTGACTGGGCTGCTCGATGTCAACCAGGGACACCTGGATCCTGTGGCAAACAGCCGTTCAATGCGCCACCGACTCACCTCTCAGCACATTGTTTGATCTTTTGCCAACCTGATCTTGGTTCCGGATTTTGGCTAGCACTGTCTGTTCCCCTATTCCACGTTTCAACCACTACTCAACTTGGGGAGGCCAGAGATCAGTTGCGTCAAAACTATGATCGAAACCAGGACCAAGGAATATAGGTATTTCACTGTATACCGCTTTATCCCGCTTTTGCCATCTTATACTGCGTCCGCTCTGGGAGGGGAATGGAGCGGACCAGGCCCTAGGCCCGCGCAGATTGGCCTATTCGCCCGTCGGCTTCAAAGTATATAATGGGCGGAATTTCTCAGGTGGCTGTTCTGGCCAGTTCTCCTGAGTTCCGGCGTAGGGCCGGACTATTCTCCCTCCCTCAAGATGTGGGCGTGGTTCAGGATTAGAGATGTCACTATCGTCAGCCGTCCCAAGGGTTCACGCCTCTCGCACCCGGCTTGGCTTAACTCGCGCGATGATCTCCGTCTATTGGTCCCAATCAAGGCTTTACTTTTGCTCTCCCGTTTCAGCGCGCCGTTTGCCGGTTGAAACGGTAGCCTGCAGCGAATCGGAATAAATTATATGTTTTGCGGAAGCCAATCTCTCGGGGCCGATGACGCGCAGGATAAAAGTCGCCTCGCCGATCTGCTGGTCCAGGCAAGTCCCTCAATTTATTCCGCCTCCTTGGCGCAGCAACGCTTATGGTTTCTACAACAACTGCAGGACCGAAGCGGAGCCTACAATGTTCACTTGGGACTGTGGCTGCGAGGTTCCCTCGATCTGACCGCGTTGGAGGCCAGCATTCGCGAACTGGTGATCCGGCATGACGCTTTGCGCACGTCGTTCCGCCTCGATCGGGACAAGCTTCAACAGGTCGTGGAAAGCGAGAGTGTTTGCAATTTCCAGATTAAGGTCACCGATGTCACCAGCGCGGCCGATCCCACGGCAGAGGCCTATCAACTCGCACGCCGCGAAGTTGAAGAGCCCTTCGACTTGAGCAAGGCTCCTCTGTTTCGAGTGCGCTTGTTCCGCGTCACGCCGCTGGATCATGTTTTTCTCTGTACCATGCACCACATCATTACCGACGCCTGGTCGGTAAAGATTTTTGCCAGAGAGTTGGAATCGCTGTACGCAGCTTTTTCCAAGTCGCAATTGCCTTCGCTTCCTCCGCTGCCCATTCGCTACGGAGACTTTGCCGAATGGCAGTTGGAGTGGTTCCATACCGGCCGGGTCCAGCAACAACTGTCCTACTGGAAGAACAAACTTGAGGGTTCACCTGCTTTACTCGACCTGCCCACCGATGCTCCCCGGCCCGCAGAACAAACTTTCGAAGGCGCGGTGCAGTCGGCGCCCATCTCTTCCGACCTCATCAAGGGAATCAAGAAGGCGGCGAGTCATTGCCAGGCTACCGCGTTTATGGTGGAGTTGGCCGCCTTCAAGGTCCTGCTATACCGCTACGTGAAACAAAGCGATGTGGTCGTGGGAATTCCGGTCGCAGGTCGCAATCAGGTAGAGACCGAGGGATTGATCGGCTTCTTCGTCAACACCCTGGTACTCCGCGACGATCTCTCTGGCAATCCGAGTTTCGCGGATGTTGTAGCCCAAGTCAGAGAGACGATTCTGGGCGCATTCTCCAATTCCGATGTCCCCTTCGAAAAAATCGTTGAGGTCCTTCAGCCGGAGCGCAACCTCGGTTTCAATCCGATCTTTCAGGTCATGTTTGCCACGCTTCAAGCCGCGGTTCGATCGCACGAGTTCGGCGGCTTGACGGCTTATCC
>DASSRO010000222.1:0-3724 GCA_035701745.1 Candidatus Sulfotelmatobacter sp. | reverse complement strand
GAGGGCCTTGCGGAGCGCATCGTTGAATCGCCCGCGGTCGGTGGAGCTTCCGACCGAATTCAGTTCGAGATACCAGTCGGTGATGCCGAGGCGGTCGAGCAGCGTAGCCAGCATTTCGAGCACTTCCGCATCGCGAGCGGGAGACTCGCTGCCGGATGCAGGTGGTCCGATAACTTCAGCACCGATCTGGTAGAACTGGCGGTAGCGGCCTTTCTGCGGGCGCTCGCGGCGAAACTGCGGGCCGATGTAGTAGAGCTTGTTCAGGCCGCGGTCCCAGAGTTTGTGCTCGATGTAAGCGCGGACGACGCCTGCGGTGTTTTCGGGGCGGAGGGTGAGGGATTGGCCTTTTTCACTGGCCGCGCGAGACCGATCTTCCCAGGTGTACATTTCTTTGGCGACGATGTCGGTTTCTTCGCCGACGCCACGGGCGAATAATTCGGTCGCCTCGAAAATGGGCGTGCGGATTTCCTGAAAGTTGTAGGCGCGGAACACGTCGCGCACGGCGGCTTCGACGAAGTTCCAGAGCGCCGTATCGGGCGGGAGAAGGTCGCGGGTTCCTCGGACGGCTTTGATCATCTGGCTCCTCTTACGTTGTCATCCTAATTGCACTGTCATCCTGAGCGGAGCGAGCTCGAATGAGCTCGCGCAGTCGAAGGACCCCGCGCCCTTCGAGATCGCCCACAAACCAGTCCGGGAGTTCGCTCCCTAAAACTCAAGTCGTCGAAAGCACGGTGCGAACGCCTTGCGGCACCCAAGAAAGCGCCAGGCAACGCGTGGGTCCTTCGACTGCGCAAGCCGGTTCGCTTCGCTCACCGCCCTGCTCCGCTCAGGATGACAATTCTTATTGCTCGGCACCCGCACTCGGTATTACCTCTCCCTCAAATACTCGTCTTTATAGCCTAAATAATTCCTGGCATAGCGCAGGATGGTTTCTTCATCGGCGGGCTCCAGCTTACGGCGGAATTTGCCGGGGGAGCCCATCCAGAGCGAGCCGGGCTCGACTACCGTCTTCTCGGGGATGAGCGTTCCGGCGGCGATGATCGATCCTGCACCGATGCGCGCACCGTTCAGGATGATCGATCCCATGCCGATCAGACAACGATCCTCGATTACGCAGCCATGCAGGGTCACGGAGTGGCCGACCGTCACGTATTCGCCGAGGTAGACGCCCCACTGCTGCTTCATGCCGTGGAGGACGCTATTGTCCTGCACGTTGGAGTGGGCGCCGATGCGAATCTCGTGGACATCGCCGCGGACGACGGCGTTCATCCAGACGGAAGCGTGTTCGCCCAGGATCACGTCGCCGATAATCTGCGCGGAATCGTCCACAAAACAAGTTTCCGGGATGGTTGGCCGCACACCTTTATACGATCGAATCATACTTGGGAAGGAAATTGAAAATACCACGAGAGCGCGGGTTGGCGTAAGGGGCGGGGGCTGGGCGTGGGTAGGCAGGTGGCGTGCAGGCGGGCTCGGCTTCGCCTTCACTGCTTGGGTGCAGGCGCGCTCGGCTTCGCCTTCGCGGGACGGACGAATGCGTCCGTCCCCACATGAGCACATTAGCCTTCCCACTCCGGGAATGGGGGCAAAAAAGTCTGGGCGGATCACTGAAGTGTTTTGGGGCGCGTGCTATACAGGGACTGGTTTTCAGTTTTCGCGGAGAAATTTTCCGGCCGCGCTCGGACTGGTTCCGAACTATGCGCCTTCCGGCACTTCTCCGCGGACTTCCCGCCTCGCGTCCGGTTAACGCGGCGACGGGGGTTTCCCTCCGAGTGCCATCTCGCATGCAGGGGCGACCTTATGTCGACGCGCAGGACATTGACCACGATTCTCACCTTTTTTCTAGTCGCAATGGCCGCACCGCTCGCCGCTCAGGACGCTACTGGATCGGTGCGGGGCACGGTGTTCGACGCGACGGGGGGCCGCATCGCGCAGGCTTCGATTGTGGTGGTGAGCATAGCGACGGGCGCTCGGCACGAGGCAACCAGCGACGCGGCCGGCGATTTCGCGATCGAATTGCTGCCGCCCGGCGATTACTCGGCGCGAGTAGCGGCGGAAGGTATGTCGCCACAGGTTACGCCGCAACTGCATGTGGATGTAGGCGCGGCCGCAAACATTGAGTTTCGGCTCGCGATCGCGGGCGCCCAGGAAAATGTAACTGTCTCGGCGGCTCCGAACGTGGTGGAAACGCAACCCAGCGCCGTTTCCACGTTGCTGGACGAACGAGCCGTGAACGATTTTCCGCTGAACGGGCGGCGCTTCTCCGATTTGGCTTTGTTCTCGCCGGGCGTGACGAAGGACCCGCGGAGCCTGACTTCGTCCACCAATGGCGATCTGTCATTTGGTGGGATTCGGGGAGTTCATAACACGACCCTGGTGGACGGGGGCGATTATAACAACGCGTTCTTCGCGCAGGCTCGTGGACGCTACCGAGCGCCCTTCGTCTTGTCGACGGAGGTGGTGCAGGAGTTTCGAGTGTCGACCAACGCGTACGGCGCCGAACAAGGGCGCGCGGGCGGTGCGGTGATCAATGTGGTCACAAAATCGGGATCGAATCACGTGCATGGCTCGCTGTTTTATCACTTTCGCGACAGCGCTTTCGGCGCAGCCGTTCCGTTCCTGGCGTTCAAGCCGCACAATCGGCAGCAGCAGTTCGGCGGGACGGTCGGCGGGCCGCTCAGGCGCAACAAGATTTTCCTTTTCGCAGGCTTCGACCAGCATATCTTTCACTCGCCGAACGTGGTGGAATTCCTCGACGGGAGCGCAAAAGTCGTGCCTGCCGCTGGAACTGGGCCATACACGCCGGGAGATTACGAGGCTTCCGACCAGGCGCTGGTGTTCGCGGCGGCCGCGCATTTGACCTCGCTCGCCGGGCAATATCCCGCGGCGCAAGTAGGCAACACAGCGTACGGCAAGTTCGATATCAACCTGTCTCCCCGGCAGCAACTAACCCTGCGCTTGAACACGACGAATTACTGGGGAGCGAACAACGTCTTTCTCGATCCCGCCAGCCCGGTGACCTACAATTCAATCAGCGGTAACGGACAGGAGCGCGTTTCTACACAGACCGGGGCGCTCTCGCTGACTTCGAGCGTTTCCCCACGCTGGATCAGCCATTTGCGGGCCCAGTACTCCAACGATCTGCAGCAGTCCTACAGCAATACGAGCGATGTGCTGATCAAGATTCCGAACATTCTGGATGGGATTGGGCGGTCGAACCTGCTGCCGCGGCAAAACCGCGAGCATCGCCTGCATTTGGCGGAAACCATGAGCCTGGAAGGCAGCCGAAACTCGTGGAAGTTTGGCGGGGACGGCCTCTTCACCAAGATCTACGACTTCTTTCCCAGCCAGCAGAGCGGCGAGTATCTTTTTTATCCGATTAAGGTAAATCCCTTCACGTATGAACCGATGGAAGCGGGACTGCCGCTGAGCCCACTGCGCGCGTATGCGCATGAGGTGCCGCATTATTATCTGCAGAATTTCGGCAGCGCTGTGTCGAATCCCAATACGAATGAGTATGCCGCGTTCGCACAGGATACGATTCGTGTGACCGACCGGCTGGCGGTGAACCTGGGCGTGCGCTGGGATCTGCAGACGTTCACCACTGCGGGGTTGATTTCGAACCCGCTGTTTCCGCCGGCGGGCAAGGTTCCGTTCCTGCCGTACAACTTTGCGCCGCGCGCGGGCTTTGCCTACTCGTTTGGCAACAAGCGGCCGCTGGTGG
>DASSRO010000221.1:0-4791 GCA_035701745.1 Candidatus Sulfotelmatobacter sp. | reverse complement strand
GAGAAAGTCCGCGGAGGTGTTCGAAAAATCGGTCGGCGCAGACTGCCTTTACACGCAGTCAGCTCGCGCCGGGGCAGCTGATCTTGCCAGTCGGTCCGACGCGAACGCAAAGTAACGTTGCGGCCTTTGCGCAGGGGCCGCCAGACATCTCTCGGTACGGGGCTCCTTGCATCTCTGTGCGAATGCCGCGATGCACCGCAAGTTTTTGCCGAATTCCGGCCTACCCTGTTAGATTTTGAACCGCTCAACGCCCGCTTTTTCTCACTCGGCTGCTGTTATTTCCGCGAATTTTTGCCGCATGGTGTCGTCTTTTGCCTTCCGTTTTCGATTTCCAGAGTAGAAGCCGAGAATGTGTCCCATCCTTCCCCCAGCGTCGGTTTCTGAGGAGGAACTTCGATGCGAGGTCTAGTTCAGCGGTTTCGCGGTATCAGATACGTGGCACTGATTGTCCGCTACGGGCGCGGCCTGCTTGTCACTGCATTCGTGATTGGCGGGATGTTGATGGTGCTTCCAGTGGCGCGCGGGCAGCAGGGCCCGCTTGCTGGATTGTTAACATTCCTTGTGAACGGGATCTTTTTTCCGAATCCGAATGGAGCCTCACAGACATACAGCACCAATGGCGGCATCGATCAGACTGGGCCATTCTTTCAAAGTTTAGGAACGAACGGCCGGAGTTGCGGAACCTGTCACCAGCCGAGCGATGGCATGTCGGTCTCCGCGACCAATGTTGAGTTGCGCTTTCTGCTGACGGGAGGCACAGACCCAATTTTCAGGCCGGTGGACGGATCGAACTGCAACCACGACATCGACATTTCGACCGTTGAGGGACGATACAAGGCATACAGCCTGCTGCGGACGCGAGGCTTGATCCGCATTGGGATTGCCGTGCCTCCGAATGCGGATTACGCGGTCACCAGCGTGCAAAACCCTTACGGTTGCAATGAAACCGCCACGATCTCCATGTACCGGCGGCCGCTTCCCGCGACCAATCTTCGCTTCTTGAGTACGGTAATGTTCGATGGGCGAGAATCGTCAGCGGCGACCGGCACGACGAAAATTCTCTACAACAACTATCCAGATTCGTTGCTGAACGATCTGACACATCAGGCAATGGACGCCACTAATAATCACGCACAGGCATCGCCGCCGATTGCCCTCTCGGACCCTAGACTTGCTCCGATCGTAAACTTCGAGATGGGCCTGACGACCGCCCAGGCATTCAACAATCGCTTCGGTCTGTTGAACGTGCTTGGAGCGAACGGAGGCCCGGGAGCGCTCCTGAATCAGCCTTTCTTTATCAGCGTCAATTCCAGCGTGCATGCCCTGTTGCCCCAGTTCGAGCAACCCGGCGGGCTGGTTACGGCGGGAGATGGTCAGTTCAATCCGGCGATCTTCAACACGTTCGATGCCTGGGCGGCCCTCCCAGCGGCTGATCGGCGGGCGGCGGTTGCGCGGGGACAAGCGATTTTCAATTCGAAGGCGATTAACATCACCGGCGTAGCCGGAATCAACGACGATGTGTCGGCCGGCGGGCTAGTCGCGGGAGGCATTTCTGTCCTGACCGGGACGTGCGGTACTTGCCACGATACGCCGAACGTGGGCAATCATTCTTTTCCGACGCCACTCAACATTGGAACTGGCGATCTGAATGCATCGAACGCGTCAGTGAACCCCGGCGGCCTGGATATCAGCTATCTGCCGAGCATCACCGCCTGCAAACTGGATCCAGGAACTGGGCAGCCAACAAGTATCTGCAAAACCACCACCGACTTAGGGCAGGCATTGATTGACGGCAAGTTCGATCACGTTGGCAAAATCAAGGGACCCATCCTGCGCGGGTTGTCGGCACGCGCTCCATATTTCCACAACGGATCAGCCGGATCTCTGTTGGATGTCGTGCATTTTTATGAAGCGCGGTTCGGCTTGGTTCTGAGTCCTCAGGAGGAATCGGATCTAGTAGCGTTCTTGAGCTCTCTCTGATCGGGCCATGGAGTTATTGTTGGGGCGATCCCGGGTCAAAAACCGAGAGTAACATGGCAGTGTGGATGTTGTGCCGGCTAAGCCCTCAAACCGGTAGTCGCCGTATCGTCCGCTACTGGGAACTTATGGTTTATCGGTTGTAGATTGCGGAGGTCTCATTCGGCTGCCGCAAATGATCGCTCCAATATGCCCAACCGAGCACGATCGGGAATAGGATGAGGTCGACGTAACGAGAACGTGCGCGCCTTGTGGCGCGACGACGAGAGGGAAGGGATTTTAGGATGGTGCGCCCTGAGAGATTCGAACTCCCGACCTTCTGGTTCGTAGCCAGACGCTCTATCCAACTGAGCTAAGGGCGCAGTCTCAACTGTTGCGGTTTCAAAGGGATGGAACGAATTGGCGGACGCTCAACCCCTCGATGACTGGCTGTGCACACTGTGGTTAGGGCGACGGCCAGCCGAGAAAACATTGTACCGTCTGAACAGGCAGACCGGCAACCTCCGCGTTCCTGCGGAGAATTGTTGTTCCAGGGTTTTCAACAGGCGCTTGGCTGCTGCCTTGCGGCTTTGGGGCTGGAGTAAATCTTTCCCGGGGCAGGCAATTCCTACAGAGCCGTTATGTCCCCCGCCTTTTATTTTTAACGGTTTGCAAGACGGCACACCGCTTGCTGTAGAAAGGACAGACGAAGTGGCGCGCAACGGGGTGCTTCAGAGAATAACTTCGGCCAGAGGTTTTCTGTGAGCACCCCTTGCTTTTGTCTCCTAGACGCAGCGAGCCTTCCCCCGTCTGAAAGCCGAAACGGCTCAAAGAAACCCACGGTCTGAAGCCGTGGGTTTGTTATTTTGCGCCAGGTTTCATGCTTAATTCGCGAACTCAGGTCAGAGCTACCGGCTCCCGCACATCGATTCCAGCGTTGCGCAAAAGCTTGGCAACGGCGTCCTGCTTCAGGCGCGAGGCGTCGAATTCCACGCGCACCGTGCGCTGTTTCGCGTTGAATTGCACCTGGCGGATGCCGTAGACCTCGCGCATAGTATCGATGGCGCGCATTTCGTTCTCGCCGGGAATGGCGCCGTAGTTGAAAACCACATCCAGATAAGTCATGGGTTCAAGTCCTTGGTTATGATGTCGAGTTCCGGCGCGCCCATGCCGGATGAAACTAATATAAGGCATCCGCAATCAAAGAAGTCAGCGGACTAAGCCGGCATCGTATATGACAGTGATCCATCCAACGCTGCTCGAACGGGATCCGGTGTGCGGGATGAACGTGAATCCTGCCTCGGCGAAGCATGCCTACGAGCATGGCGGGAAGAAGTATTACTTTTGCTGCGCCTCGTGCGTGGAGAAATTTAAGGCCGATCCGCCGAAGTATCTGAACAAGCCTGCCGGGTTTTCGTCGAACCTGGTCATGCTGGGAGCGCCGGGAGGGGCGAAGACTGGGTCGACTGCTCAGGGGGAGAGTGCGCAGCCGGCGACGATCGGTGGCGCGGCGAAACCTGCGGCCGCGGCGGCGCCGGCTTATGTGTGCCCGATGTGCCCGGAGGTTCGCGAGAGCAAGCCCGGAGCGTGCCCGTCTTGCGGGATGGCACTGGAGCCGGAGGTTCCAGTTGCGGCGACGCGAATGGAGTACACGTGCCCGATGCATCCGGAAATTGTTCGGTCGGAGCCGGGATCGTGTCCGATCTGCGGGATGGCGCTGGAGCCGCGCACGGTGACGGCGGTGGCCGAAGAGAATCCGGAGTTGCGCGACATGACGCGGCGGTTCTGGGTCGGCGTTGCGCTGACCGTGCCGCTGCTCGCCATCGCGATGGGGAGCATGCTGTGGCCGCATGCGCTCATGGATATGTTGGGCGGCGCGCGTCTACCTTGGATCGAATTCGCGCTGTCGACGCCTGTGGTTTTGTGGTGCGGGCTGCCTTTTTTCCAGCGTTTCTGGACGTCCCTGATGAACCGCAGCCCGAACATGTTCACGCTGATCGGGCTGGGGACGGGGGTGGCTTACGTCTACAGCGTGATTGCGACGATCGCGCCGCAGGTTTTTCCCGCGTCGCTGCGCGGCATGGGCGGATATCCCGATGTGTATTTCGAGGCGGCGGCGGCGATTACTACTCTTGTATTGCTTGGGCAGGTGATGGAACTGCGTGCGCGCAGCCGCACCAGCGCTGCCATTCGCGCACTGCTTGATCTGAGTCCGAAGACTGCGCGGCTGATTACTGGCGACGGCAGCGAGGTTGCCGAGAAAGACATCCCGCTGGAACACGTAAAGCCGGGCGACCGGCTGCGCGTGCGTCCGGGAGAAAAAGTTCCGGTCGACGGCGTAGTGCTCGAAGGACACAGCGCTGTCGATGAGTCGATGATCACGGGCGAGTCGATTCCCGTTGAGAAATCTTCCAACAGCCCTGTTATCGGCGCGACTATTAACACTACCGGGTCGTTCGTGATGCGCGCCGAGCGCGTGGGTTCTGAAACGCTGCTCGCGAGAATTGTTCAGATGGTTGGGCAGGCGCAGCGGAGCCGCGCTCCGATTCAGCGCCTTGCCGATCGCGTGGCCGCCTGGTTCGTGCCCGCGGTGGTAGCTGTGGCGGCGGTGACGTTTGTGGCGTGGTTCCTGTTCGGGCCGCAGCCGCGGCTGGCGCACGCGCTGGTGAATGCAGTTGCGGTGCTGATCATCGCTTGTCCGTGCGCGCTGGGGCTCGCGACTCCGATGGCGATCATGGTGGGTACGGGCCGCGGAGCGCATGCCGGAGTTCTGATCAAGAATGCCGAAGCGCTAGAGACGATGGAAAAAGTCGACACGCTCGTCGTCGACAAGAC
>DASSRO010000220.1:0-55632 GCA_035701745.1 Candidatus Sulfotelmatobacter sp. | reverse complement strand
AAACCTTGCAAAGCAATTCCTATCGGAATACGATATTGTCTTACACCAGAACATTCACTCCCACACGGATGGACGAAGGCGATAGATCCATTTCATGGTGTTGGCCAAGCGGCGCGGTATGGGCGCTGGTTTTACTCTTGGCTTTCTGCAGTTTTTCCTCCAAAAGTTTCGCGCAAGATTGGGTTAAGACGGGGACGAGCCTGGGCGTGGCGAAAGTGCGCCTGGCGGTTCCGGACTTCAAGCCTTCGGGCGCCGATCCGCAGAATGCCGCTCTGCTCAAGACTTTCAACGACACGCTGTGGAACGATCTTGACGTGTCGGGCGTAGTCGAACTGGTTTCGAAGAGCTTTTATCCCTTACAGGTTCCGGGCCAGCCAACGGAAGTGAATAACCTCGCGTGGAATGCGCCGCCGCCGGATGCGGCGATGCTGGCGTTTGGAAATCTGGGTGTGGCAGGCGGGAAGTTGACGGTGCAGGGCTGGCTGTACGACGTGAAGAATCCGCAGTCGCCGCAAGTTCTGGGCAAGCAGTATTCGGATGCCCCGAGCGACGCGGCTTCGCGAATGATGGCGCATAAGTTCGCCGACGAAATCATTTTTCGCCTGGGTGGCGGTATCACGGGCATTGCGGAGACGCAGATTTACTTTGTCAGCGACCGAACGGGGCACAAGGAAATCTGGGCGATGGATTATGATGGTTCGAATCAACATCAGATCACGCATTTGGGATCGATCTCCCTGTCGCCGCGAATTTCGCCGGACGGGTCTCGCGTCGCGTTCAGCAGCCTGACGAAGAGCGGCTGGGAAATTATGATGTACTCTCTCGAACTGAACCGGGCGGTGAGTTTTCCGCATATGGGCGGAACGAATCTGTCGCCGGCGTGGTCGGGGGATGGAAGCAAGCTGGCGTTTTCATCGTCGCGCGGGGGCGCGCCGGAAATTTATGTGTCGGACGTGTCTGGCGGAGGTTTGCACCGGATGACGACCGACAAGGGCCCGGATGTTTCGCCGTCGTGGAACCGAAAAACGAATTCGCAAATCGCATTTGTAAGCGGGCGGACGGGGCTGCCGCAGATTTATACGATGGAGGCGGACGGCACCAACCAGCAGCGCATGACGGATCAGGGCTATGCGGTTTCGCCGAACTGGGCGCCCAACGGGCAGTTTCTGGCACTTGCGTGGGTGCGCAAGTACGGGCCGGGCGAGCCGGGTTCGTCGGACATTTACCTGATGGATATTGCCAGCAAGCAGTGGGTGCAGTTGACTCACGACGGCGGACGAAATGATTTTCCGTCATGGTCGCCGGATGGAAGGCATATTGTGTTTCAATCCAGCCGGTCGGGTAAGGAAGAAATCTGGACCATGCTGGCGGATGGGACCAAGGTTCAGCAATTAACTTTTACCGGTCGCAACAGCCAACCGAATTGGAGTTGGAAATAGTAAATACACTTCGTCTGACCCATGGGGGGCAAAGCCTTTGGGTCGCAGGAGGAAATAAAAGTGAATCAAAAAAGTATAAAGTGGTTCGCACTCGTAACAACGCTGGCTGCCGTGATGATGCTCGGCGCTTGCGCGAAGAAGAAGCAACCGCCGCCGCCACCACCGCCGCCACCGCCGCCGACGCCAACCGCGTCGATTTCGGTGAGTCCCAGCAGCATCCAGTCGGGGCAGTCCGCATCACTCACCTGGCAAACGAGCAATGCCACCGATGTGTCGATCGACGGCATTGGCGCGGTGCAGCCGAACGGTTCGCAAAGCGTTTCGCCGACCGATTCGACGACCTATCATTTGACCGCCAAAGGATCGGGCGGGACGCAGGAGGCAACGGCGCGACTGACGGTAACGCAAGCGCAGGCGCCGCCACCGCCGCCGCCGTCGGTGACGGACGAAGACCTGTTCAGCCAGAACGTGAAGGATGTGTACTTCGACTATGACAAGTCGGACGTTCGGGGCGATCAACAGGCCTCGGTGCAAGCCGATGGGCAGTTCTTCGCGCAGCATACGAACATGAACTTCACGGTCGAAGGACATTGCGACGAGCGTGGATCGACAGACTACAACCTGGCGCTCGGTGACAAGCGCGCCAGCGCGGTGAAGGATGCACTCGTCTCGGCTGGCGTGAGCGCCAGCCGGATCAAGACCATTAGCTACGGCAAGGAGAAACCGTTCTGCACGGAAAGCAACGAAGCTTGCTGGCAGCAGAACCGCCGCGGCCATCTGGCCTACTCCAAGTAAGCAAATTGGGGACGCCGCCAAGGCGTCCCCAGTTTGTGATCGCAGCGAACACCTGGGCGGGCAAGAGTGCCCGCCCCACAGTCTCGCATTGGTGCGCTCATAGCGTAAAACGCAGGGAACGATTAATTTCCCTGTTGCGGGTTGCGATTCCTCGGGTACGCCTGTGCGTGTGTAATACTTCCTGCCTGTGGGACAATCAATGCATCTAAAATAGAGGCGGGTTCAGGAAATCCTTATGAAACCACATCGCATTTTCGTGCTGTTGGCATTGCCGCTGGCGCTCGCGCTGGGATCGGCTCCGGCGTGGGGCGTGAACAAGGACATGATCCAGTTGCAGACGCAGGTGCAGCAACTGCAGGAGCAAATGACGGCCATGCAGCGCAGCTTTGACGAGCGCATGGGCGTGATGAAGAACCTGGTGGAGCAGGACACCGACGCGGTGAACAAGGTGGCCAATGCGCTCAACGCGCTGCAGACGACGCTAGTGAAGCAGCAGAATGAGGGCGGCTCGAAGACCGATCAGCTTTCGGGGCAGATCCAGTCGCTTAACGACACTTTGGATGAGCTGAAGGTGCGCCTGGCAAAAGTGAGCAAGCAGCTTGAAGACATGCAGGCGGCGCAGCAGAGCGCCAGCGCGCAACAGGCGCAAGTGCAGGCGCAGCAGCAGGCAATGGCGCAAGCCCCGGCGCCAGACGTGCTCTATAACAACGCGCTGCGCGATTACAACGGCGGGAAGAACGACCTGGCGCTGCAGGAGTTTTCCGACTACGTAAAGTTTTATCCCAACACCGATCTGGCGGGGAACGCTTATTTTTATTTGGGAGAGATCCAGTTCCGGCAGGGAAACTACCAGCAGGCGGCGCAGACCTATGACCAGGTGCTGCAGAATTTTCCCAGCGGAAACAAGGCGGCGTCGGCGGAATTGAAGAAGGGTTTTTCGTTAATCGAGCTGGGCAAGCAGGATGACGGGGTCAGCGAGTTGCGGCATTTGATCCAGCGTTATCCGCACTCTCCGGAGGCGCTGCAGGCGCGAGAGCGTTTGAGAAAGCTGGGAGTTTCCAGTTCGGGCAGGAATTCGTAGGCGGCCAGGGCTAAAGCTTGTTTGGACGGTCTTATGGGGCGGCTGAAGCCGGGCCCTTCCATAACGCAGACCTCCCGCTCAGATTGAGTTGTGTCGGGCACGCTTTGCGTGATGGTGCCGCGCGGCTTTATGGGCATGATGGCGCTGGGCGCGGTGATGAGCTCTGACTTGAACGAGACGAGCTTGCGCGGGCGTGGCCAACGACAGGGTTGCGGCGAAAAGGATTAAGCTTAGGACTGAGAACAACCGTTTCATATACCTATTCTCCGGCGAACTTCTCCTACTTTATATCTATATTCCCGGGAAAGCTCCAGAGCTAAAGTTCATTGGTAGCATTGATGGGCGAGGTTCACAAATGCCAAAAATCAGACCCGATCAGGATGCCGCGAAGGGCGCGACCGAAACCGACGACCACAACGAGGCGGGCAATGTTGGCCTGCAGGAGCAGATTGGGCATCGCGATCAGGACCCGAATTTGAAGGATGCAGACTCCGATTTTCCCGAACCTGGGAATAATCCGGAACACAGCGGCGAACCGGAACGCAAAACGGCGTAAACGGTTTGCCGGGAGTCAGGCGTAACGAAAGCCCTCTCTTTGGAGAGGGCCTTTTTTTTCTTGCGCGTTTTTGACTGGCGCTAGCGCAATTCTTCCATGACCGCGTCCAAGGCTTCTTTTCCGGGACGGGTCATCGAGTCGGGCAGCGTGGCCAAGGGCTGATCGACCACGTTCAGCATTTCAATGAAGTTTGGGGCTTGCGGGTTGACGTAGAAAACTCCCGTCAGGACCTCGCCCTTATCGTGAGCTTCGGTGAGTCGGGTGATGGCGCGAATTTTGTCGGTGGGATCGTAATCTTCTTCCAGCTTGCGCAGATGCAGGCGGGAACCGTCGTGCATGGTGACTTCGACGGTTGAACCGGGATCGTACTCGACGGCAATTTCCTCGAAGTGCGGGACGAAGCTGACATCCTGCAGAGTCTCTTCGTGCTCCTTCACGTACTTGTAGGACTTCGTTGAACCCTCGTGATCGTTGAAGGTGACGCAGGGTGAGACCACGTCGAGCATGACCGTGCCGTTGTGGGCGATGGCGGCTTTAAGCATGGCGCTCAGTTGGCGCTTGTCGCCGGAGAAAGAGCGGCCAACGAGCGTCGCCCCGAGTTGAATGGCGAGGGCGCAGGTATCGATGGGCGGAAGGTCGTTGACGACGCCGGTTTTGAGCTTGGAGCCGAGATCGGCGGTAGCCGAGAACTGGCCCTTGGTCAGGCCGTAGACTCCGTTGTCTTCGATGATGTAAATGATGGGAAGATTGCGGCGCATGAGGTGAACGAACTGGCCGATGCCGATGGAAGCGGTGTCGCCATCGCCGCTGACGCCGATGCAGACGAGTTTGCGGTTCGCGAGTATGGCGCCCGTGGCGACGGAGGGCATGCGGCCGTGCACCGCGTTGAAGCTGTGAGAGCGGCTCATGAAGTAGGCGGGGGTTTTAGAGGAGCAGCCGATGCCGCTGGGCTTGATGAGCAATTCGGGCTGAACGCCCATCTCGTACATGGCTTCGATGATGCGCTCGGAGATGGCGTTGTGGCCGCAGCCGGCGCAGAGGGTGGTCTTGCCGCCCTTGTAGTCCATGACGGTGAGGCCGATGCGATTGGTCTTCGGGGCGGGTGCGGCTGCTCCGGGTTCGACGGTGGTTGTGCTCATTGCTGCTCCTCGGGGGCTAAAGCCCCCTTCTCTTTGTTGCCGTAACGCGGCCCTAAAGGGCCGCTCTTCCACGCTTGCCTGAACGCGGCCCACGGTGCGGATCTCCCGGTTTCATTTGCCTTCCATGGTTGTGAGTTCGTCGGTGATGGAACGCGCGTCGAGCGGCAGGCCGGTGATGTGGGAGATGCTGCGCAGGCGCGTGGTCAACTCCGGCTTCAGATCAAGACGGAGCAGGGTGAGCATCTGGGCATCGCGGTTCTGCTCGACGACGTAGATGCGCTCGTGCTGCTCGATGAACTCGTGCACTTCGCGAGTAAAGGGATACGCGCGGAGGCGCAGGTAGTCGGTCTCGATAGAGTACTCATCGCGAAGCTGGTCGCGGCTTTCGGTGATGCCCCAGTGCGAGGTCCCGTATCCAATAATTCCAATCTTCGCGTTCTTACCTTTAGTGATCTCTGGGCGGGGAACGAAGGAGCGCGCGGTTTCGAACTTGCGGTTCAGGCGCTCCATGTTGTTTTCGAAGTCGTCGGCGCGTTCGCTGTACTGGGCTCGCTCGTTGTGGCCGCTGCCGCGGGCGAAATAGGCGGCTGCGGGATGGACGGTTCCGGGCAGAGTGCGGTAGCCGATGCCATCGCCGTCGACGTCTTTGTAGCGCGCGAATCCGCCGAGGCGGTCGAGGTCTTCTTTACTGAGCACTTTCCCGCGATTGATCGGCGTGGTGGGATATTCGAACGGATCCGACATCCAATTGTTCATCCCAAGGTCGAGATCGGACATGACAAAGACCAGCGTCTGAAACTGCTCGGCAAGATTGAAAGCTTCGGGCGCCATGCTGAAGCACTCCGTCACCGAGCAAGGAAACAGCATGATGTGCTTGGTGTCTCCGTGCGAGAGGAATGCGGTGGAAAGAATGTCGCCCTGCGAGGTGCGAGTGGGCAGACCGGTGGAGGGACCGACGCGTTGAATGTCCCAAATGACTCCGGGAACTTCGACGTAGTAGGCGAGGCCGGCGAACTCGGACATCAGAGAGATGCCGGGGCCGGCGGTGGCAGTCATGCTGCGCGCGCCAGCCCATCCGGCTCCGATGACCATGCCGATGGCGGCGAGTTCGTCCTCGGCCTGCACGATGGCGAAGGTCGCTTTGCCGTCAGGAGTGATGCGGTACTCCTTCATGTACTCGATCATGGTCTCGACGAGCGACGAGGACGGTGTGATGGGATACCAGGTCACGACGGTGCATCCGGCGAACATGCATCCGAGCGCAGCGGCGGAATTGCCGTCGATGATGATCTTGCCAGCGGTCGCATTCATGCGCTCGATATAGAAAGCGCCGCGCTTTTGCAGGTTGGCCTTGGCGTAATCGAATCCTGCCTGGGCTGCAGCCAGGTTCAAGTTAGCGGCCTTTACTTTTTTGGCGAATTGTTTGCGAATGGCTTTTTCCACTTCGGCCATGTCGATGGTGAGCAGGCTGGCGACGACGCCAACATAAACCATGTTCTTGACGAGCTTGCGCAGCTTGGCTTCGGGGCAAACGGCGGCGACGAGCTTGTCGTAGGGGACGGCATAAAAGATGAGGTCGTTGCGGAGCTTGTGCAGCGCGAGGGGTTCGTCGTAGAGAACCGATGCGCCGGGTGCCAGCGACATGGTGTCTTCCTGCGCGGTCTCGGGATTCATGGCGACCAGGAAGTCGATTTCTTTTTTGCGGCCGATGTAGCCGTGTTTGTTGGCGCGAATCGTATACCAGGTCGGAAGTCCGGCTATGTTCGAGGGGAACATGTTTTTGCCGGAGACGGGTACGCCCATCTGGAAAATGCTTCGTAATAGGACTGTATTTGAACTCTGCGAGCCGGAACCATTGACCGTCGCGACCTGAATGCTCATGTCGTTGACGATGCGCTTGTGCCCTACGCCACCGGAGGATTCCCGAGGCGTAACATCCGTCGTGGCCATCCCAACACCTTCCTTCAGTCAGAGGGCGGAACCCAGTCGCCCATGGATTTGACGATCGTAGAGGAGGAAACATTCCATTATAAACGCCTTGCGGAGGGGATGGCGGCAAATCGCCCGCTGGAAGCCGGATGAACCTGAATGGGAAATGCGCGGAAGAGGTCGAAGAAGGCAGAAAAACGAAGGCCGGGTATCCCGGAAGGATATTCCGGATCCCGGCCCACGTCTTACATCAACTTGGTATAGAACTAGTTGCCCGACCCTGAGTTGGAGGCCGCGGTGTTGGGCGCCGCAGCGGGAGCGGCGTTTGCACCGAAGCGAGCCAGGCGGGGAAAGAAGGGCGTGACTTCGAAAGGCATTTTGTCGCGCGCCGAGGTGATCGCGACCGGAGCCGTCTTCACCATTTCCGCCTTGTCATTCCAGGGATTGATCTTCACGCGGCCGCCCAAAGGAAGGGCAGCGATCTGATCGAGTTTCGCATTGTCGAGTGCCGGGCCTTGGGCAGACAGGCCTGACAAACGAGTCACAGTTCCGCCCTCTGCCAAGGGATTGCCCAAGTGGGTGGTTAGGAGCGCGCCCAGTTGCGGCGCACGCAGCTGCAGTTCCCGAAGGAAGAGACCGACATTGTCGAGTTTCTGGGCGTAGGGCGAGTTCTTGAGAAGTTCAATGGCCTTCTTGTCGGCTGCCTGTTCTTCTTCCGGGATGTGCTTGAATCCCAGATTCTGATAAGTGGAGTCGTCATTGAACAGCATGCGGTCGTTGAAGGCATACTTGCTGCCGAGATTGTGGCCAAGCACGATGTGGGCGAGTTCATGGGCGAGCACGGCGGCGAGGCTGGCCTCATCCGGAAGCACGTCCACCAATCCACGGCTGATGACGATGGTGTTGCCGACGCTGAAAGTTTCCAGCGGAGAAGTCAGCAGCACGCGCGTGCGCACGGGGCGTGGCAGATCGATATTGTTGGTGACCTCCAGATTGTTGACGACGGTCTGGAGAATGTGGTCGACATCGCCCTCGGGAGCGAGCAAACCGCCGGTGATGAGGCGATCGACGACGTTGTCTTCGGCCTGCTGCTGCCATACGCGCTCGGCTTGCAGAGGGGAAGCATCCTGCGTAGCGGCGCTCTCGTCGGTCACGCTGTCCACGCGGATCTGGGTGAGTTCGTCGTCCTTGCCACCTTTTTTCAGGTCATAGCCCCAGATGCGGGTCTGAGCTTTGAATGCGTCCTTGTTCTTCACGCCCGCGCTGAAGTCGCCTTCCTCGCTGTAAATGTAGGATGGGACCCAGTAGCCGGGAATCAGGTTCAGGCGCCAGCTGTCCATATGGAAGAACATGGCGTTGCGCGGGGCGGGCGCATAGGTCCCGTTGAGGCGCACGATATTGAAGCCCTGATCTTCCACCCAGATGCGGCCCACGAAGCGGCCTTTGCCGGAGTTCCTTTTGGGGGTGACGTCAAACACCAGGCAGCGCACGTCGCCCAGGAATTCGCGACGCACGTAGGTGAAGCCGTAGTGCTCGCGGTCGAAGTCGGTGTGACCGGCATAGACCATCCAGGAGAAGCCGAGGGGCTGGTACTGGACCTTGAAGAGCTTCTGGAAGCCGCCCATGAGGCGGGTCTGCATGTTGGCTTCGGAGTCCTTCAGGTAATCTTTGCGCTCGACGGTCTCGCCCATATCCATGCGGCCAAGGAAATAATGATCGCCGCTGGGGACGGGGCCGAGTTGGGGATCGGCAGATAAATTCTGCAGATAGGTCTCGACGATCGGTGTGCGCT
This sequence comes from Candidatus Sulfotelmatobacter sp., assembly GCA_035701745.1. Classification (GTDB taxonomy): domain Bacteria; phylum Acidobacteriota; class Terriglobia; order Terriglobales; family Acidobacteriaceae; genus Sulfotelmatobacter. The sequence continues at coordinate 46,901 of DASSRO010000220.1, read as the reverse complement.
TGGCGAGCATCTTGATCAGAGCGTGCTCCCGCTGGATAAAGAGGTCCACGACCTGGTCCATGGTGGTAGGAGTGGACGCGACGACGGGTTGGTCGGCCGCAGCGGTGGGCGCAACCGTAGGCGCGGGGGATTGCGGAGCGGGCTGCGTCGCGGCCGCTGTGGCCGGCTGTGAACCAGCCGCTTGCTGCGCAACTGCGCTAATGGAACCCAGTAGAGCGACTCCCAGAGCCGCAGTTAGCATCGCCTTCTTAATACGCATGACTTTCTCTCCAATTTCACTGACTCGACCTTTGTTCTCTGCAAATCCATCCAAGTAACTCGCTAAAAATTTCAGTACGCCAGCTGAAACGTCACGTGAACGATGGCCGTGGAATCGACGGGCTGTCCGCCCTGCAACGACGGTTTGAAGCGAATCTTATTGGCGGCAGCGACCGCGGCTTCGTCCAATCCGTGGCCCAGACCGCGCACGACGCGGTTCACGTGGAGCGTTCCGTTTGCCGAAAAACTGACTTCGAGAAGGACTTCGCCCTCGAGTTTCATGCTGCGGGCTTCATCCGTGTAAGCCGGATTGGGTTTGAAGGTAATCTCCACCGGGGTGGTGGCGGCGGTGGCATCGGGCCGGACAATTTTCGGTCCGGTGCTTTGCGCCACTTGCTCGGACGCGAATCCGCCGGTCGCAATCGCGCCTTTACCGCTGCTGCGCCCATCGCCCTTACCGCTGCTGGCGACGGCTGCGCCGAAATCCGTACTGGCGACGGCGCCCTTGATTCCTTTGGCTCCGCCGGATCCGTTGCCTTGTCCTGGGCCGGCCGGCATGTCGAACGATCCGGTTGACGCGGCATAGAGCTTGGCGCCTTGCTTACCGGTTCCGGGCAAGCCGTTGGGATCGCCGAAACCGCCGGTCTGAACTTTGTCCACGGCAGCGTTAACCGTGGGCTTTTGCGAGGTGCCGCCGAAATCGCCCGTGTGTACGAGTTGCGGGCGCGCTCCGCTAACTGCCATTTTTAATTGGGGAGCGGCGAACTGATTGACTACCACTTTTGGCGCTTCCACCGGTTGCGGCGTGTCGTGATGAATCGCGGGCGCCAACACCAGCTTGGGCTGGTCGAGAACCGGGATCTTTACTGCGGGAAGAAGCTTGGCCTTGATTGCGGGCTTCGGTTGGACGGGAGGCGGTTCGGGGCGCAACGACGGCCTTGGAATCAACTCGGTGACGCGATACTGGGCGAGTTGCAACTTTTCCGGGAGAATCAGGCCAATGTTTATGACAATGAGCAGCAGAAGTGAGACCAAAGCGTAGCTGGTCATCATCGCCCGTTTGTTCACCTTGCGCTCGGGCAGCAGCCCTAATTGAAATCCGCCGTAAGCCGTAGTCATCAAAAACGCTCCGTTGGAACCCGGCCGGGGAGAAGGCTGGGGCTTGGAGTCTTAAAAATAAGGGAGAAGGTACAGGGGGTAAACGTGTCAACGGCTCTTGACCTAAGGTAACGTTCCGCAGGTTCCTTTTGAAACAGGCCCCCGAAATGAGACGGGAAGAGTTCGGAGATTATTGAATGTGAGTGAGTTCGCGAGACTTTCGGCGGCGAGAAAAATAGAAAAAAAGTGGAATTCCCGCGAGGATGACGAGCACTCCATAGCCGGAGTTTGGCCAGTCGTTTTTGAATGTGTAAGCGAGAAGAGCGGCGGCGACGGTTACAAAAATACCTGGAACATAAGGATAGCCCCACATGCGATAGGGGCGCTGGGCCTGCGGCTCACGACGGCGAGAAATGAAAATCGAACTGCCGGCGATCATGTAGAAGAGCCATTCCGCAAAAATCGCCAGAGAAAAAAGCTGCCGGAAATTGGCGCCAAGCAACAGCAGCAGAATCGAAAGCAGGGCTTGTACCGCGATGGCCACCGAGGGAGTGTGAAAGCGCGGATGTACCTTGGCGAGTGCGGAGAAAAAGTAGCCGTCACGAGCGACGGCAAAAGGTACACGCGCGCCGCTCATGATGGTGCCATTCAACGTCACCAGCATTGATAGCGCCATACCCGCAGAAACGATGCTGGCGCCCAGGCGCCCCATAACCAATGCCACGGCGTCCGAAGCGGGGCGGGGAGACGCCGCAATCGCGCCGGCGGGAAGAACATATTGCACGCCGGCGTTGACCAGGATGTAGAGCACGCCGACAGTAGCGACGCCCGCGATGAGGGCGATTGGAATGTTTCGTTCGGGATGCCTGACCTCGCCGGCCACCATGTTGAGATCGTTCCAGCCGTCATAGGCCCAGAGAGCCGCGACCAGGGCGGCCATGAAGCCGGCGATGCCGCCTTTTGCGCCAGCGAACGTGCCGGCGAAATTGCTCCAGCCGCGACCGGGCGCATCGCCGAATCCGCTGAAACATACGGCTACGATCCCGAGGATGATTGCTACTTTCAGGAGCGTGAAGACCAACTGGAATTCACCCGCCTTTTTTATTCCGAGATAGTTGAGGACGGAGATGAGGATGGCGGCAGCGATGGCAAAGATCTGCCCCCAATTCACGGAAAGCGGGGAAGAGATGACATTGACGGAAAAAAAAGAGAAGACGGGAAAGGTGCCGAGAATGCGCACGAGCCCGGTGACCACGGTGGCCACCGACGCAGGCTTAGCGATTACAAACCAAGTCCAGGCGTAGAGAAACCCGGACATGGGGCCATAGGCGTCGCGGACATAAACATATTCGCCGCCGGCTTGTGGCTTCATTGCCCCGAGTTCGGCGTAAGTGAGGGCTCCGAAAAACGAGAGCAGTCCGCCGACCACCCAGGCCAGATAGACGAGCTTGGCCGAGCCCACAGCCTGCATCATTTCTGCGGGGACGAGAAAAATTCCGCTGCCGATGATCGTGCCGACCACCACCGCGGAGGCGTGACTCACGCCTAAGTCGCGGGAGAGCTCTGGGCGAGAATTGAGTGGCTGCACGGGCTCAGGCATGGCAGAAGTTTGCAAGTATACGCGAGTCCAGAGAGAAGCTTTTGACCGCCGAGGTCTCGGAGAAAGGCCGTAGAGGACGCGGAGAGAGGCAAAAACCAGAGGTGGAAAAAACGAGATAAAAAAGAAAAATCAAGATTAAAGATAAAAGATAAAGAATCAAGATAATCAGAAGATTTGCTCCGCGTTCTCTGCGAAGGTTTCTCTGCGAACTCTGCGGTCAAAAGCTTTCTTTGATCTCAGTACTCTCGCAGGTTCCGTGACGCTCTTCGCGTGCTTCCTGATAATTGTTGACCAGGCGTTTAATTCGATCCTTAAGTTGGACGACGTGGAAGGTGATCAGGAGGCCGATGCGGAGATCGAGCAACCGCAGATGTGACAACAGTTGGGCTTGGTCTACGAGCTAGAGGGAGATATAACGATTGAAAAAACCGAACCGATTCCCAGAGCGAACCGCGGAGAGGAAAGCAATAACCGCAGAGTTCGCGGAGAACGGCCGCTGGGGGCTCAGAGAAAGTCAAAAACCAGAACAGAAAAACCAAAAACAGAAAAATCAACGACAGGAAAATCAACGACAGGAAAATCAAGAACAGGAAAGGTCGAGAACGGATCAGATGATGGAGCTAGTCCCTGATAAAAGCGCTTGCGGCGTAGCCTATGATGACGGTCACGGCGGAGCCTATCAGAACCCACCATGTCCAAGGGATGGGAGTGCCGAGCCACAAATAGAGTTCCATGGCAAAGCCACAGGCCATTCCGACGATGGCGCCACGCTGGTTGGCGCGGCGAGTCAGTACGCCCAGCAAAAACACTCCGAGTAAAGCTCCGTAAGCGACTGAGGCGATCTGCAGGCCCACTTCAACTACGCGTCCAACTTTGTGGAGGGCGATGACCGCCAAACCGAATAACACGAGTGCCCAAGCGAGCGTGGCGAGGCGCGAGAGTCGCATCTTGGTTTTTTCGTCGGCGTCAGGCCGAAGACGCGCGTAAAAATCCATGATGGAAGTGGACGAGAGAGAATTCAGCGCGGCGCTCAGATTCGACATGGCTGCAGCGAGAATTGCAGCGATCAAGAGTCCAGAGATTCCGTGCGGCATGCGGGTAACAATAAATGTGGGATAAATCCGGTCCGGCTTGCCAAATACCGCGGACGGCACGCGGTAATAAGCCCACAACATAATTCCCACGGTGAGGAACAGTGCAAATTGAAATAGAACAGCAAAGCCACTTGAGATGAGCGCGGTCGCGGATTGTCTCTGGCCCCGTGCCGCGAGCAAGCGCTGGACAATGAGCTGGTCGGTGCCATGACTTGCGGTGGTGAAAACCGTCCCGCCAATCAAGCCGGCCCAGAATGTGTAGGGAACCAAAATGCTGGGGCTGAAATTAAAAACCCGGAGCTTGCCGGCGCCGGCGGCAGCCGCGTGGATTGCAGTCCAGCCTCCGGGCACGAGGTGCACAATCGTAACGAGTCCTACAAGCGTTCCGCCCACGTAGATCGCGGTTTGAACAACATCGGTCCAGATGACGGCGGCAAGACCGCCTTCAAAGGTATAGATGACGGTCAATGCAGTGATGATGGCGATCGATGACAGCTCGCCGGTACCGAGCGCAATCGACACCACGATAGAGACGGCATAGACGCGGACACCCTCGGCGGCGGCGCGAGTCAGCAGAAATAAGCCTGCCGTAAGAGAACGAAGGCCGCGCCCGAAGCGGCGTTCAATTAATTCGTAAGCGGTATACAGATCGCCGCGAAAATAATGCGGCAGTAGAACCAGGCTGATCACCACTCGGCCCACGCAGTATCCCATGACCACCTGAAGGAAGGTGAAGTTGGTGTCGTAGGCGAGGCCCGGGATGCTGATGATGGTAAGGGTACTGGTTTCGGCGGCCACGATGGAAAGGGCGATGGCCCACCAGGGGATGTCGCGGCCGGCGAGAAAGTAGTCGCGAAGCGAGCGCTGCTTTTTGCGGAATCGCAGGCCAAACAGAGTGATTCCTGCCAGGTAGAACGCGATGATCGCAAAATCCAGATGACTCAAGCCCATGGCTTCATTCGGCGCGGCGGAAAGCTCTTAACCGCAGAGTTCGCTGAGAAAATCCGCTGAGATCTTCTGCGGGTGCCCGTGCAGTTCTTCGCATGCTCGGCGAAACTTCTCATTGCCCCCCGCGATTAAAGGCTTTGCGCCGAGGTGAGATCCAATTATCAGAGCAAGCGGGTTTTTGCGCGAGTGAGACTCTAGGGTCGGACAGGGGAGGGAAGCGGTAACTGCCGGGCTGCGGCTGGTCTGTGCTAAAAATAATCTCGTGGCTTACTTTCTTGGCATCGACGGCGGAGGTACCAAGACTACCTGCGCGGTGGGCGATGAATCGCAGCTGCTGGCCGCAGCCACGGCGGGCCCCAGCAATATTGTGCGCGTAGGGGAAGGGAAGACCCGCGAGTCACTGCATCAGTGCGTGCGCCAGGCATGCGCCGCTGCCGGAATTGTTCCTGAGGAAGTGGCGCGTACCTGCATTGGAGGCTCGGGAGCTGCTCAACCGGAATTGGCGGGGATTGTTCAAGGCCTGTTGGCGGAAATTCTGTCCAGCCCAATCGAGGTTGTCGGCGATATGCAGATAGCTCTCGAAGCCGCTTTCAATACGGGACCGGGCGTCATTGTTATTGCAGGCACGGGGTCGATCGCATACGGGCGCGACCGGAAGGGAAGGACTGCGCGCGCTGGGGGCTGGGGATTCGCCATCGGCGATGAAGGTTCAGCGCACTGGATTGGACGCTCGGCCGTGAGTGCTGTTCTGCGCGCGGCCGATCTGGCTGATGCGGACTGTGCCAGGTCTGCGCTCACGACGTCTCTGCTTAAAGCGTGGGGAGTGGCGTCAATTGCGGACCTGGCGCGAGCCGCGAATTCCGTTCCGCCGCCCGACTTCGCGGCGCTGTTTCCAGCCATCGTCTCCAGTTCCGACGAACTGGCCACGCAGGTTTTGACGCAGGCGGGCGGCGAGCTCGCGGAGGTTGCTGCTGTGGTGATGCGGCGACTGTTCGCGAAAGACCATTCTGGTGAGGTTCCTGTGGCCATGACGGGAGGGGTCTTTCGTTATGCGGCGAGGGTTCGCCAGGTTTTCTACAATGAACTCCGCGCGCTCGACCCGCGGGTAGAACTGAATCCGGAGGTCATCGAACCAGTCGAAGGAGCGTTGCGTATGGCGCGCAGAGCAATGGAGCGCGGGATGGGAATCGCCCGCCATTGAGCTTGCTCTGACACTGATCTGATTTTTCACTTTCAGAACATGAGTTTGGAAACCGGGAATTCGGGCGAGTCGCGAATAGCAGCGGAGGCAATTCACGGCAATGCCGGCGCCAGTCTCGGAGTTTCTGTCGAGCTTGCGAGCGCGGATATGTCGCTTGCGGTACTAGAGAATCGTGATCTGGCGTCCGAAGTAATCGAAACAATCAGCGGCAACACCACCGTGATGAAGTCGCGGAAGGTGCGTCTCGCGGTTGCGGCCCATCCGCGGGCCCCGCGGCGGATTGTGTTACGGCTGATTCGCGAACTGTATGCGTTCGAGCTGATGCAGTTCTCGCTGATTCCCGCGGTTGCAGCTGATTTAAAACGCGTGGCTGAGGAATTGCTCGTGGCCCGGATTGCCTCCATCAGCTTGGGCGAGCGCGTTTCGCTGGCTCGCCGTTCGTCCGCCAGAGTGGCCGCTGCGCTGCTCCTCGATCGAGAAACGCGAGTTTGGAAAACTGCCTTGGAAAATCCGCGACTGGTTGAAGCGGCGGTGGTTGCAGCGTTGCTTCGGCCTGGCGGTTCGGCGGCATTTGTAAAAGCTGTGTGCCACCATTCCAAATGGTCGGTTCGGCCCGAGGTTCGCTGCGCCCTGTTGCGCAGCGAATATACTCCGCTGGCGCGCGCCCTCGAATTTGCGCGGCGTCTACCTGCTCCGGTGCTACGAGACGTGCTGCATTTTTCCCGATTACCGGAAAAAATTAAGGGCTATTTGCGGAGAGATTTGGAGAATAAGAGATAACTTAGCTGTGAACAGCCAGAGAGTCGTCCGACGAGACCTTCCTCCATCCGGTCGCTCTGTCGAGACGCGGAAGGGAACAGATCTTGGGGCCGCCTTCTTGGACTTCCTTCAGGCGGTGGGATGCCAATTGGAACCGCTGCGAGCTTTCATTTGTGGTGCGACGGTTGGTGTTTCCGGGCCGAGGTCTTTTTCGAAAACAATTCCTCTCCACGTGACCACGAAAGTCTTGACTCCTGACGAGTGGTACTGGGCGGGATAGGCGACCAATTTCAAGCCTCGCGCTTTTTTGCCGCGACTAGTCGTGGCTGGGGCCGGGTTTTGCAGCATGATTCGGAAGTAGTACCCATGGAATAGATTAGATTCATTATTATCGGCGTTCACCGGATTCGACGAGGCCAGCGTCTGGGCGAATCGAGTGATAGGGTCCTCGCTTGCGGCTTTAGCGTCTGCAGCGGTGTTAGCCATTGCGAATTCCTCGCAGACTTGAATTGCTGTGGCCTCGTTTTCTCCAATCCTGCGGAACAAGATCTCTTGCTTGCCCTGATCCGAGTCGAAATACCATTTACCGTTTTTGGAGACCAGCGGAATGGGGAATGGCCAATTCTCGGCGCCAACGTATAGAACCGTGCTGCCGTCGGGTTCCTGGACGAGACGATGCATCTCTTCGTACTTTCGGCTGAACTGCTCGCGTTCAAGTTTGTCCTCGACTTCATCGCTCGACGAAGTCACTTCCTTTCCGGCTCCAAGGATAGCCTCCAGTGCCTGCTCATCTTGTTTCTTGGCTGCTTCAAAGAGCGCGCCGACGGCTTCCGCCGGAGAGGCGAACGTTGTCGGGGGGGCGTCAGCAGCGACGCTCAACGTGGCGAGGGACACCACAGGCAGCAAGCCCAGCAGAACCAGAGGAAGGAACGTTTGGGCGAAAGCTGCAACTTTACCCCGCGCCTCCAGATGCATCCTATTCGTTCGCATGATTCGATTCTCCATATTAATTATTTTCATCCGTCGCGTTCAGTGTTGAGGCGAGTCACCGATGGCCTCCGCCGCCGCCATGGAAGCCTCCACCGCCGTGAAAGCCTCCACCCCCGTGGCCTCCGCCGAAGCTCGACTGACCGCGAGACGAAAAACTCCTGGCCTGCCCTCCATGATTGAAGCCGCTGAATGCGCCAGAATGTGTGCCAACGGATCCACGCGAGCCACCGAAACCTCGCGCCCCTCCAAAACCTCCGCCGTGAAATCCACCAGCGTGATTGAAGTTGTTACGATTGACAAAGACTCGGCTGTGGGACACGTAGCCGCGATGGTCGAACATAATCCCGTGGTGGTGCCAATCGTATCCCCAATGTCCCCATCCCCAGCCGAAGCCCCCAAAAAATCCGAGGCCGAAGCCGAGACCAAATGCAATTCCTGGACCGCCGATGTACAACCCCGGATATGAGTACCAACCCGGCCAGATGCCGATCGGCGCCCCGTAGACGAGCCACGGATCATACTCCGGGACGTAGACCACCTGAGGGTCCGCAGGTTCGATCACAATGGTTTGCCCTTGCGTGCTTACTTTTTCCTGCGATGTGCTCTTGAGGTTGCCAGCTTTCTCCGCACGGTCGCGCATGACCTGAACGGCGTCCATCACTTGCTGCTCCTGGTTGACGTAAGCGTCACCCAGCGATGAAGTCCAGGGAAGATTCTTGTCCATATTGGCGAGCACTGAAGGAAACTCGACAAGAGCCTTCACGCTGGGATCCCAAGGCTGCTTATCGACTTCTTTACCGAGCTGCTCGCCCTTCAGATCGGTGTGCTGCTGCATCCAGCGGTCTGCTTCAACTACCTGGTCGGGATATGTGGACGCGGCCAGAATCTGTGCGACCAGCGCATCGGGATACAACGCGATGGGCGCCACCAGTTGTTGTAGTTGGTCGGGCGTTTTTTGGGCAGGCTGAACGGGGGCTTGCGCTGATGGTTGGTCTGCTTGGGCAGCGAGCACTTCCGGGGCTGTGGCGGCCACAAGACAACACGAGAGAACGAGAGACAAACTCTGTTTTATGAACTTCACCATTGATCTCCTTCAATGCGTTTCGCACCAAAAGGCTCCGGCACTTCGCAAAAGTAAGGTACGTGCGCAGACTTCTTAGGGCTCTGAATCGCCATCTCGATTCCGTCCATTGGTGGCCCGCTCTCCGAATTTCGATTGCAATACGACTGATTGCATGCAGGCCGCCAAACGTCACTTAGTGATCGAGGAAGGTTTTCAGTGATTTGAGCTCTACGGTAGACAAAGGAGAATACGAGTGTCGACAGACGGATAGCGAGCGTCAGTATTTGGACGGCGTCGTCGAGGTACCGGTTTCGATCGAATCGGAGAATTGAACAATTCGGGCCTCCGACGCTCTAGGAGAAATGACTTGTTTGGCGCTTGCTCGAGGCGGTGCGGCTCGTGACTGGAATGAAACGTGCACTTGCCATGTGCGAGGTCAAGGAATGGAATCACAAGTCTTTACATTTGCCAGTTCACCCTTCGTGCCCGTCGCCCTCGGCTTTTTTGGCTTGGGGACCGGCTACTTCATCTGGGGTGGACAGGCTTTGTTTGATTTTCCGAGAAGCAGTCCCGACGTCAATCGCTCGATGGGACTATGGGGATTCTGGATGCCCGGTTTCATGCAGTTTCTCACCGGCATCTACTTGTTGACGGGGCTAACCTGGTTCAACGTCTTCGGCAAAGCGGCGCCACTCTATATGGCCGGACTGGCCTTCACCGCTTACGGCATTCATTGGTTTGCGATGGCTTATCGAAGATATCTGGATTCGAGCGCACAACCGGATGGCTGGATGGCAATCGCATTCCTTTTCCTCAGCATTCTTGGTGTTGACGTGTTCCGTCGGGCTGGGGACATCCCCGTAATGTTTATCTTTGTCGGCTTGACGTTGATTTATGCGATTGAGATTCCAACGCGGTTGACTTCGTGGCGTCTTGGCGGGCGGCTCGTAGGGTTGTTTCAAGTTCTCACCGGTGCCTGGCTGATGTATTGCACGTACGCGATGACAGTCGATTTGGCGCTGGGTGCCAAGGCCTGGATTTAAGAAAGCGTTGTGACCAATGACAAGATTTCAGTGGATGAATTATGGCATCTTTGTTTGTCTCTTCGCGGCTACCGCAGCGAGCGCACAGTCGACGGCTACACCCATAGATTCCAATACACCCGCGATCATTGCAAAGCTGCCGACATCATCGGGCCTGCTGCGGTCTTTAAACAATTCCCTCGAAAGCGTGGTTGCGAGAGTCTCCCCTGCCGTAGTGCAAATCGTAGTAAATGGCTACGGACCAGCGGAAGAGCACGGCCACACAGACACCGCGCGGATCGTGCGGCAGCATGCGATCGGCACGGGAGTGATCGTCGCCTCCGACGGCTACATCATTACTAACGCTCATGTGGTAGAAGGTGCGCAGCGTATCAAAGTTATTTTGCCGCCGCCAGCGGTGGACTCTCCGGTCGAACTGCAGCCAATCCACGCCGGCCAGATCATGGAGGCCAAACTGGTGGGGAGTCATAAGGAATCCGACCTGGCGCTTCTAAAAGTTGAGGCGACGAATTTGCCTACCGCAACTCTGCGCAGTGACGTGCGGGTTCACCAAGGAGAGTTGGTCTTTGCGATCGGCACTCCCGAAGGACTGCGAAATACGGTCACGATGGGCGTGATCAGTTCGCTGGCGCGTCAACTCGAGGCGGATAACCCCATGGTGTATATCCAGACGGACGCAGCACTCAACCCGGGAAACAGCGGCGGTCCGCTGGTGGATATTGACGGCAACGTGATCGGAATCAACACTCTTATGCTCAGTGAAGGCGGCGGAAGTGAGGGGCTGGGCTTTGCGATTCCAGCAGCGATCGTCGCCTTTGATTACCGGAACCTTCGCGAGTCTGGCCACGTGCAGCGCGTCGCTATCGGGCTGAGAACTCAAAACATCACACCTACGCTGGCGGCGGGGCTGGGCCTGTCAAGAAGCTGGGGAGCTATTGTTTCGGACGTGGCCGAGGAAGGGGCGGCGCAAGCGTCAGGCGTGCAAGTCGATGATGTTGTCCTCACGATCGACGGCAGGCCAATTTTAGGAGTACCTGACGTCATTACCGCCCTCTACCTCCATCCGATGGATGAAGTTTTGAAAATAGATGTGCTTCGGGGAAATACTCCGATGTCCTTCCATGTTTCGGTGAAGGTGCATCGAGAAGATATCAGCGACCTGGCAGACCTTCCTGGCCTACAGAAAACTCTGGTCCGGAGACTGAACGTTTTTGTCACAGACCTGGACAGCGATGTTAAACCTGTGCTGGGCGACACCCGGAGTGGCACTGGCGTGGTCGTCGTGGCCCAGGTCGGAGGGGCAAATTCGCAAGAAACCGGGCTTCAGGCGGGCGACATCATTCGCTCTTTCGATCGGAAGGCATTACAGTCCACATCACAGTTTCAATCTCTTGTCCGCAATCTCAGAGTTGGCGATCCGGTCGTGCTTCAAGTCGAACGCAAGGGGAAATTGCAATATCTCGCATTCGAGATGGAGTGAATTTCGATTCGCCATTCATGGCTTGGGCGATGCGCGGAAACTTCTATCACTTCCTGAAGAAACGTATGGCCGACCCGCGTGTCTCGATATTTTCAGCCCGGCTGGGACCGGCAGTCTGGCGCCGCTATGCGGCAGCCGTTATTTTGGTGGTAACGGCCCTCGCAGTCGCACTGCTGCTGCGTAACGCCGGCTTGCCTCATCCGTTCCTTTCTTTCTCATTTGCGGCGATTGCGATCGCTTTCTGGTGGGGCGGAACCGGGCCAGGCGTGGCCGCACTTCTCCTCTCATATCTGGCCCTCGGACATTTTCTTGTTCCGGTAAAGATTCTGGGTTCGTCGTCGGAATCTTTTCTTGTGATTTACGGAATATTTGGCGTAGCCGTAAGCTGGTTTAGCAGCTCCCATCGCCGGGCAGAGCGAAAGTTGACAGAGGCTCGCGACAACCTGGAACTGCGGGTCGCCGAGCGAACAAGGGAACTGACGAATTCCAATAAAGCGCTACAGGACACGCATGCAGAACTACGGCACGAGAAAGACCGACTGAAGCTGCTCTTAGATCTTAATAACAGCATTGTCTCGAATCTGGAGCTTCGCGATCTGCTGCGTGACATCTCCGCCTGCGTAAGACGCGTTATGCAATGTGACGCGGTGGGCGTGAGCCTGGCGGACGCGCAAACCGGGGAATTGAGGTTGTATGCGCTGGACTTCCCCGGCGCGCAGGGATTTCTGAAGGAAGGGATGTTGCGCCCACCGGCCTCGCTTGCTGCCGCGGCATTTAGTAAGCGCGAGCCTAAGACATTTATTGTTGGGTCGATCGTCGACGTCGAAGAGAAGGACTTCGAGAGCGAGGGGCTGCAGTCCGCGTGTTGGCTGCCATTGATCAGCCACACTGCCGTTCTCGGCGTGTTGGGACTCTCTCGGCTGGAGCCAGTGGCCTTCTCGGAAGAGGATATTTGCTTTCTGATGCAAGTTGCGAGCCAGGTCGCGATTGCAGTGGAGAATGCACTGGCGTACGGCCAGATCGCTGCTCTTAAGGACAAGCTGGCCCAGGAAAACCTCTATCTTGAAAACGAGATTCGTGCCGAAGCTAAGTTCGAGGAAATTGTAGGCACGAGCGAAGCCCTGAACCGTATTTTGAAACTGACAGAAACCGTAGCCCCAACAGACTCTACCGTCCTTATTTGCGGCGAGACGGGCACCGGAAAGGAATTGATCGCTCGCGCCATTCACGACTTGAGTTTGCGGAAGGGTAAAACCTTTGTAAGGTTGAACTGTGCCGCGCTCCCTGCCGGTCTGTTAGAGAGCGAGCTGTTTGGACACGAAAAGGGGGCTTTTACTGGCGCACTCGCGCAGCGCATTGGCCGGCTTGAACTGGCAGACGGCGGGACGCTATTTTTGGATGAGGTGGGCGAGATCCCAATTGAGCTCCAGCCAAAACTCCTTCGTGTTCTACAGGAACGGGAGTTCGAGCGATTGGGAAGCACGCGAACAATTCGGACCGACGTGCGTTTGATCGCGGCAACCAATCGGGATCTGGCCAAGATGGTTGAAGAACAGAAGTTTCGCGCCGATCTTTTCTTTCGTCTCAACGTATTTCCGGTTGAGTTGCCTGCGCTGCGTGAGCGAGCTGAAGATATTCCACTGTTGGTGCGGCACTTCGCGGAGGAATTCTCGCGCCGTATGGGCAGGAAAGTTGAAGCCATCTCTTCGCAGACGATGAACGCTCTGCGCCAGTATCGCTGGCCGGGTAACATTCGCGAACTGCAGAATGTGATCGAACGATCTGTAATTCTGTCGTCCGGCGCAAGCCTAAAGGTGCCGCTTTCGGAATTGCGCTCTCGCACGATCTCCGAAGCGTCCGATGTCGCGACGCAATTGAAAGCGGCTCGACGTATGCCCGTGCGCAGTATTCTCGCCGAAGTCGATCGCAACCAGATCCTTTGCGCTCTCAAAGAATCGGGCGGCCGGATCGGTGGGTTAAGCGGCGCTGCTGCCCGCCTCGGACTTAAACGGACCACCCTCATTACACGGATGAGGAAACTCGGTATCGATCGCGATCAAGTGTCGCAGTTCAAAATGGACACCTCCGACGCTTCCGACACCCCCGACACTTCGATGGTGCAAAACGCGCACCCCGCCTTAAGCTCTTCAAAATAAAGTTATTGCCTGCAACTTGAGTCCTATCCGCATTTGGCATGTGCCTTGCCTTTATCCAAAGTGTGAAAAACGAAGTTGCAGCGCGAATAGTGGCGTGTTCAGCAAGGTCGTCGGCTTTCACTGTGAAGCAAGAATGGACCGCGCAGGGCGCGGACTTGAAAGGAGGAAATATGAAGAAGCTTTTTACTCTGGGGGCTCTCGCGCTTTGCCTGTCGGCGCCGTCGTTCGGTGCCGATGTTATCGGTCACTCGGGCAAGGTTGTAGGGAAAGATACGTACAAGGCCGCCAAGGCTTCCGTGAAAGACACGGGCAAAGCGGGAAAAGCAGTTGTGAAATTTCTTTTTTAACAACAGTCAACAACAAACATTCTTTAGGAGATGAATCGATATGAAAATCAATAAAGGTTACATTGCGGTAGGTTTAATCATTGCATTTGCAGTCTTCTTTGAACTCGCTGCTCATGCGGATGAGTCTGACCAAGCCACAACCATCACTTTCAACCAGCCCATCGAGATTCCCGGGAAGGTATTGCCCGCGGGGACCTATCTGTTCAAGTTGGCCGACGGTAACGCCGACCTCAACCTGGTACAGATCTTTAATGCGGACAGGACGGTTTTGTACGCAACGCTCCCGACTGTATCCACAGACCGCGGGGAGCCAACCGGTAACACTGTAGTCGCTATTGCCGAACCCGGAACTGGCCAACCCGACGTTCTGCTGAAGTGGTTTTACCCTGGTCGTGAAACCGGGAATGAGTTCGTGTATCCCAAGCAGAAGGAGAAGAAGTTGGCTCAGGACACCCAGCAGATGGTGGTGGCCAACCAACCGACGCTTTCGAACTCGGATGCTACTGGACAGGGCAACTGAGCATGGAGCATGACATTCTCTCGTTCCGCGTGGAAATAGGGCGGCGCGAGGGAATGTCATGCCAATTGCTTTCGCAATTACAGCTGTTCCGCTTCGGCGTGATTTTCCGACCGCGTTGTCACTCCTTGCAACACCTTTCCTGATTGCGGGTTCGTGGGCGAGAGCATTTGCAAAGTCAGCGCGACCGCAGGGATGAGATATGCGAACGTGACCCAGACCCACATGAGGGCTCCAGCGCATTCTTGGTCCTCGAAGGGAGAAAGGCTAAATAGCTGGGGCTTGTTCAGGTAGAACGGATAGACGAGCCGGTTACAAAATACGAGGAAGGCGGAAAGAATGTCGCAAGGGAGCGCAGCCAAGAAAAGGTACAAAGCCAAGGTCCATCGCGGCGACGTGATGGTGCGCGCTGGAGACTGCAGGATGGGCTGCCAGAATAACAGGCCCGCGATGAGAAAAGAGGCGTCCTGCAAAATATGAATTCCGCGGGAATGCATGCCCAACTGAAACGCAAAGGGCAGATGCCATCCGATTACCGCTACAGTGCCCGCCAGCCAACATAAGACGGGATGTGTAAGGACGGGGTCCAGCCGATGTGTCGGAAGATTAGCGGCGCAAGAATCGCGAATAAAGACCTTCGGCAATCCGCATGTCAATGGAAAGGCCGGCGCCCCCGCAAGAAGCAGCGGAGCGGCAACCGTCATCAGCAGGAGATGCTTCACCATGTGAAGGGTGAGTGATTGATGGTCGAGCATGGCGAGCGGAGACGCGGCCGCGATCCACACTGACAGAAGCCCACTCGTAAATGCGGCCAGCCGCCAGCCGTCGATGAGTGTTGGAAAGGCACTTCGAAGAGAAAGCCACCCGCGCCAGTAAACCAAAGCTGTGCATATTAAGCCAACTGTGATGGCGAACGACGGCCACGACTGCACATGTGTATGGGGTTCGATCATGGCTTGTTTTAAGGCGCGGGAATATGGCTGGCATCGCTTGCCATAGTTTGAGAAGCATCGCGCGCCGGCTTTTGATTGGCAGGGTGTAGTGTTTCCAGAAATGCTACAAGCGCAGTCGTCTCTGCCGGGCTCAGGTTTTTTCCATAGGCTGGCATGTTTCCTCCGCCTTGGATTACTTGTCGAATGAGTTGAGCTTCCGTAAGACTCAGCGCCACTCGGTCGAGCGCCGGCCCGCGCTGGCCTCCTTTGTCAGCCAGAGAATGACAGTTGTGGCACTGCTTTGCCTGGAAGACCAGCGCACCTTCACGCTCCAGGGCAGTGAGTCCGTGTAAGTATTGCGATGGAATCGGCTCGCTGCTCCATGCGTCCATGATCGGGCTCCATGGCGTGTGCTCAGCCAGATGGGTAAGAGTGCCGAGGCTCACTGCGACGAGGAGAATCGTAAGCACCGCGATCGGCCGGCGCTTCCAACTCTTCTCGCCTTCGCCTGCTACGAACGGGAGCGCCAGCAATACAAGGATTCCAATGGCAGGGCCGATCAGCAGAATTGGGGTCTCCGCCGATGGCGGTAGAAATGAGAGCAGCGCATACAGCCATAAGAAGAAGAAGTCAGGGCGGGGGGCGGTCTGAATGATTGTAGGATCTGGCTGGCCGCCCGGACCGAAAGGGCCGAAGTGAATTGCGCATATGGCAATTGCAACAAGAAGGAAGCCCGAGAAAAAAATATCCTTCCAAACTGCACTCGGGACAAACGGAATACCCTGGTTGTGCGTGAGTTCGCGATACTCCTGCATGTACGTAGCGCGGCGCACCAGACGGCCCGGCATTGGCCATTCGTTGATTCCCAGTTTCAGTACCATCAGCAGGTGAACGGCGACAGATCCGATCAGCAGTCCGGGAATAACAAAAACGTGCAGTGCGAAAAATCGTGAGAGCGTTGTCCCTGCAATGATTGGGCCGCCGAGCATTAGACTTACGGTCCAAGGTCCGACCACCGGCACGCGGCTGGCGATGGACGCTCCGATGCCTAACCCCCAGTAGGCATCCTGATCGAATCTGAGCACTTGTCCCGTAAAGGCCATGCCCAGCGTAGCGAGGAGAAGCAGGACGCCGACGATCCACGTAAGCTCCCTCGGGAACTTGTAAGCACCGAAGAGGAAGACTTGCACTATATGGATCAGAACTATCGCGACCATGAAGTTCGATCCCCAGCCGTGCAAGGCTCGAATGAACCAACCCAGTGCGATGCCGTGGTTGAGGGTCTGCAGGCTGTCCCACGCTTCGCCCGCGGAAGGTACGTAGATCAGGGCAAGCAGTATTCCGGTTACAACCTGCAGCATGAAACAGGTAAGAG
This sequence comes from Candidatus Sulfotelmatobacter sp., assembly GCA_035701745.1. GTDB lineage: Bacteria > Acidobacteriota > Terriglobia > Terriglobales > Acidobacteriaceae > Sulfotelmatobacter. The sequence continues at coordinate 30,040 of DASSRO010000220.1, read as the reverse complement.
CGGCGCTGCCGAAGACATAGAACCAGCTTGCGGTTTCGCGCGGCACCGGGTGCGTGGCGGCTTCACGAATCGGCAATGCGAGTTGCAGGCGCAGATCGAACCAGTCGCTGAATTTTTGAATCAGGCGCATGGCATTTTTGCTCCCGCCTTATCAGCGACGGGCTGACCCGGGGTGGGCAGTTCGCCGGCTTTGATGAGTAGTTTTCCAGCGTCAACTTTGTAGCGGTACTGGAACAAGCCGCGCTCGGGAGGCCCAGAGGCACGCGAACCGTCCTGGTAGTAAGCGCCTCCATGACACGGACACATGAACAGATTTGACTGGGGGAACCAGCGAACCGGACATCCCAGGTGCGCGCAGTTGATGGCGAACACCTGGAAAGTCTGATCATCGACTCTGCGAACCCAGCATGCGATGTTGCCGGTTTCTCCGTCCCAATCATTGACCAGCGGATTCCGGTAGGTGGCCAGTCGAGTCTGTCCCGCGGGAAACTGCTCCAGCGCGCCGAGTGAGAGCCACGACTCATACCCAAACTTCCTTTGGCGAGTCACAGGCGACAAAAGATATCGCACGATCGGGACTGCCAGAAACGCGCCGACAATAGCGTTAAGAAGCACTCCCAGCTTCACAAGAGCTGCTCGTCTCGACATTCCACGGTCGGCGGTCATTGAAATTCTCCTTCAGCCGGGCTCACGGCTGCGGTCGGATATGGCTGGCCCGAAAATTTCGGCCGATGGCCAGAGAGCCAGGCCACGACATCAGAAATGTCTTGCGCTGACATAGGTTGGCCCTCGACATTGTTCCGCCAGTCAGGCGCGCCCAGTTCGGGACGGCCCGCAATCACAATTGTCCGAAGGTATTGGTCACTCACGAGAGCAAGATATGAACCATCCACAATCGAACTGGCTTTGCTCCCTCCGCGCCCGTCGACTCCGTGGCAAGAAGAGCAGTAAGTGCGGTATGCAGCGGCGCCTCGTTGCGGATCTCCCGGGGACCTCTCTGTGAAAGGAGGTAACGCCGGATCGCCGACAGCACTCGTTTTCGCCCACGAGCGAAGGCCGCTGACCAGCGCGCCGATCTGTTTTTCGGTCAGCATCCCACCCGCGCTCTGGGCAAATGCCGGCATGGCAGTGCCGGGCACGCCGTTGGTAGCGATGCGGCGAATGACGGTGTCATCTGCAACGGCGAGAAAAACGGGACTTGCCAGGGCGATGGCGGCTCCGCCCTTACCGTCCATACCATGACATCCTGCACAGTTCTTTTGGTAAAGCACGTTGAAGTCGACGACCTCACTTGGTGGCAGGGCAGCCAAATCGGGCCGATGGGCGCCGGGTATGTGGCTGCAGGCTGCACAAACAAGAAGCATGAGGACCAAAACGAAATTGGGGTGATGCTTCATTTTCCGCCACCGTCTCCGTTCTTTCGTTTCAGCCCGGGCGCTTCGATACCGGCGCGCACCGCGAAGGGAAGGTATTGCCATGTCCGTATTCGCACTTGCGTGGAAACAATGATGCCGGCGACGACGCCGAATCCGATCTGGGAGATGACGAACCAGAGCCAGTCGATCCTCTGCTTGAGCGCAGGATCCAGCGCTTCCAGCATGCTGTGGATGAGACCGGACCACAGGATAGGCGCGATCAACCCTCCGAACAGAATTGGTCTCCGGGGGAACATTGGAAGTGCCACCCCGTACAGAAGTCCAACCAGTGAGGAACAAATCAGGTGGATGATGGTCGCTACGATCAATGCGTCCCACTGAAATGCCGCAATTTGCTCGGTGGTCGTTCTGGCGGGGAAGAATCCAGCCGACAGAAGATTAATTGTGTACCAGACACCATGGCCGCTGATAATTCCATAAAGCACAGCGAGAACAGCCATCGCTATGCCGCCAGCCAAGCCGCCCTTCACACCTGCCGAAATTGGATAAACCTCCAGCGGCAGTCGAGCCCGTTGCAGTTCCTCCCGATTCCATTCGACTCTGGCAACGCGCGGGCGGCTGGTTGCGACTAGTGGCACCACGCCTATGATCGAGATGGATTCGTGCTGTTCATGCGGCAGGACCTCCCGAAACCATCCAACGCAACCGGCAACCGCGAAAATCGCGCCAAGAATGCTGACGGAGATGCTGGTCACTAATCCCGCGAAAAGCAAGGCAAAGCCAAAAGCCAGGACGATCGGCCATGCGGTGGGTGCGGGCAGATCGACCGTCCCCACAGCCCTTTCTGTCTTCGGAGGTGGTTCAAATATTTCTGATGCCATCTTTCAGTTCCTGCCTCATCGTCCAACCACATACACGACCGTGAAGACCACCACCCATACGACGTCGACAAAGTGCCAGTACAGAGACATGATGTCGATCCGTTCAGCGTGCTCTGGCTTGACCCTTCCGAGCAGCGTGAATGCCATCACCAAAGAAAGACTTACAAGCCCGACCACGACGTGAAATCCGTGCAGTCCCACCAGAGAGTAGTAAGTTGTTCCGAACAGATTTGTGCTGATCGTCAGTCCCTCCTGGTAAATCAGCCGGTGCCATTCGCTGGCTGTCCCATATAAGAAGGTTGCGCCGAGTAGGATGGTGGAGAACCATAAGACCCCAAAACCTCGAACGCTGTTCCGGCGAAGGGAAGCTACAGCTAAGTGAATCGTGAGACTGCTGGCGAGCAAGCAGATGGTGTAAAAGATCGGAACCTTCAGAACGTCTCTTGGGGTGGGGCCCGCGAGACTCTTGCCAATGTAAAAGAGGTATGCCACCACGAAAATCGTGAAAATCGCGGCTTCGGCGGCAATGAGAGAGAGCATTGCAATGCGTCCCCGATCTGGAAGATCCCATTCGATGCTCCGTTCGTCCATCGGCATTGAAGTCGCACTCACGAGAGTTTCTCCGCTATTCATAATTCCAATCAGGATCGGCGGGATGTTTAAGGTCCCAGAGCGGGCGGCGGCTTTTGACTACCGGGATGGCGGCGAAGTTGTAGACAGGAGGTGGCGAATTCGTGGACCATTCGAGCGTCCAGGCGTCCCACGGGTCATGCCCAGCGACTTTGCCTCGGAAATAGGACCAGAAGAGGTTTCCCAGGAAAACTAATATTCCGACAGCCTGGAAGAAAACTCCGATGGTTACGATGAAGTTCCATATGTCCCAACCACGCCCGGGCTCGTAGGTGTAAATTCTCCGCGGCATTCCCAGCAATCCGGGGATGTGCATGAAGTCGAATGTCAGGTGGAAGCCAATCAGGAAGAGCCAGAAATGTATCCTGCCGAGGGTTTCGCTGTACATGCGCCCCGACATTTTCGGGAACCAGTAATAAAAAGCACCGAAGAGAGCGAAGAGGATGCCACCGACGATTACATAGTGAAAATGCGCGACCACGAAATAGGAATTGGCCAGGTGCCAGGTGAAAGGCGCGGCACTCAACATAATTCCAGTGAGCCCGGCGGCCAGGAATTGGAAGAGAAAGGCGACGCAAAACAGCATGGGAGTCTTGAAGTCAATTTTTCCTCCCCACATAGTCGCGAGCCAGTTAAAGATTTTGATTCCAGTGGGGACCGCAATCGCCATGGTCGACAGAACAAAAAACGCATTTGCGTTGGCACCCATACCGACGGTGAACATGTGGTGAGCCCACACGCTCATGCTGATGAACCCGATTGCCACGGTGGCCCCGACCATTACCGAATAACCAAAGATCGGTTTGCGCGAGAACACCGGGATAATTTCGGATACAAAAGCGAAAGCAGGGAGGACCAGGACGTAGACCTCCGGATGTCCGAAGATCCAGAAAAAATGCATCCAGATCACAGCGGAGCCCCCGGCCTGGGTGTCAAAGAAATGTCCGCCAAGATAGCGATCAACCAGCAGCATGATCTGCGCCGCGGTCAGGGGGCTGATGGCGAGAATCACCAGTCCAGCCATGATCAGGTTGAGCCAGGCAAACAATGGCATTTTTGCTAACGTCATACCCGGGCAGCGCATGCACAGGATGGTTGCCACAATGTTGATTGCCGTCCCGATGCTGCCGAAGCCGGAGACCAGGAGTGCCAACGTCCAGAAGTCAGTGCTATGGCCGACGGAAAACGTCTGGGAAGTCAGAGGTGCGTAGGCAAACCAGCCAACGTCGGGTGCATTGCCCGCTCCAAATAGACCATTGGCGCCCACCAGGCTGAAATACAGAAGCAGGCAGCCAAAGACCGTCATCCATAAACTGAAGGCATTCAGACGTGGAAAAGCCATGTCTCGCGCCCCAATCATGAGCGGGATCAGATAATTTGCGAATCCAAACAAGACCGGCATTACCACAAAAAAAATCATGGTTGTGCCATGCATGGTGAACATCCGGTTAAAGACCTGGGGCGAAACGAAATTATTGTGCGGGCGGATCAACTGGATGCGGATCACCGCCGCCTCAATTCCAGCAATCACAAGAAACACCAAGGCAAAAATGATGTAGAGAATGCCCAGTCGTTTATGATCGACGGTCGTGACCCAGTCGTGAAGAGTGTCGACTATCGGCCGCGGCGCGGGCACGGTTCTCGTGAGTGCAAGAGCATCAGTCGACATTGAACGATCTCCCCACAGTCTTAAACGGAGTATTCAACGGAGTGTCTCCAAATAGGCGGTCACTTCGTCCAGTTGCTGGTCGCTCAACTGCATCGCCGGCATCAGAGATCCTGGTTTGATCGCGTCTGGTTTTCGAATCCACAGCCGGAGACTCTCAGGCGTATTCGGGGCCGCTCCGGCCGCGATCGTGTCACGGCTCATCAGATGCGTAAGGTCCGGACCGAATCGCCCATTCGCCACGGTTCCCAGCACCGTATGGCAATTGATGCAGGCCGTGGTCTCGAATATTCGCTGGCCCTGTGAAACGGCGTCACTGACGGAGGCTGGCTGACGTTGCCGCTGGATCCATCGGTCAAAGTCATCCTTCGATTGCACATAGACACGCAGCAGCATCTTGGCGTGTTGGGTTCCGCAATACTGGGCACACTGGCCCAGGAAAACTCCCGTCTCTTGCGGGTCTATCCACATCGTGTTGGGATGGTTCGGGATCAAATCAGTCTTCCCCGCGAGCCGTGGAATCCAGAAACTGTGGTCGGTATCGGCGGATAGCAACTGGATGAATGTCGGCGTCGGATGGGACGGATCACTCACGGGTACGTGCAGTTCATTTGCCGTGACCACGCCCAAGCCCGGATAGCGATACTCCCACCAGAACTGGTGACCGATGGCTACAACTGCGATCGCGTTGTTCGGCGCCGATGTCTTCTGGACGAGGGCGATTACTCGCGCTGTCGCCATAAAAAGAGCGACGACGATCAGAATCGGAATGATAGTCCACGCCAATTCCACTTGATTGCTTCCGTACACCTGCGGAGGTTCCTCGCCCTCGTCATTCTTTCTCCTCTTGAATTTGACTACGGCGTAAAGCAGTAACGTGAACACGACCAGGAAAATCGCTCCCGTGACCGCCAGAACAAAAAGAGAAAGTCCAAAAATCGATCTTGCAGGAGTGGAAGCGGGCGCAAAGATATTTGTCGGACTCAAGGGCGCGGTTGCGCCGGCAAACGCTGGGCAGGCGCTCCATGTCAAGATCACAAACGAAAAGTTGCAGTTCCGCCAGTTAGTTGGACTACGTGATTGCAACTGGAACCCCTTACTTGAGCGAATGCGGCCGCGAGGTGCTTCCCAGCTTCTCAATGTCGGCTCATAGCAAGTGGTGGTCCAATTGACATCACAAAATTGGACTGAATAGCGATGGGAGAGTAGGAAAAGTGGACTTGCGGCTCCCGGCGACTGTCGGACCTGATGTCGGTAGTCAGTCACGTGTCATCCTACGGTCACGCTAGCCTTCGCGGGGCTCGTGCATAAAGGAAACGCACCCGCGCAGTCCTTCTGCGCGACTAGCGGTAACAACTCACTTCTGGCGGCCTCAGAATACTTGTGGTTCATCCAAGGGGATTTCGTGTATCCAGTTTGGCAAGTGTCGTGCTTCGGCAAGTGCCAACGAAGAAAGGACTCAACCAAAGCGAATCGCTCTTCATCCTATGAGGAAAATGTTTGAGCCCTTAAAAAGTGGAAGGTTAGCGGTCGTGATCGCTTTGGTCTCTGTTTTTGGGTCGCCGCTGGTCCTGGCCCAAGGTGGTTTGTGGTCTCTCGACTCCTCTGCCTCCAGCGCGCGGTTGTTTCAAGGCTCCGCGGCTGACCCGGACGCGGTGAATACGGGTGTTGCGCGGGTGGCCGGAAAGGTGAAGTTGGACGCAACTGCTCTCAATCACTCCGCCTTTAATCTCAGCATCTATCCGGCAAATGAACGATGGGGAGAAAGCGTCACTCGTGACGGCATCTTGGCCGCAGGCTACATTCCTAATGCGACCAACGACACGCTGCTCACTTTCAAGGCTGAGCGAATCGTGCGAACGGAGGCGGGCCAACTGAAAATCGATGGAGAATTGACTTTGACGCGCGTGGACCGGAGCGTAAACGCCGAACCTAGCGAAGCTTACGCGGGGCCGGTGTACGGCGATCCTGTCACTCTGACTACAACTCGGGAAGTCACGTTCCTGTTCGAGAATTTGGGTACGCCAGACCCTTCAACCCGAAATCTTTCAGGGGCGGCGAATGTGGACGATCGTAATTTCCCCGAACTGTTAAACGCTGTGGAGAATACGAATTGGCCACCTGTCGTACAGAACGAAGAGTGTTGGAATCCCTCCAGCACGGGTGAGGATTATGACGGACCGAAGTGTACCGGGCGCGTGATCGCAGCGACTCAAACTGACAACTGCGAGCCCGGGCAGTTGGGCGGTGGGGAAGGATACACCGGACCCGTATGCATGACTCCCAGGGGAAACGCGACGACGATCGTACTGGATCTGAAACTTCTTTACGCAGACTTGGGACCGTCACCCGCTCCCTCGAGCACCGCAACAACGCGCTGAATTATCTGTGCCAGCTTCTACGGCGGCGATGCCGGGTGATCATCTGTGTTAGACTGCCAGCCCACAAGCGGCAACAATTACTTCTGACTGCTTCGAAGAAAGCCGCACCAATTTGGGGGATCTATGATCGCTCGCCTTCTTGCTCTCATACTTCTGGCTGGTTCAATGAAGGCTCAGAACGTTGTTCATTACACGACGACCACCCAAAACGTGAAATACCTCTTTGCGACGGCGGAGCCGGTGGCGCGGCTACACTCCGGCGATATTCTTGACACCAATACCTTGGACTGTTTTGGCAATGTGCTCAAGAAACCCGGCGACAAGCTAAGCATGGTGAAGGGAGACAATCCACTGGCGGGACCGTTTTATGTGGACGGTGCGGAACCTGGCGATACGCTGGCGGTGAAGATCCTCGACTTGCAGGTGGATGGCGACACCGGCGTCGGCGCATTTTCCTTCGGATTTGGGGCGCTCAACGAGACCAACTATACGCCGATGCTGCATCCGCCGCTGCCTGAGCGAATATGGTTCTACCACATTGACCATGCGGCGAACGCAGCTACGTTCAAGGCGCTCGACACTGATTTTTCCGTGAAGATTCCCTTGCATCCATTCTTCGGTTGCATTGGTGTCGCCCCAGCGGAAAACGAGGCCCGCAGCTCAGTCGTTCCTGCGGAATTCGGAGGCAACCTAGATTCTCCCGAAGCCAGCGTTGGCAACACAATCTACTTGCCGGTGAATGCGAACGGCGGTTTGTTGTATATCGGCGATGGGCACGCCGCTATGGGCGATGGCGAGATTGCAGGTTCGGCGATCGAAGTACCGCTGAAGGCCCGCTTGCAGCTTAGTGTGATCAAGGGTCGGACCATCTCCTGGCCACAGTTTGAAAATGACAACTCCATCATGACGGTGGGGGCGTATCGTCCGCTGGACGATGCACTGCGCATTGCCTTTACGGAGCTGGTGCACTGGATCCACAAAGATTATGGGCTGTCGGAATTCGACGCTTACGAACTGCTGTCGCAGGTGGGGAAAATCCATCTCAACGAAATGGTCGATCCGAACTATGTTGTCGTGGCATCTATTGAAAAGAAATATCTGCCCCCCAGCAAGAAACCGTAAAGTCGACTTTCTTTTCGTGTTTGCTTTGGTCTGGGTGGCCGAACGCTTCTACCGCATGCAGTCCAATGCTGTGGCTGCTTTCTTCAGCTTCCAAACAATGCTGGTCGAAATCGGTTGACATTCGGGAGAATCCAGCGGCAGACTTGTTGCAGGTTAACTTCCTGCAAGTTCATGGCGCTGGCTTCAGGCGTCTTCGTAGTACAGCGGTCATTCAGCAACAATCCCTGCGAGGTTGTTTTGTTTTCCCCTAGGCACTCTCGACAATATTGATCCGAGGAGGGAACTATGTTGCGCAACCGGATGTTGGCGATTGTTGCCATCCTTTCTTGTTTATCCTGCGCCTCCTGGGCCCAGGGCGGCGCAACGGGAGCCATCAGCGGCACGGTTCAAGATGTGTCTGGAGCGGTGATCCAGAACGCCAAGGTACGTATCGAGAGCCAGGCTACTGCTGAAGTCGTGCGCCAGCTTACGTCGGACTCTTCCGGATTGTTTACAGCCACCCTTTTACCGGTTGGCCTGTACACGATAGAGGTATCTGCACCCGGTTTTCCCGATACGCGGTTTCCCGGAGTTACTGTGCGCATTACCGAAACCACGCGCATGACCGCGACGCTAAAAGTAACTACGTTAACGAAGGTCGAAGTTCAGTCGCAGGTCGAAAACGTTAACACCACCGACGCAACCACGGGAGAGTCACTCGGTTCGACCACGATCACTACTTTGCCCCTCGCTACACGAAACTTCCAACAATTGCTCACGCTGTCGGCAGGGGCGTCATCCGACTTGAATAACGCATCGCAACTGGGGCGCGGCGCAGTTTACATCCACGTAAACGGCGGACGGGAAGACAATAACAATTATTTGATTGACGGAATTTCGGTGGCTGACTACGCGTTCGGTGAGTTGACCTACACCCCACTCCCCAATCCAGACTCGATCCAGGAGTTCAAGGTCAGCACCAGTCTCTATGACGCGTCGCAGGGACGTAACGGCGGCGGAAACATTAATGCGACTCTGAAAAGCGGGAGCTCAAGCGTGCATGGGGATCTTTGGGAGTATTTTCGGAACACTTCGCTCGACGCCACCGATTATTTTCTGAAGCGAGTAGTGGTGCAACAAAATATTTTCGGCGGGGATTTGGGCGGTCCGGTGGGACCAAAGGCAAGATTGGGATATTTCTATGTGAACTACCAGGGCACGCGTCAACGCAGCGGCGCTTCACCGGGAACATTCGTCAACTCGCCCAGCATTCCATATATTCCGATCCAGGACAGGCAATCCGCGAGCCTGATGGCGACGGACTGCAACGCCGGGTCAGCGATCGATCCGGTTGCTTTTAATATCCTGAACGTCAAAAGCGACCAGTTCGGCGCGAGCGCTGGGGGATACCTATTCCCCCTTCCCACGAATGTCCCTTCCTCGACCGCATGCGGCACGACGGTTCCGTTTGTGGTCACAAAGCCGGGTAGATTTACCGATGATCAATTCACCGCGAACTGGGATCGGGAGTTTCGGGGCGGCAAGGACCATCTGCTGGAAAGATTTTTTTGGTCGGATTCCGATACGTTCGAGCCTTTCGGTGCCGATAACTTTGGAATCCAAACTGGCGGGCAGCCGGGCGTGAATAACCTGGATTTCCCCCTCGACATTCCCTTGCACAGCCGCTTCGGCAGCCTCACCGAAACGCATATTTTTAACAACGCACTGCTGAACGAGTTCCGCTTTGGGGTCAATATCATCAGCGATCGGTTGGATAACCGGGCACCCGTGACGGGAGCGCAAGTCGGCATTAACCTGCCAACTGCGACCGGGGTCAATGGCCAGGCGGGAGACCCCAACATGTATCGGTTGCACTTTGGCGCTTTTGAATTCGGGCCATATACCACGCAGTTGCAGTCGGCACTATCCGATAACTTTGTGTGGCTTGATACTGTGAGCTGGACCCGCAGAGCGCACCAGTTCCGCCTAGGTGGCGAGATCGACCGGGTGGCGGTGCGGCGGAGTTTGCCGACCGGAGACAATGGATATGTCTTCTTTATCCCCGCCCCTCCGGCAACTCCTGCAACCGATTTCCAGGGATTTCTTTCAGGCTCTCCCCTGCTCGCCATGGCTGGTGGTGGTTTGGGCAATCACGACTACCGGGTTCCGAGCCGCGCCTGGTTTGTGCAGGACGACTGGCGGGCCAGCAGAACCTTGACTTTGAACTTGGGCTTTCGAAATGAGTTTATCGGTGCGCCCTTTGACCTGCTTTGCCACACGGGCAATACCGACCCTTCTCTGGCGCCTACAACTGGGCAGCCATTCGTCTATCCCAAGTGCGTAAACAAGTTCAATTTGAGTGGCATTACCGGGACGCTGAATCAGGCGGGTCTCAAGAACGAGTACGCCACAGTGTGGGAGCCGCGCATCGGTTTTGCCTATGATGTAGGTGGCCATCACACAACTTCTATTCGCGGAGGTTACGGGATTTACTCCGTGCGCGAGGACCTGGGCGCCGCGGATAATCTTGCGATTACGCCTCCGACTTTTCCATTTAAAGTAGGCTTCCTGCCAGGGGCCGGCAGTTTGGCCAATCTGTTTGCGGCTAATGGGGCATTTCCGATTCCTCCTCTTGGAGCAGGTCCGACGCAGACTTTCGTTCCAGTGCCTTCATTTTTCACAGGCTTCAGCTCCTGCTCGTTTCCGTTGCTCCAACAATGCTCGCCCGGTTTTACCGGGACGGTTCAAAGTACGATCGAACTGGTCGTGCCCTTGCACTGGGTCGTGGGCACAACTCAGCAATGGAACTTCAGCATTGAGCGCCAGATTGGCCGAGACTGGTTTGCAGATATTGCCTACGTTGGGACCAAGGGCTCGCGCCTGCGCTCCACTATCGATGACGATCAGGCTCGTTTGGCGACCATTCAGCATCCGGTAACTATCCCGTACGCCTGCTCCGGCGGGCCCGGTTCCTGTAGCATTGTGGATTCGACCGCAGAGAATTCGCCGGCGCGGGTGCCTTACTTGGGAATTAATTCGGCGAATTTTGAGGATTTCTCTCCCAACTCCGATTCTCATTACAATGCTTTGCAAGCCACTCTCGGCCACCACTTCTCAAGCCGACTGTATTTTCAAGGCGCCTATACTTTCTCAAAATCGATAGACGACGTCTCGACCGCCTCGGTGGCATTTGTCACTCGCGTTAACGACCAGAACGATGCCCGTGCCTCGCGAGGTCTTTCGGATTTCGATCGCCGCCAGCGCTTTGTGACCAGCGCGGTTTATAGCCTGCCAACCTTGGCCGGAAGTTCGAAGTTCGTGAAGGGCGTGATGGGCGGTTGGGTGACGAGTGGAGTCATAACGTTGCAATCGGGCGCTCCCTTTACCGTCTTTGATCCGTCCGGGGGGACATCTTATAACCTGGCGAGTCCTTCCTCGACCGCCACGTTCAGCCCAGGGTTCGGCTGCGGAAATGCCCTCAGCTCAGGAGGTATTCGTTCACGGCTGGCGAACTGGGTAAATCCTGCAGCTTATACTTCAGATCCGTTCGCTCCGCTTTCCACGGGTGGAAACAGCGATGCCACCGTCTACGGAAATACACCACGCAACTGCATCATCGGCCCGCCGCAAAAGAATGTAGATCTGACCATGGAGAAACTTGTCAGAGTTCTTGAAGGACAGAACGTGCGCTTCCGGGCGGATTTCTTCAATTTGTTTAATCATCCGTCCTTTGCCAATCCTCCTTCAGCCGTGGTGGCTGCGCAGGGAACAGGGCTGGCAGCGGTCGGTTCGGCCCCCATCACTTCGGTGGTCGGTACCCCGCGCCTGATCCAGTTTTCGTTAAAGTATTCGTTCTAAACGGTCTAAAAAAGTGCCCAGTTCTAGCGCACGGGACCAGGCGTGTGTGTACCGACACTGCTATTTGGGCTAGGGTTTAAAATAGGGTCTGCCGTCCCGGCCATGGACTGTTTCCTTCCAGCGTCGATGAATCATTTCGGGATATCCGAAGGTGGGCAATTCTCACCTTTCGCAGTCATACTTCCACGAGTCCTGCCACTGCTCCCGCCAAGATATGCGCTCGTGCTGTCGGCACGAAACTTGCGGAGAACCTCACCGGGGGTGATTAGTGGCAGCGAAGAATGATGACAACGGAATGGTGTCTCTGCCTCTCCACGATAAAAATGGCGTTCTGGCCGAACGACGCAGCGCCGATCAGCGAAGACAGGAGTACTGGGAGGAAGCGCAACGTCTCAGCCATACCGGCAGTTTCGGCTGGAAGCCGTCCAGCGGCGAGATCATCTGGTCGGAAGAAACCTTTCGGATCTTCCAATACGACCAAACGACATTGCCTAGCGTAGAACTGGTGCTTCAACGAGTCCATCCGGAAGACAAGATCGTTGTACAAAAAACCCTCGAACGGGTCGCCCAGGACGGGAAGGACTATGCCCACGAATATCGCTTGCTGATGCCGGATGGTTTGATCAAGCATGTTCAGGTTGTGGCTCGTGCCTTGCGCGATAAGTCCGGTTGCATAGAGTTTGTAGGAGCGGTGATGGACGTTACCGCTGCAAAGCAGGCTGAAAAGACTTTGCGCGACAGCGAGACATACTTGGCGGAGGCGCAGCGCCTGAGCCACACCGGCAGTTGGGCGGGCGCTCCAGGGATGGGGGAAATTCGCTACTGGTCGGAGGAATGCTACCGCCTGCTGGGCTTTGATCCGCAAGACGGACGACCGCGAATTGAGACATTCTTACAACGCATCCATGCGGATGATCAAGCCAAGTTCAAGGAAGCCGTCGAAACTGCATCCCGTGACAAGGCGGATTTCGAACTGGATTACCGCATCGTTCGCCCCGGTGGGGAGGTCAGGGATGTCCATGCGATCGGGCACCCCGTTTTAAGCGCTAAAGGGGACTTAGTCGAGTTCGTGGGCACAGTGATGGACGTCACTGAGCGCAAGCGGAGCGAGGCGCTGCACGAGGGGGAGATCCGAATTTTGGAGATGATCGCCCGCGATGCGCCGCTGGCGGAGATTCTGGAGAAGTTGGTGCGCCTGGTGGAAGCGCAGTTTACCGGTTTGCTTTGTTCTGTGTTGATTCTCGACGAGGATGGCAAGCATCTGCGGCATAGTGCCGCGCCCAACCTTCCCAAGGCTTACAGCGAGGCTATCGACGGTCTGTGCGTTGGACCGAACGCGGGATCGTGCGGTACCGCGATATACCTCCGGGAACTTGTCGTAGTCACCGACATTCTCGAAGATCCTCTTTGGACCTCGTATCGAAACGTTGCCGAACCGCATGGATTGCGCGCCTGTTGGTCCACTCCCATCCTTTCGCACTCGGGAAACGCGTTGGGGTCCTTTGCCATGTATTACGGTTCGCCACATCGTCCGACTTTGCCCGAAATTCGTGCGCTGGAAATGGCCACTCACCTCGCCGGCATCGCGATTGAACGCAAGCTCACGCAAGAACGGCTTCAGCGGAGTGAAGATTATCTGGCCGAAGCGCAAAGGCTAAGTTATACCGGCAGCTTTTGCTGGAGGCCATCTCTCGGCAAAATCATTTGGTCGGAGGAAACGTTTCGGATCTTTCAGTATGCGGTGACTATTAAACCCGATGTGCAGGATATTCTCCGTCGGGTTCATCCTGAAGACTTAGCTGCAGTGCGACAGACAATCGAGCAAGCAACGCGGGATGGAAAGGATTTCGACCATGAATATCGGCTGCTGATGCCCGACGGTTCGATCAAGCATATTCATGTGGTCGCTCACGGGTCACGTGACGAATCGGGTAATGTCGAGTTCATCGGAGCGGTGATGGACGTGACCCAAACAAAGAGGGTGGAAAAGACGCTTCGGGAGAGCGAGGCCTACTTAGCAGAAGCACAGAAGCTCACGCATACGGGGAGCGGAGCGTGGCGCGTATCGGACGGAGACGCATTGTACCTTTCCGAAGAATGGTACCGCATCTATGGTTTTGATCCACAATACGGGCTGTCGGCCTGGAAAGATCGGCTGCAACGCATGCATCCCGAGGACCAAGCCAAAGTCGAACAGATCAAGGAACAAGCGATCCTTGAGAAGTCGGATTATGAAGTGGGACACCGGATTGTGCTTCCGGACGGTAGTGTCAAATACACTCAGACCGTCGGCCATCCGGTTTTCAATGCCGCGGGTGAGGTGGAGCAGTTCGTATGCACGATGATGGACGTTACCGAGCGCAAGAAGGCGGAGGAGGCGCGAGAGGCCCTGCGCCAGGCCCAGGCAGATCTTGCCCGCGTGAGCCGCGTAACCACGATGGGAGAGCTGACCGCCTCGCTGGCACATGAAGTGAACCAACCCATCGCCGCCACTGTCACCGACGCTAATACCTGCCTGCGCTGGCTGGCTGGCGATCCGCCCAACGTTGAAGAAGCGCGCGCCGCTGCCATGAGAATTGTGAAAGACGGAAGGCGCGCGGGCGAGATTGTGAGCCGTATCCGCCAGCTTTTCCAGAAAGGTCTTTCGCAGAGGGAACTCGTCGACGTAAACGAGATTATTCGAGAGATGATCGTTCTTTTACGCGGCGAGACCATGCGATATCACATATTGGTCAAGACAGACCTTGCAGCAGATATTCCCCGGGTTACGGCCGACCGCGTTCAACTGCAGCAGGTCCTGATGAATCTGATCATCAATGCGATCGAAGCGACCAAAGATGCCGATCAAAGGCGGGAGCTAACGATTATTTCCCGGCGCGCTGAATCCGACCAAGTTATTGTTTCCGTCAATGATACCGGCGTAGGGCTACCCCACCAGCACACGGAACAGATCTTCGAGGCATTTTTTACGACTAAACTAAACGGGACCGGAATGGGGCTTCGCATCAGCCGCTCCATCATCGAATCACACGGCGGCCGATTGTGGGCCGCTCATAACTTTCCCCGGGGCGCAAGCTTTCATTTCACTCTACCGAAAGCTTTGGACTGACCGCCGCCGATTTCAAAGCCTTAGGCTTTTTGTACTCCGTGCTTTAACGCACGAAGCAGGGTTTGGTCGAGCGCGGATTTGGCTGTTTCATATTCGGTTTGGGAAATCTGGCCGCGCTTGCGCTCCAGTTCGATCTTAAACAGTTCTTCCTTGAGTGTTTCCATCTGGATTGAAGCAGGACGTGGAACAAGAGCGGATTGTTTCTTCGGCATAATATTGCCTTCG
This sequence comes from Candidatus Sulfotelmatobacter sp., assembly GCA_035701745.1. GTDB lineage: Bacteria > Acidobacteriota > Terriglobia > Terriglobales > Acidobacteriaceae > Sulfotelmatobacter. The sequence goes on along the minus strand of DASSRO010000220.1, from coordinate 14,813 downwards.
ATTGCCCGCAGCGTTGTGGAGGAGCGAGTGTTATGCCGGGTACCAGCGAGTGCAAGGGACTGACGCCGCGATGAAATATAAACGATCCCCAGAAGCAGAACTCCGGTAGAACCAGCCAAAATCCACCAACGATATTTTTGTAAGGGATCCGGAGCGTCAATCGGTCGGCCCAAACCGCCACCAGGACGTTTCTCGGCAACTTCGGGTGTAATGTGGATAGCGGTATTCTCTGCGCTCTGGCGCGGCTGCTCCGAAGCGTTCTTTTGGGCGGACTGGGGTGCGCTCGTTCCAGAGATTCTAAAGGCAAGGTTCTGACCCGCCTTGGTATTGGCTGCTACCATCACCACGGCGTCGGGCTGTTTCGCATTCCTCATCGATTTGAAGGTCGCCGAGGCGGCACTTGCGCGGAACTGCATCGCCTTCGGAGCGATGACGACGAAGTTCTGCAAAGGATAAATGGATTTGGGATCTAAAATGGCGTTGCCACTGTAGGGCAGTTGGTATGCCACTTCAAAATGCGTGAATCCCGGGCGCAGCGGATATACGAATGAGAATCGATTCCTCTCCGGTTCGGGAACGGGAGCTATTTTCAAAGGGTTGGCGTTTTCGCTGGTGGCTGTTGCGGAATCGGCAATCATTCGTGCACCGTCGGGAACGTAGAATTCAAGATTGTGATCACTCATCTGGGTGCGGGGCGGGTTGGAAGTATTCCGAACGCCGAAATCACGGGTCACGACAATGTGATCTTGCGCCTTCTCAATACGCATGATATCGACAAGCACCTGCACGCCTTCTACTTTCTTTCCGACATCGTAAACCTCAATCGCCAGCGACTTGGTTCCAGGAAGCGCGACGCGGTGATAAGTCACGCCTTGATGGAGTGCGCGAATCAGGTATAGCGCTTGCGGGTCGCCGAGTTTGAAACTGAAGCGTCCATCGGCGTCGGTATGAACGCGGCCCGCTTCCTCCATCCCAGTCCCTAGCTTGAGCAAAATGACTTCGTCTCCGACGGATGGCTTGCCGGTCGTGGAGTTTTTCACCGCGCCGCTTAGAGTCTGAGCGGCAGCCAGCGAACTCAAGAGCAGCACGATGAGAACTGCACAGAAGGATGATCGGCCCTCTTTGTGCAAATTGGTAGCGGCTATAAACCGCACCCAGGTTTGTAAGGGCCGTCCGTTCGTGGAAGAAAGTCGCTCTCTCGGGATGACTTGCAGTGGAGTTTTCATCACGCATTCCTTTCAAAGTGTGCTCCGCCTGCGGGCTGCCGTTCCGGTGCCCTGTTCCAGGCGGGTGATTTCGGCCAGTAGAGTGGCGGCTTCGTCTTGCAAGGAAGATCTGAGTGACGCATAGTCGACGTCAGGAAGTTTTCCGGCCTTGTACTCGAAATTGAGGTCGCGCAGGTTCTCATAGACCGCGTCCTTGCGCTCGCGCAAATATGCGGCGCGGGTTCGCAGCGGCCCAACAAACAGTGCACCGGGAAGATAGAAAACATAAACCAGCGAAGCGAGAACGATCATCAGGCATGCGATCAGCGAGATCATAGATCCGTCTCCCTGCGAGCCTGATCACGGAAGTCTTCCAGCCGTGTGCCGCCCACGGGACGAAGGCCACCGGCGATGGCCGGAGTTGGGCGATTCTTCCAGGCGCGAATCACCAACACAATCAAACCGCAGCCAAAAAACAGCGCGGCCAGAGGAATAAGATATGCAACGCTGCCAAACCCCTGGGTGGCCGGAGCGGCCAGCACTGTGGGTCCATATTTCTGTACGAAGCTTTGCTCGACCAAGCTGTCGCTACCGCCACGCGCGAGAGACGCCATGAGTTCGTTACGCATGGAGTCAGAGGCGGGGCAGCCTACGTGGTTGCATTCCAAGAGGATCTGACTGCAACCACAAACGCACATCATCCGGTGGCCGAGTTGCGAAAATCGCGGCGCAGGGTCGCCAGCGCCAATCAATACGAGCATCACGGCAGAGACTGCTGCGGCGAACAGGGTCTTCCCACTCCGCGCGCGTAGCCTGGACCGCGAGTGTTCTCCTCTGAACATCAGTCTCCTGTAACCGCGGGCTCGGCCCGCATGGAACCTAAACGCGCAGAAGCGCGAACGCGTACTTGAGCAGGCGCATTTGGGATGAGAGCCAGCACGGTGCCGACCAGCATGATCCAGACACCGATCCAGATCCACATCACCAGGGCATTCACATGGGCTTTCAAAATGGGGTGACCGTTATCCGGGTTCAGACCTTCGAAAACCAGATAGAGATCCTCGCCAAGAGTGGAGCGAATGTCAGGCATGGTTGAAGTCTGGCGGCTGGCTTTGTAGAAACGACGGACCGGGGTCATGGTGTCGACCTGCCGTCCGCCCTTATAAACGTCCAGCACGGCCCACTGGCTGGCAAAGTTGGGAGCATCATCGTCCGTATAGGAACGGCAGACCAGCGTGTAGGAGCCGATGGTCATTTTGTCTCCGTATCCCATTTCCAGTTCTTTATCCTGATTGAAAGCTGCGCCGGCGAATCCGATAATGACTACCACCACACCGAAGTGAACAACATATCCTCCATAGCGCCGCGTGTTGCGGCGCATGAGTTGTGCCATGGATGCGAGTAAATTTTGGCCGGTGTGTTGGGAGATCACGCGCCCGCCGCGGTAGAACTCGCTTGCGACGGTGAGGGTGACCAGCACGGAGAGGGTTACGGCCATCAGCGAATAGAAATAGGAGATATCCTCCCAGGGTTTCAGGCCGAATGGTGTCCCCCAAGACTGCGGTGTGATCATCAGAAACAATGCAAGTGCGATGGCGCCGACGGCGGGCCACAGGAAGTTGCGGCGCAAGCTTTCAAGGGAAGTCTTGCGCCACGCCAGGAGTGGGCCGATGGCAGTAAGTATCAGCAGCAGCATCGCAACCGGAATCGCGACGCGATTGTAGAAGGGGGCGCCGACCGTGACTTTGTTGCCTTGCACTAATTCCGAAATCTTCGGGAACCATGTGCCCCACAGCACGGTAAAACAAAGCAGCACGAAAAGAAGATTATTGAAGAGGAAGCTGGACTCGCGGGAGACCAGCGATTCGAGTTTGTGTTCGCTGCGCAGTTGCGATTTGTTCTTAAAGAAGAAGAAGACGAAGACAGTCAGGCTGATCCCGAGGAACCACGCGAACCAGTCTCCTATTGAAGATTGTGCGAACGCATGAACTGAACTGATGATCCCGCTTCGGGTGAGAAAAGTTCCGAGAATGGAAAGCCAGAAGGTGGCGAAGACCAGCCAGATGTTCCACATCTTCAGCATGCCGCGCTTTTCCTGCATCATCACCGAATGCAGGAAAGCAGTCCCAGTTAGCCAGGGCATCAGCGAAGCGTTCTCGACGGGATCCCAGCCCCAGTAGCCGCCCCACCCGAGCACGGAATAAGCCCAGTGAGCGCCCAGAAAAATGCCGCAGGTCAAGAATCCCCAGGTCACCATTGTCCAGCGGCGAGTGATAACGATCCATTTCTCGCCCGGGTACCGCATGGCAAGAGCACCAAGCGCGAATGCGAACGGTACCGTGAAACCCACGTATCCGAGGTAAAGCATCGGCGGATGGATCACCATCTCGGGATATTGCAGCAATGGATTGAGGCCATTGCCATCCGCGGGCGGCGCCCCTTGTACTACAGCAAACGGCCGCGCTGCAAAAATCAACAAGAGCAGGAAGAACATCTGCACTGCGGCGATGACTACCGATGCGCTGGCAAACAGCTGTACATCCGTTTTGTATCGAAGCCGGAGAACCAATCCGTACGCAGAGAGCAACAGCGCCCAAAACAGAAGCGAGCCTTCCTGCCCGGACCAGAGGGTGGCGAACTTGTAAGGCCCGGGCAGATCACGATTGCTGTGATGAAGAATGTAAGCAATCGAAAAATTATTCTGGAAGGCGGCCACCACGAGGATCACTGCGGCCAGAAAAACGAGGGCAAATGTAACGATGCCGGCACGCCTTGCCGTTTCGCCCAGGGACGCGGCAAAAGGCTTCTTGCTGAGAATGGCCACGAGACCCGCGACCATGCAATAGGCACTGCAAGCCAAGGCGAATAAGAGCGCGAAACTCCCGATTTCCGCCATTCTGTTCCCCTCACACTGCTCAGCAGTGGGTAATTCATCGTCCCGCGATTGGAGCGTTTGACCTTATCGCGCTGGGCACCGCTTTCACGCGGGCCCGTGCTATTTGCTTGCACTCATCCAGTTGGCGGGTCGGGTTGTGAACTTGTTCACGCCGCTGGTTACCGGATCGGAGAGCCCGGACGCTTGCTCGGAAGACACTTTGTAGTAATACGTTGTGCCCGGTTCAAGATCGCCGATGCGCACTCGGAAGACCATGTCGCTGCGACTCAGGTTGATTCTGGTCGGAGACTTTGCTGTTAAGTCGAGATGACTGGGATCTTTGCCATAGTGGGCGATGGCATAGTGCAAGATTGTGCCGCCCGGATTGGGCGTAGTCCAACTGATGAACGCCAACGAATCGGTGACGGTTTCAAGCGTTGGGTTAGCGCTAGTCTGGCTCGAACTCGAGCCTTGGCGTGCGCTGGCTAAGCGTGATTGCGCAAAAAGTAAGCTTATCGTCAGTGTCGCGATTGCGATTGTGAGGCGTGATGGCTTTGCTGGTTTCATATGTGCACCTCGTGTGAAGTATTGCAATAGCAGTTCGTTCATCGAAGAAAGAGTGTGGAGTGAACCACAAAACCCTATGGTCCACTCCACTTTGTGGAAGTGGGCTACGGTTTGTAGCCGTCCACGAGAGTTTGCAAGAAGGCGACAATGTCGTTTTCTTCGGCATCAGTCAAACCTAACTTGCCAATGGTTGTGTTTTCGTTGTTGGAGTCTTCCGGCATAGGCCAGCAGGTCACTTTTTCGATCGTCCCTGAGGGACAGCTGCCAGACAGAACGGGGAAGGGGTACACATCGCGCGTGTTGTAAAAGTGGACGACCTGCTTCAAACTCGTGAGGTAGCCATTGTGCATGTATGCCTTCACGAATCCAGGGTAGGGCACCTGGGCTGCGTCGCGTGCGGTTGAAGTTTGGAATTTACCTTCAAACTGCGGCAACAGCAGTCCCCAATTCAAATCGGGTGGGGCTCCGTAGTAGCCGTCGAGGAATAATCCCATTCCCTCGTCGGTGAAACCGAAGCCGAGCGGGTTGGCGGTAAAGCCCCATTGGTCGGGAGTGTCTTCCCCATACCACGGGAGCTTTACGTTCTTGGGGAGGCCAAGATTGTTGTACGTCGTGTCAGTAAACAAAGGTTGAACACTAGCCGCCTGGCCTGTATCGGTTCCTCCCAGGAGAGTGCTGGACCGTCCATCCAGATGGCAGGTGTTGCAGCTTCCTTTGCCGCGGAACAAGTCATACCCGTTCAGTTCCTGTGTAGTCAGGGTCGCCTTGCCCGCAAGATAGTAATCGAACTTCGACGTGAAGGGACTGACGCTGTCGGAACCCTCGTAAGCGGCGATCGCCTGCGCGAATTCGTCGAAGTCTTTGTTAGCGAGAGTACGGTCGGTGGGGCTGAGTTGAAGCGGTGTTGGGTTTCCTTCGAGGACAGCAGCGCCAGCTGGTGTGCTGCAGATTTGCGCGACGTTGGAAGGCCAGCCAAGTTCCAGCGAGCCCACACCAAACACCTGCTCGAAGAAGAATTTGTAGCTGCTCTTGGAAAGCTTCCACACTATGCACGCAGAATCTGGATTAGCCATCTCTTGCGTGTCTAATGGCGGACCCTGTGCCTGGTTGGCTGCGGAATTTTGCAGCTTGTATCCTGTTGCCCGCCCATCCCAGAAGTTGCCGCCGTAGAAATCGGCTTGACTCAGATTGAAGTGGAGGGGAGGGAAGTAAGAGGCGTACGTGTAGCTTTGCGGGTTGCGCTTCGCTATCCGGTTGTTCGGATAGGAGCCAGGCACTGTGATTGGAACCGAGCCCGGATTCGATCCGCCCGTGAATATGCTAAGGATCGATACTCCGTTTGCATAACCCGCCGCCGGGTCATGGCAGTAGCTGCAAGCGAGGTTCCTGTTCACCGACAAGTTGGGATCGAAGATCTCAAGCTCGCCGAGAGTTTGAACTTGATGGTAAGGATCCAGCGACCCCGACTTCGCCGCGACCAAAGCTTGAGCTTCGAGCATGGCTTCTTCAGCCCGAACTCTCTTTGCGTCTGGATCATTGGCGATGATGCATTGAAGGTTGAGTCTCTGGCCTGGCAGGATGCACGGCTGATCGGCTATCGGAATCTGATAACCGGCTGGAAGTTGGACATTGGCTTGGGGTGGCAGATGACGCTGTGCCGATGCACTTGGAGCTGTCATTAGCAAAGCGAGCGCGGTGAAACCCGCTGTCGAGAGCAATGAGAGTCTTTCTGTACGATTCGTACGACTCACGGTTCCTCCTAGCTACTTCAGGTTCGCGGTGATTTGCGGTGTTCAGCTGAGAGCATTCCAAATGCCACGTCCCATTCCCCTTGTTCTCGTTCACATTATTAGCGACAGAATCTCCATAGAAGCAGGAGCGGGGCCGCGAATGTCTGACGAAAAGACTGGCACAGAGTTCTTTCATAGAAATTCACCGATCGGGATGAAAGGGCATACCTCGGTGGCCCGCGCTCGCGGGTTCCGGCGTCTGCAACTCAAGATTCACGACGATGGGTTCCTGGCCATTTCTCACGACTATGGCCTCGCACGTTTCATTGGGATCAGCATTGATTTCCTGGTGCGGCACATACGGTGGCACGTAAATAAAATCTCCGGCGGCAGCTTCGTCACTGAGTTCCAATTGATCCCCCCAGCGCATTCGCACTCGTCCTTTCAACACATACAGGACGGTTTCCAGTTCTCCGTGATGGTGCGGTCCTGTCTTTGCATCAGGTTGCACGACCATGGTCCCAGCCCACAAAGTATTCGCTCCGGTTTTCGCGTAAGTGATTGCCGCAGCTCGAGTCATGCCCGACGTCTGGGGCGTGTTCATGTCCAGTTCTTTTGCATGTACAATTTTGACTCCGTTCTTCCGCCAGTCCATAAGCAGGGCTCTCTCGAAGATCTCAGTCTCGGGTTTAATACCTCGTTCAATGCGTTCCGCTGAGCATTCCATAAATGCTTGTGCCAATCACAGTTAAGATCATCCCCATCGCGATCACGATTGCCACTTGAGTAATGACGTGAATCGTGACCACGGCACGGCTTGCGATTCTTGTACGCATAAGGCCATCTCCCTCCCGCGGGAAAGCATTTTTGAGACCATGATGGCTGATCGGGGATTCCCTGGGGTATTCCGCTCCGCATTGGCGCTGCGATTGTCCGTAAGTCGACTCTGATTGACAAAAGTGTCGAAATAGGGACTCTTACACAAAACAATTATTGTGTTGTCGGCATCGAATGCGTCCATTCTGCCCGAACTCAAAATTTCAGGATGTGCTGCTCATTTCGCGAAACCCGATGCCATGATGAAGCTGCCGGAATTGCTAATTCGTGCGAGCGGACCGCCAGCCAGCCAGTTGGGCACTGAAGCTTGAAGAGCAGGTGGCTTTTTAATTCACAAACGGCGCAACTCGCGGCACGGGGCTGCCGGATTGCCACGATATGACTATTGATCCTGCTGCAGCCGCGTTGCGCTATTCGCGCCTCTCAAAAGTTCTGCGGTCGAGGGCCTTAGCCGAGCCACTGTGGATTGGCGTACGTGCCGTCAAACTGATGACTTGTCTTGTAGAGTTCGAACTGGCCGTCCACGGCGGCCTTTGAAGTCTTTCCCAGGACAGCGGCCACTTGCAGAGAGTCCATCGGCCGAAAACTGCGGGCCGCCTGGAGGGCTTGCTGCAGGATCGGCAGGGAATCGCAACCAGTGATGACAACACTAGTCGGAAGGTTCATCGAGTAATGCAGACACTCGATCGCTGAAACGGTCTTGCTCTCGAGGATGAAGTGGTCGCCCATCGGCTTCATTCCAAGCACACCAATACCGTTCTCAACCAAAACCGGGAGGACCTTCTTTTCGAAACTGTTGAAATGCGCGTCCATCACGTTTAGAGGCATTTGAACGGCGTCGAACCTGAAGCCATGTTGTGCAGCAGTAGACAGCATCTTTAAGTGAATGTCCGGACTCTTGTGGCCGGTGAAGCCGATAAAGCGGACCTTGCCCGCCTTTTTGGCCGCGAGTGCCGCCTCCATTCCACCGCCTTCAGCAAAAACGCGGTCTGGATCAGAATCCCGAATCACTTCATGAAACTGCAGTAAATCAATGCGATCAGTTTGCAGCCTCCGTAACGATTCATTCAGCTGGGCGGAGGCGGCAGTCTTGGTTCGGCCATCGATCTTCGTCATCAGAAAAGCTTTCTCCCGATAACCGTCGCGCAAGGCCTTGCCCATGCGAACCTCGCTTTCTCCGCCGTTGTAGTCCCAACAGTTGTCGAGAAAGTTGATCCCTTCATCGATTCCCGTACGAATAATCCGAATGCTCTCTTCAGGATCGCTCTGCTTGCCTAAATGATATCCACCGAGGCCGATCAACGAGACCTTCTCAGCAGTGCGGCCCAGCGTCCTATATGGGATCCCGTTCTTGGCGTTCTTCTCTGTGGAAGCGTTTAGGCTTCCGGCCAGAAGAAGGGATGCTGCGGCCATGCCGACAAATTCTCGCCGGTTCAAACTGGAAGTCTGACTCGCCGTGTCTTGCGCAGGCGATCCATCGGAATGATCAGGGCATGATGGAGTGGGATCGTTCTCATTTGCAGTCATAGACAAGTCTCCTGTCGGTTGGATTTATGCGAACAGGCTATTGCTCGACAGAGGCAAATCGCGGACGCGCTTGCCCGTGGCCGCAAAGATCGCATTGCAAAACGCGGCGACAAAAGGTGGCACTCCAGGTTCTCCGACACCGGCCGGCGGCGCGAAGCTTTCGGTGATGTAGACATTCGTCTGGGCCGGGACTTCATTGATGCGAGCCACAGGATAGTCGTTAAAATTGGATTGCTGGATTACACCGTTCTTGGCGGTGATCTCTCCGCTGCGAACAATGCTCGTACCAAAAACCGCGGCTCCCTCGAACTGCGCGCGCGTGGCCTCTGGGTTTACAACGAGCCCGGCATCGACCGCGGTGTCGACCCGCGGAATTCTGATCGTTCCGTCATCGCTCACTTCCACTTCTACAACTGTGGCTACATATGTCAGGAAACTGCGATGCGCAGAAAATCCAAAGCCGTGGCCTTTCGTGCTTTTCCTTTTGCCCCAGCCAGCTTTGTCAGCCACCATTTCGATGACACTCCGCAGCCGGCCTGTTTCCCACGGATATGTTTTGTAATCCGCACCATAGTTTGGATACTGCACGTTGGTGAAGTCCAACGTGCGAGACGGCCCGATAAGATCAAGCATGTATTCTACGGGATCGCGCTTCGCGCGATGCGCGAGTTCGTCGGTGAAGCACTGGATTGCAAATGCATGATAGATGTTGGCCACCGACCGCAACCAGCCGATCCTGACATGGGCTGGAGCAGGGCCGTTCTCGATGCGTATGCTGGGTAAATCGTAAGGGAAGTCGGTCCAACCCTGTGCAAGATGCGCCGGATCGCCGTAGACGGCGTTCACGTCAAAGATGGAAGTGATCGGTGGAAATACCGAGCGCTGCAGCCATGCTGTGGGCTTTCCTTTTTCGTCGACGGCCGCTTTCATGTACATCGCAGCCACGGCGTTGTAATAATCGAACTTGACGTCGTCTTCCCGGGTCCACACGACTTTTACTGGGCGTCCAAGCTTCTTCGACAATACGGCCGCCTCGGCAATGTAATCAGGCTTGGATTTTCTTCCAAACCCGCCGCCCAATAACGTGACGTGGCAGACTACGTCCTCGATAGGAATGCCAAGTTCCGACGCTATGGTCGCCTGTGCCCCCTGAGGGTTTTGGCTCGGCGCCCACGCCGTCAGTTTTCCGTCTTTGAAGTCAGCCAAGGCCACCATAGGCTCCATTGGAGTGTGGGCCAGGAGCGGAACGTAGTAGTCAGCATCAAAGACATTATTGCCAGAAGGGAAGTCTTGGTTCGGGTCGCCCACGCTGCGGATAAGTTTACCTGGCTTATGCGCTGTTTCTCTTAGCTCTTTTTTGTATTCAGCCGAGTCATAAGACTCGTTAGGCCCGTTATCCCAAGTGATGTTCAGTTTCTTGCGTCCCTGAAACGCGGCCCACGTATTGTCCGCAATCACCGCAACGCCGCCCAGAGGCTGAAATGCACAAGGCGGCTTGAACGGCTCGATCTGAACAACCTGATTTACTCCCGCAACTTTCAACGCTTCCTGATCGTCCAAAGTTTTTATTTTTCCGCCAAAAACCGGAGGATGCTCGATGGAGGCGTAGGCCATTCCCTCCATGCGCGCATCCATTCCGTACATTGCCTTGCCGGTGCAGAGATCCTCCAGGTCAACACTTGTCATTCCCTTACCGATGTAGCGCCACTGTGAGGATTTTTTCAGCGTGAGCTGTTCCTTCTTCGGAACGGCAAGGCGGGCGGCCGCGGAGGCCAATTCTCCGTAGCCCGCACGGCGGCCACTTGGGTTGTGAACCACGGTATGCGTCTCGGTCGTGCACTCCGAGACCGGGACGTTCCACTGCTGCGCCGCGGCTTGAATCAGCATCCAGCGCGCGGCGGCGCCGCACTCTCGCATCGTGTCATAGAAACTTCGAATAGAATGCGATCCGTCGGTATTTTGGTCGCCGTACCGCTTGTCGCCGATCGCTTGGTTGATTTTTACGCGCTTCCAGTCTGCGTCGAGCTCGTCAGCAAGCACCAGAGGCAGGGACGTGCGAATGGTTGTCCCCATCTCCGAACGGTGAGCCACGATGTATATCGTTCCATCCGGCTGAATTCCGACGAATATATTGGGATGGAACGCTGCGCGATCCGCATCGGTTTGAGCGCCTGCCGTGTGCCCATGCACCAGCATTGGCGGGATGTACCGTGCGGCGAGAACGAGAGCTCCTGCCCCAAATGCACCCTGCAGGAACCGCCGACGACTTACATTCTTGATCTCGCTCATGAGTTCTTTCCCGCGGCCAGCTTAATCGCTTGGCGAATCCGTTGGTAGGTTCCACAGCGGCAGATGTTACCCGCCATCGCGTCTTCGATTTCCTGATCTGAAGGATGCGGGTTACTCTTCAGAAGCGAAGCGGCCTGCATGATCTGTCCAGACTGACAATATCCGCATTGGGGAACGTTGACCTGCATCCAGGCTTGCTGGACGGGATGGAGGCCGTTTGCCCCAAGGTCCTCAATCGTACGAATGTCACTGCCCTCCGCAGCACTGATCGGCGTAACGCACGACCGGATGGCTTCGCCATTTTTATGAACAGTGCAGGCGCCGCATAACGCGATCCCACACCCAAACTTCGTCCCCGTTAATCCCAGGATGTCACGCAAGTACCAGAGGATGGGCATCTCGGGACTGCCATCGAAACTTTGATCCGTCCCGTTTACTTTGAGCTTGATCATCATCCCCTCCCTGCGGTTGCTCTGCATTCCGCATGCCACCTCACAGAGCGAAGCTAAGTAAGCTCAAGTCGCCTTCTATTTGGATTTTCTTGCGGGTACGTCACAACGGGATTGCGCTTCCACGATGTCCGTATATTGACGCAAGTGTTGAACCTCGGTCGCGAGGAGTCGCCGGACAAGTTTTAACTCCACGGAAACAGATAGGCGAGATGGCAAGCCAGTTGCTTTCGTTAACCGTATTAACGCTTATCCACGCTCTGATTGCACAGACGGGTGACGGATGAACAATGCCAAACTCGGAGAGTGACTTTGTCAAATAGCAGTCGTTCATCATTTCTTACAGCATTAGCAATTGCGATTTTGTGGGCCATCCTCGCAGCTTACCTGCATGCGCAAGACTCCCAATTTCATGGCGCGCCTTCCTCAAGCATGCATCTGAGGAATCCTTATGCGGCGCAAGCAACAGCTATCGCAGCAGGGGCAAGGTTATACGCCGCGAACTGCAGTTCTTGCCACGGCACGCACGGACAAGGAAGCGGCGCGATGCCGGCTCTCGCTCAAGGGCCTACACAGTCAGCGTCGGACGGAGAAGTCTTCTGGTTTATCACAACCGGGGCTGTCGACAAAGGGATGCCGTCCTGGAGCGCTTTATCGGAGCGTCAGCGATGGCAAATTGTCAAATATCTTAGATCGCTCAAAAGCTCGCAGAGCGCCGGAAAAACCACCCCCGAAAATGCGGCGCACGGGCGCTCGAATTGAAATAACACACGCTTGGGAGGCAGATATGAGTGAGAGCGAAATTTCTGCAACACCGGCCTTGGATCGCAGGAATTTTCTTTCCGGGATTGGGGGAATGGCCGCGGTTACGGCTGTTACTCCGATGCTAGCGGGGATTACAGAGTCTGGAGCAGGCCAGAATCGGCCGCGGACGGCAGTTTCGTCAACATCGCTGCCGAATGGCCGACTACAAGGCAAAGTGGCCGTGGTCACAGGCGCCGCTCGCGGGATTGGGCGGGCGGTAATTATTGCATTCGCGCGCGAAGGCGCCGATATCGTTGGGCTCGATATCTGCGCGCCGGTGGATCCGCGCTCGGGCGTTGAGCCATCGACGCCGGAAGATTTGGAGGAAACCGGCCGACTGGTGCGAACCACCGGCCGACGCTGGTTGGGCATCAAACTCGACCAGCGCAACCTGCCGGCCCTGCGGGCTGCGGGAGTCAGAGTGGAACAGGAATTTGGCGGCATCGATATGCTGTTCGCGAATGCCGGCACTCAAAGCTTCCATCCGCTTCTTGAAATGGAGGATGTGGACTGGCAGATCACGATCGACGTCAACCTTACCGGCACAGCCAACGCTGTGCGAGCCTTCGCGCCATACATTGTGAAGCGTGGTGGGGGACGCATCATCTTGACCTCTTCGACCCAGGGACAGCATGGTACCAAATTCGGAGCTGCATACTCGGTGTCTAAATGGGGAATCATCGGGTTAATGAAGTCAGCGGCCCTGGAACTAGGTCGATATAACATCACTGTCAACGCTCTCATTCCTGGACTTATCAATACGCCTCTAACTCGCCACGCGGAGCGTTACGCACAAGTCCTGGAAACCGCGGGTCAGTCGCCGAAAGGATTATCGACCGCTGAGCAAGAGGAACGTGCGCGAAACATCCTCATATCCAGGTCGCCCCTTGGCGTACCTTGGATCGAGCCCGAAGATGTGGCGCCCGTAGTAGTCTTTCTTGCTTCCGACGCAGCCCGCATGGTTTCGGGCGCGACCTACGACGTCACCGGGGGCGACAGCGCGAATAACACAGCGTAATTAATCACAGCGTATTAATAAACATCGTTCGAATGGTACCCGCTGAGTTTCATTCCTCCTCGATGCGGGCGTCCTTCACATCAAGCCGTAACGATAGCAATCCAACTCGAGTCGGTCCATCGTCAAGGCGTCAGTTCATGGACACGACCACCTGCCAGCGGCAAGCCATTGCGGAGAACCGTGAATACAACCTGAACCAAATACACACTAGCTCGGGTTGTCCGACGCGTACTGTTGTGGAAACACAATTGCATTAGCGTGGGTCGTATCGAACAAACTTCTTAGAACAGCCCTCGGGCAGCCTCAGGTCCCGTGGAGCGACGAGAAGCAATGTTCGACAACCACAAACATTTCTTGGGGAGATCGCCACTATGTCCAACCGATATCTGTTCCTTTGTGCCTTCGCCTGCCTCCTGGTTGCACTCCTGACGCGGGCCGCTATATCCCAATCCCTTACCTCAGGAGACATCACGGGAGTCGTCAGCGATCCGTCCGGTGCAGCCATTCCCAATGCTGCAGTCACGCTGAAAAATAATGCGACGGGCGCGACTCAGAGTCACAACACCAACGACCAAGGCTCTTACCGGTTCTCTTTGTTGAGCCCGGGAGAATACACCATTTCTGTGTCCGCTTCGAACTTTCAGGCGTCTCAACAACGCATCGCAGTCAGCGTCGGCCAGACCACGACGCTAAATGTTCAGGTACAACTCTCTTCAGCGACTCAAACGGTGGAAGTCAACGCTGGCGGAGATGTTGTTCAAACCCAAAACGCCGACTTAAGCACCTCATTTTCGGCGGAACAGATCGCCGAAGTCCCGAATCCCGGCAACGATTTGAGCTACATCGTGCAGACCTCTCCTGGCGCGGTCATGAACACCCAAGGCGGATACGGCAACTCGTCTACGTTTGGTCTGCCCGCAACCTCAAACCTGTTTACGGTCGACGGAATGGACGAGAACGACCCGTTTCTGAATCTGAACAATAGCGGGGCGACAAACCTGCTTCTGGGCCAGAATGACATCGATCAGGCGACCGTGGTAAACAACGGCTACTCCGGCGAGTACGGAAGCCTGGCCGGCGCCAACGTTAACTATGTGACCAAGGCCGGCTCTGATAAATGGCACGGCAACGCGATTTATTGGTGGAACGGCCGTGCAATGAATGCCAACAACTACTTCAACAACCAAACCGGTACGCCGCGTCCATTTGACAATGCGAACCAGTGGGCGACCTCGCTCGGCGGGCCGATTCGTAAAGAGAAGAGTTTCTTTTTTATCAACACCGAAGGCGTGCGGGTTCTGCTCCCCACCAGCACCAAGGTCAACATTCCCAGTGCTCAGTTTGAGGCCGCCACACTCGCTCACTTGGCCAGCACATCGCCGACTTCTATCCCTTTCTACAATCAGTTGTTTTCATTGTGGAACAATGCGCGAGGGGCGACGCATGCTCAAAACGTCTTAACACCAGGAACCGTTCCCAATGCAGGCAACGGGTGCGGCACCTTTGCAGGAC